>JAIEQX010000160.1 GCA_019747375.1 Beijerinckiaceae bacterium | reverse complement strand
CCATTCTTCGGGCGCCCGAAATGCGCCAGCAGGATGATGCGGGCGCCCTTTCCGGACAATTCCTTGATGGTCGGCACGATGCGCTCGATCCGGGTCGCATCGGAGATCCGCCCATTTTCCATCGGCAGGTTGAGATCAACACGCAAAAGGACGCGTTTGCTGGCGACATCTGCCTGGTCGAGGGTGCGGAAAGAACTCATGGGGACGGAAAACTCCGGAGAGGCGTAGAGATCAGGACAAGGCTAAAATGAGAGGGGCGCGTCCGCTGTCTGCGTCGCGCCCCGTTTTGATCAGATCAGCTTCGCCATCGCGACGGCCGTGTCGCTCATGCGGTTCGAGAAGCCCCATTCATTGTCGTACCAGGACAGGATACGCACGAACGTTCCTTCGAGCACTTTCGTCTGGTCCATGTGGAAGACCGACGAATGTGAATCGTGGTTGAAGTCGATCGAGACGTTCGAGGCCGTGGTGTAGCCCAAAATGCCCTTCATGGGGCCATCGGCTGCAGCCTTGATGGCGGCGTTGACTTCTTCGGCCGTCGTCTTGCGCTTGGCCACGAACTTGAGGTCGACGACCGAGACATTCGGAGTCGGCACGCGGATCGCGGAGCCGTCGAGCTTGCCGTTGAGTTCCGGCAGCACCAGACCGACGGCCTTGGCGGCTCCGGTCGAGGTCGGAATCATCGAGAGGGCGGCGGCGCGGGCGCGATACAGATCCTTGTGCATCGTATCGAGCGTCGGCTGGTCGCCCGTGTACGAGTGAATCGTCGTCATGAAGCCGCGCTCGATGCCGATCACGTCATTGAGCACCTTCGCGACGGGCGAAAGGCAGTTCGTGGTGCAGGACGCATTGGAGATGACGAGATGATCCTTCGTCAGCTTGTCATGGTTGACGCCAAACACCACGGTGAGATCAGCCTCGTCGCAGGGCGCCGACACAATGACGCGCTTGGCGCCGGCGTCGAGATGCGCCTTGGCCTTGTCGCGGGTTGTGAAAATGCCTGTGCATTCCATCGCGATGTCGACGCCGAGAGCCTTGTGGGGCAGTTCGGCCGGATTGCGGATCGCCGTCACCTTGATCGGGCCGTAGCCGACATCGATCGTGTCGCCGTCGACCTTTACCTCGAAGGGCGCGCGGCCATGGACAGAGTCGAAACGTAACAGGTGGGCGTTTGTCTCCACCGGGCCGAGGTCGTTGATCGCCACGACCTGGATGTCCTTGCGGCCGGATTCCACGATCGCCCGCAACACGTTGCGGCCAATCCGTCCAAAACCGTTGATCGCGACCTTGACCGTCATTTCGTTTCTCCTCGTAAAGCTTTTCCGGGCCACAGCCCCGTCATTGGTGTGATTTCATAACCTTGTGACATCAGCGCGGCAAACGCTGCAGGGCCGCTTCGACGACGGATTGGGGTGTAATTTTAAAGTGTTGGTAAAGTTTAGCGGCCGGAGCGCTCTCACCGAAGCCTGACATGCCCACAAAGCCTCCCCGGTCCCCGATGAGGGCGTCCCAGCCTTGCCGAATGGCCGCCTCGACGGCGATGCGAACCGGCGCAGCGCCCAAAACTTCAGCGCGATAGGCCTCGTCCTGCTCCTGAAACAAATCCAGGCACGGCACCGAGACGACCCGCGCCCCGATCCCCTGCTCCTGAAGCAGCGCCTGTCCTCCCAACGCAACCGAAACTTCCGAGCCGCTGGCGAAGATGGTTACTTTGGCTTCGCCGGTCGCCGGCGACAGTTCATAGGCGCCCCGGGCCGAAAGGTTGTCTTCCACGAACCTCGTGCGGACTGCGGGAAGGTTCTGCCGCGTCAACGCGAGGATCGAAGGCGAGTTGCGCGCCTCGAGAGCCGCCTGCCAGCATTCGTAAGTCTCCGTCTGGTCGGCGGGACGGAAGACCAGCATGTTAGGGATCGCCCGCAGCGAGGCCAGCGTCTCGACGGGTTGATGGGTCGGACCATCCTCGCCGAGGCCGATGGAATCGTGCGTCATCACCTGGATGACTCGTGTCTTCATCAGGGCGGCGAGCCGCAGCGATGGGCGGCAATAATCCGCGAAGACGAGGAAAGTCGCGCCCGACGGAATATAGCCGCCATGGAGCGCCATGCCGTTGATGGCGGCCGCCATGCCGTGCTCGCGAATGCCCCAATGCACGAACCGTCCAAGATACTGCCCCGGCCCGATCGCCGGCGTCGCCGCAACCTTGGTGTTGTTCGACCCGGTAAGGTCGGCCGAACCGGTAACAAGTTCAGGCACGGCGGGGGCGAGAACCCCGATCGCGGCCTCGGACGCCTTGCGGGTCGCCATCTCGGTTTTGTCGTCCGCCAACCGCAGCTTGGCGGCGCGAACCACATCGGCCAGGGCGGGAGGCAGGTCTCCAGCGAGGCGACGCTCGAACTCCGCGCGCTTTCCGGCGTCCAGCTTGCCAAGCTTCTCCTCGCGCCAGGCCTTGGCGAGGCGCTTGCCCTTGCGCCCGGCCTTGCGCCAGGCGTCCAGGACGTCTTCCGGCACCACGAAAGGTTCGTGCGGCCAGTTGAGCGCAGCACGCGCGCCAGCGATTTCCTCGGCGCCAAGCGGTTCGCCATGCGCCTTCGACGTCCCGGCGCGCTTCGGCGCGCCATATCCGATCTGCGTCTTGCAGGCGATCAGCGTCGGCTTGTCGGACTTCTGAGCCTTGCGGATCGACCGTAACAGCGCCTTGGCGTCATGTCCGTCGACCCGAACGGCGTCCCAGCCGCAGGCCTGGAAGCGCTTCACCTGGTCGACCGAGTCCGAAACCGAAATCGGCCCGTCAATCGAAATGCCGTTGTCGTCGAACAGCACGATCATGCGATTGAGGCGCAAATGGCCAGCAATCGCGATGGCTTCCTGAGACAGTCCCTCCATCAGATCGCCGTCCGAGGCGAGCACGTAGGTATGATGATCGACGACGTCGCCGAATTCGGCGTTCAGCATGCGCTCGGCAAGCGCCATGCCGACTGCGGTCGCAATGCCCTGGCCGAGCGGACCCGTGGTCGTCTCGACGCCGGACGTCACAAAATTTTCTGGATGTCCCGGCGTCTTCGATCCGAGCTGACGGAAGTTTTTGATCTCCTCGATCGTCATTTCCGGATTGCCGGTGAGATAGAGCAGCGAATACAGAAGCATCGATCCATGGCCGGCAGACAGCACGAAACGGTCGCGATCCGGCCACTTCGGATCCGTCGCGTCGTATTTCAGCACCTGGGTGAACAGCACGGTCGCGATATCGGCGACGCCCATGGGCAGGCCCGGATGGCCGGACTTCGCCTTTTCGACAGCGTCCATGGAAAGGGCGCGGATCGCATTGGCCATCGACTCGTGTGTAACGCTCATGGGCTCATTTCCAATGACTGGTCATGTCCGATCACATGCGGCCCGGGAACGGCGGCGCCGGCGGAAGGCTTGGCCCGGAGACGTGATCGCAAAAAATCGCAAGCGGGAGGTTTGATAGCAGGTGGACCCCACCTGTCAACGCGACGAGACGGCCCGCCAAGGCGTCAAAACAGCATTTCTTGGGATAAACTGCGGCCAATCAAGCCTTCGCTCCGCCGATAGCATGCTAATGTCTTGTGGGCGGCGCGCCGGCGCGCGTTGACGCCTTGGGAGCGAATCTCCCAAATGGGCCACCGCAACTCACGAAGTCATGAAGCTGCCAGATCGTCTAGATGCTCCTTTGAAACGGCTGTCCGCCGCTCTCGATCATCTCGAGGCCGCGGCCGAGCGTCGTTCCATCGCCGATGCCCGCCGCGCCGACCTCGAGGAAGAGCTCGCCGTGATGCAGGATGACCGGTCGCGCCTCGCGGTGGAGCTTGACGGCGCCGCCGCCAGAACTCGCAAACTGGAGGAAGCAAACCTCGAAGTGGCGCGCCGCCTCAGTCGAACCAGCGAAGCCATTCGGGCGGTCTTGGGCGAGCCCGGCTCTCCGGAAGCGCTTGATCCCGACGCCTCTGACGCCGATGCGGAGGGCTAGGATATGTCGCAGGTCAACGTCACGATCGCCGGCCGCACCTTTCGCATGGCCTGCGGAGAAGGCGAAGAGGCACATCTCGAGGGGCTCGCCGCCCAGGTGGATCAAAAGATAGCTGAATTGCGCAAGAGTTTTGGCGAGATCGGGGACCAGCGCCTGACCGTGATGGCCGCCATCATGATCGCCGACGACCTCGCTGAAAGCCGCCGCAAGATCGTCGCTCTGGAGAATAGCGTCAGCAATCTTCGGGAGGCCAGCATGAACGCCGAAGACGCATCGTCCGGCTGGGTCAACGCCGTGGCCGAAAATCTCGACCGCGCCGCCGCCCGAATCGAACAGATCGCGCAGGGCCTGAATGGACCTGTCAAATCCTGAAATAGCCCGGCGTCAGCGAGCGTTGGTCGGCGCGTCGGGGCGCATGTCAGTCGCTTATGCCGCGAGGGCGGTATCGCGGTAGGCTCCAGCCACGATGCAGCGCCGCGCCGCGCAACGCGAACCCCGCGCAAAAACCACTCACGAGAGCCGCCTCGTGCGGAACGCCGAGCGTCACGAGACCGACGAAAACAGTCGAGCCGAGCAAGGCTGCCGTTACATAGATCTCATGGGCAAGAATCATCGGGCTTTCACCGCCCAGCACATCCCGGATCATGCCCCCGAATGTCGCGGTGATCACTCCCATGGTCACCGCCGCGACCGGCCCCGCCCCCGCCAGCATGGCGCGCTCGGCCCCGGTCACCGCGAAGAGCGCCAGACCGAGTGCGTCGAACCAGAGCAGGAGACGCAGGCGCGATTGCGGAATATGCGCCGTGAAGAACACCACGCACGACACCGCAACGCACACCAGCAACGCTGTGGGATTTTCGATCCAGAAGACCGGCGTCAGGCCCAGAAGCACGTCGCGCAGCGTGCCGCCGCCGATGCCCGTGACCGTCCCAAGCAGCGCGAACCCCACAATGTCCATTTCTTTGCGCGAGGCGACGAGCGCCCCCGATGTCGCAAAGACAAGAAGCCCGAAACCATCCAGAAATGTCGTGATCGTCTGCAGCATGGGCTTTCCTGACGGGGAACCCCGTTGAAGCCCGTTGTGAGGCGGAATTCAACTCTATATGGCAGAGAACCGCCATCTCGAAGGCGAAGAACGCGGGAATTG
The DNA here is from genome assembly GCA_019747375.1 of Beijerinckiaceae bacterium. Taxonomy (GTDB): domain Bacteria; phylum Pseudomonadota; class Alphaproteobacteria; order Rhizobiales; family Beijerinckiaceae; genus Terripilifer. The sequence goes on along the minus strand of JAIEQX010000160.1, from coordinate 37,545 downwards.
CAGCGCAATGGAGCAGATCGAGATACTCAGCCGATTGTCCGTCTCGCTGGCGATCGGCCTTTTGGTCGGCCTCGAACGCGGCTGGCGGACCCGTGAGGAAGAGGATCATCAGCGCGCCGCGGGCTTTCGCACCTTTGCGCTGTCGGGCCTGATGGGCGGCGTAGCCGCCCTCTTGTCGCTGAAGGCCGGCGGCGCGATCCTTGGCTTCGCATTCACGGCCTATACAGCGGCCTTTGCGGCGTTCCACTGGCTTGAGGCTCGCGCCGAACGCAATCTCAGCGCCACCTCCGTCATCGCCGGCATGCTGACGTTCCTGCTGGGCGCGATGGCGGTGACGGGTGAACTGCTCATCGCGGCGGCCTGCGCGGTGGCCATGACCCTGCTCCTGGCCCTCCGCGAAAGCCTGCATCGCTGGGTGGCGTCATTGACATGGGAAGAGATCCGCGCCGCCCTGACGCTCCTGGCCATGTCGTTCTTGCTGCTCCCGATCCTGCCGAACCGCCGGATTGATCCGTGGGGCGCCATCAACCCGCACGAGATCTGGCTGCTGGCCATCCTGATCGCGGCGATTTCCTTCGGCGGCTACATTGCCGTCAAAGCATTTGGGGCGCGGCTCGGCATTCTCCTGACGGGCGTCGCCGGGGGGCTCGCCTCGTCCACGGCGACGACGCTGGCTTTCGGGCGCCTTGGCCGCGAGCACCGCGAGGCCGCGGGGCTTCTCAGCGCCGGGATCCTGATGTCAGGGACCGTGATGTTGATGCGCGTCGCCGTGGTCGCGGTCGTTCTGAACCCCGCCTTGCTGACGCCCCTGGCCCCTCCGCTCGCCGCCGCAGGCGTGGCGCTCGCCTGCGGCGCAGCCGTCTTCCTCTGGGGCCAGGGTGGCCGCCAGAGTCCGAACCTGCAGATCGGCAATCCCTTGGCGCTCGGAATGGCGTTGAAGCTCGCGGCGCTCATCGGCGGCGTGGCCCTCACCGCCGAATTGCTGCGGCGGGCCTACGGCGACATTGGCGTATTTCTGGTCGCGGCCCTGTCCGGCATCGTGGATGTCGATGCGCTCACGATAGCCATGGCGCGCCTCGGCGCAGAGGCTGCCGAGCAGGATTTGCAGCATGCCACCGCGGTTCGGGCTATCCTGCTGGCTGTCGCGGTCAATACGGTCTCCAAGACCGCGATGGCCTGGTGGACCGGCAGCGCTCGCATCGGAGTTCGGGTCGCAGCGGTCAGCCTTGCAGCGCTGGGCGCGGGCGCAACGGCGCTGATCTTCACGCCTTTCCCCTAGCACTGGGCAGCCGCCTGCCCTACATTACCAAGGCGGCGCTGCGGGGTGCGTGTTGGATCTGTATTCCCGGGGCCTTATCGATCTCAAAGGGAGCTGTCCCTGACCTTGTCCGTGGACTCGGTCACATGGCGCCCACCTACGCTGTAGGTTCCCGGGATCGATGTCCCACGGCCATCGTGGCCCGCAACCTTTCTGTTGTCCTCCGGAGTCGTTCGGAATGAAGACCGCCCTCCGGGCTCAGGCGCTGGCGCGTCGCGATGCGCTCGCCGCTCCGGAGCGAGCCGCCGCAGCCGAGATCCTGGCGCAGCGCATCGCCGACCTCACGCCGAATTTCCCGCCCGGCCCTGTCGCCGGCTACTGGCCGATCCGCAGCGAGGCCGATCCCCGCCCCGCCATGAGCCGACTGCGCACGCTTGACTTTCCGATCGCCCTGCCCGTCGTCACGCCCGAGGGCCTCATTTTCCGCCTCTGGACGGAAGCCGCCCCCCTGCGATCCGCACCGTTCGGCTTGATGGAGCCTGACGACCGCACGCCGCGCGTCGAGCCCCGGACGCTCATCGTGCCGCTCGCCGCCTTCGACCGGCGCGGCCACCGGATCGGCTACGGCAAGGGCCATTATGATCGCACGCTGGCGGCGCTCGGACCCGTATTGACCATCGGCCTTGCATTTTCCATTCAGGAAATTGCCGAAATCCCGGCGGAGACTCACGATCGCCCACTCGATTTCGTGGTAACGGAACGCGAGACCATGGCCTGCGGCGAAATCCGGGGCCTGAGCCGGGGATAATACATGCGTCTGCTTTTCATCGGCGATATCGTGGGCCGCGCCGGGCGCTCGGTCCTGCTCGACATCCTGCCGGGCCTCAAGGCCCGCTACGCGCTGGATTTTGTCGTCGTCAACGGAGAGAACGCAGCCGCGGGTTTTGGCATTACCGAGGCTATTTGTGACGAATTTCTTGGCGCCGGGGCCGATTGCGTCACCCTGGGCAACCATTCTTTCGACCAGCGCGAGGCTCTCGTTTTTATCGAGCGCCAACCCCGGCTCCTGCGCCCGGCCAATTATCCCGCCGGCACGCCGGGCCGCGGCGCCAACCTGTTTGAGACGTCCAGGGGCCAGCGCATTCTGGTCATGAACGCCATGGGCCGCATCTTCATGGATGCGATGGACGACCCGTTCGCTTCGGTCGAGCGCGAAATGGCCGCCTGCCCGCTTGGGCTTGGCTGTGACGCCTTTCTGCTTGATTTTCACGCCGAGACCACAAGCGAGAAAATGGCCATGGGTCACTTCTGCGACGGCCGCGCCAGTCTCGTGGTCGGCACCCACACCCATGTCCCGACCGCAGACGCCCAGATTCTGCCAGGCGGCACGGCATATCAGAGCGACGCCGGCATGACGGGCGATTTTGACTCGGTTATCGGCATGGACAAGGAAGAACCGCTGCGGCGGTTTACCCGAAAGATCCCGGGGGGCCGCTTCGAGCCGGCGATGGGGCCGGCGACCCTTTGCGGCCTGGCGGTGGACATCGATGACGCCACCGGACTGGCCCGGGAGGTCGCCCCGGTGCGGCTTGGAGGCCGCCTGTCGCAGGCTTTGCCGGATTTCTGGGACGCTTGAGGGCGCCGGCGCTTCATTTCCGCTCGAGCGAGGCGTATAAGCCGCGCATGTGGAAGGACACGCGCGGGACCTCATGGACCCCGCGCCGCGGCACATCGAGGGTTTTATGGCAGGCCATAGTCAGTTCAAGAACATCATGCACCGGAAGGGCAAGCAGGACGCGGTGCGGTCCAAGCTCTTTTCCAAGCTGGCTCGTGAAATCACCGTGGCGGCCAAATCCGGCATGGCCGACCCCGCCATGAATCCGCGTCTGCGCGCCGCGGTTCTGGAGGCGCGCGCCGAAAACATGCCCAAGGACAATATCGAGCGCGCTATCAAGAAGGCGTCCGGCGGCGACGCCGAGACCTACGACGAGGTCCGCTACGAGGGTTACGCGCCGGGCGGCGTCGCCGTGATCATCGAAGCATTGACCGACAACCGCAACCGCACGGCCGGCGAAGTCCGCTCCTATTTCACAAAGGCGGGCGGCGCTCTTGCGGAAACCGGAGCGGTCGCGTTCATGTTCGATCGGATCGGGATCATCGAGTACCCGACGTCGATTGGGTCGGAAGACGACGTAATGGAAGCCGCGATCGAAGCCGGCGCCGACGACGTCACGTCCATCGAAGACGGCTACGAGATTGTCACGACGCTAGAGTCCCTCCGCGACGTCCAGAAAACGCTCGAGGAAAAATTTGGCGAAGCGCGCAAGACCGCGCTTCTCTGGCGGCCGCAGAACACGATCTCGGTCGACGACGAGGCAGGCGAGAAGATCCTGAAGCTCATCGGCTCGCTCGAAGACAATGAAGACGTGCAGAACGTCTACGCCAACTTCGAGATTTCCGATGCGCTCATGGCGAAGATGGGCGGCTGAGACGTCGCAGGCGTCTTCCGCGTTCCGGGCCGCGCTTTCGCCCTAATGGATTGCGACAACCCGCGGCCAATCAGGGCTGCGCCCACGGACGGATTTCATGGCTGCACCTTCGACGCGTCTTTATCTCATGACACCGCCGCTCTCCGAACCCGGCGAGTTCGCGGCGTCGCTCGAAGCCGCGCTGGATGCGGGCGACGTCGCCTGCGTCCTCGTCATGCTGGCGGCGCGCGACGAGGGCTCGGCAAAGAAGATCGTGCGCGCGCTACTGCCCGTCACGGAGCCGCGCGGCGTGGCGCTGTTGATCGATTCCGTCGGGCTCGTGGCGCGATCGGGAGCCGATGGAGCGCATGTGCGCCTCAGTGGCGATACGCTTGAAAAGACGCTTGGAGAGGCCGTCGAACGGCTGAAGCCCGATCGCATTCTCGGCGCCGGAAGCCTGCGCGCCAAGCACGACGCGATGATCTCCGGCGAGCACGACATCGATTATGTGAGCTTCGGCGACCCGGCCCCGGACGGCTATGTGCCGCCGCTCGAGCAGGTGGTCGAGCGCGTGTCCTGGTGGTCGGAAATTTTCAACGTTCCTTGTGTCGCCTATGCGCCGACGTTGCCGGACGTCACCACGCTGACGCGCGCAGGCGCCGATTTCATCTCACTGCGGGAAGCCGTCTGGGACGATGCGCGTGGTCCTGCCGCAGCCGTCTCGGAAGCGTCCAGTCTCATCGCCAACGCCGGAGTCGCAGCCGCCTGATGCGCCACGCGACCACCATCGCCGCGCTTTTGATGCTGTCGCTGCCCGCGCAGGCGCAAACGCTTGTCCCTGGGGGGCCCAGCCTGACGCCTGCGGCGCCCGCCATTGCGCCGGGCCTCGCGCCGCCGTTCAAGCCCCAGACGCTTCCGCCAGTCCAAAACGCCGGCGACGGCGACATTGCGTACGGGGCGTTTCAGCGCGGCTATTACGTTACCGCCATGCGAGAAGCGATGAAGCGGATCGACCGCGACAATCAAGATGGCGCCGCAATGACGATCGTCGCCGAAGTCTTCAAGGAAGGCCTCGGAGTGAGGCGCGATCTCGAGGAGGCGGCGCGCTGGTACAAGCTTGCGGCCGACCGCGGCGACCGGCAGGCGACTTTCGCGCTGGGCCTCGCAAATCTTGAAGGCCGCGGCGTGCCGAAGGACAAGGCGCGGGCGGAGGCCCTGTTCAAGACGGCGGCTGCCGCCGGCCATGCAGGGGCGCTGTACAACCTCGGCATCATGGCGATCGACAACGAGATCCAGGATTTCAAGCGCGCCGCCGATCTCTTCCGCCGCGCCGCGGAAGCCGGCAATAACGAAGGCGCCTATTCGCTCGCCGTCCTGTACCGCGAAGGCAAGGGCGTGCCCCGCGACCTCGGCCAGTCCGCGGATTGGATGCGGCGCGCAGCCGATGAGCGAAATGTCGCCGCTGAAGTCGAATACGCCATCATGCTGTTCAACGGCGAAGGCGTCACCAAGGACGAAAAAGGCGCGGCAAGATATTTTCTGCGCGCCGCCAGCGGCAACAATCCGGTGGCGATGAATCGCATTGCCCGCCTCTACGCGGCAGGGCGCGGCGTCGACCGCAACATGGTCGAAGCCATGAAATGGCATGTCCTGGCCCGCACCGTCGGTCTGCAGGACGAATGGCTCGACACGCTGCTCAATGGGCTTCTGGCGCAGGACAAGGCTGCGGTGGAGGACGCCGTACGCCGCTACATCGGCAACTGATCACGAGATTCAGCCCCATTCATTTGATCTTCCTGCATGCATCGCGCTAAGACCGGCGATGAAAATCATGCTCAGCCTCGTCTCCCGACGCCTCGAAAGTCACGCCCGATGATCCGCTCCGCCCTGATGAACGTCATGACAGCCGCCGCCGTGAAGGCCGGCCGTGGATTGAAGCGCGATCTCGGCGAGGTCGAAAACCTGCAGGTCTCGGTCAAGGGCCCGGGCGATTTCGTCACCGCCGCCGACAAGCGCGCCGAAAAGACCCTGTTTGAGGAATTGTCGAAGGCCCGTCCCGGCTACGGATTTCTGATGGAGGAAGGTGGCGAGGTCGAGGGCGCCGACAAGACGCATCGCTGGTATATCGATCCGCTCGACGGGACGACGAACTTTTTGCATGGCCTGCCCTTGTTCGCCGTTTCCATAGGCTTGGAGCGCGAAGGCCAGATGATCGCGGCCGTCGTCTACAATCCTGCGACCGACGACATGTATGTCGCCGAAAAGGGCCAGGGCGCCTGGCTGAACAATCGACGGCTGCGGGTGGCGGCGCGCCGCGACTTCGCCGACGCCCTCGTCGGCTGCGGCATCCCGCATCTCGGACGCGCGGCGCAACATCCGCGCTTCAAGGCCGAGATGGCTTCCGTCATGGCGCGCGCCGGCGGGCTCCGCCGAATGGGCGCGGCCTCGCTCGATCTCGCCATGGTGGCGGCCGGGCGGCTGGATTGCTATTGGGAACGCGGCCTCGGCCCCTGGGACATGGCGGCCGGCATGGTGCTGGTGCGGGAGGCGGGCGGCTATGTCAGCGACGCCGATGGCGGAGACCGCATGATGGAGACGGCCTCCATCTGCGTCGGCAACGAGGTCATGCACCGGAGCCTTCTGGCGGCGATCCGCACCGCGTGAAACGGCTCCGCTGTCCGAGCGGAATCATGGCCGTGCTTGAATGCGTAAGGAAATTGCAGTCTCTTAGGCGCTAAGGATAGCCGACTCACACTCGGCGTCCGGGATGGAACCTGAAATGGCGGCTGACCGCGATCCTTATCTGCTGACCTCTCCGCGCATTTTTCTCGTGCGCATGGTGGTCTTCCTTATCCTGGCCGGCTTCGTCGCGCTGATCCTGTATCGGCAAATCTTTGTCGCCTTCCAGGCGAATCCCGGCCTCAACACCCTCATCATTACGGTCCTGCTGATTGGCATCCTGCTGGCCATCCGTCAGGTTTCGCGGCTTTTCCCGGAAGTGCGCTGGGTCAACGCCATGCGGCGCGGACAGCCGGATCAGGCCGCCCACCCTGTGCTCCTCGCTCCGATGGCCACCATGCTGGGCGACGGCGGTCTTCGGTCGATCTCGACGGTCACGCTGCGCGCCATCCTCGATTCCATCGGCACACGTCTCGACGAATCTCGTGAGATCGCCCGGTATCTCACCGGCCTGCTTGTATTCCTCGGCCTTCTCGGCACGTTTTGGGGATTGCTCGAAACCGTCGGCTCGATCAGCGGCGTGATCAATTCCATGCAGGGCGGCGGCGACGCGACCGTCATGTTCGACGATCTGAAAAACGGCCTTTCGCGGCCCATTCAGGGCATGGCCATCGCCTTCACCTCTTCGCTCTTCGGTCTTGCGGGCTCGCTTATCCTGGGCTTCCTCGACCTTCAGGCAGGCCAGGCGCAGAACCGTTTCTATAACCAGCTCGAGGACGCGCTATCCGCCAACGCCACGGATGCATTCACCGCTTCGCCGGAAGCTGCGGCCTTGCCTGCAGATATCCGCGCCGCGCTGGAACGCCTGGCGTCGAGCTCCGATCCGGCCAATTCGCGCGCTGCGTCGGTCGCCATGGCCAACCTTGCTGAAGGCATTCAGGGGCTCGTGCAGCACATGCGCAGCGAACAGCAGCTCGTCCGCAGCTGGGTTGAGGCGCAGGCCGACCAGCAGGGTGAAATCCGCAAGTTGCTCGAGCGCCTCTCCTCCGAGACGGAGCGACGCTGATGGCGCTCGGGCGCAGCCGTCGTTCGGGGCGCGGGTTCGACTATTGGCCGGGGTTCGTCGACGCATTGTCGACGATGCTGCTTGTCATCATTTTCCTGCTCTCGGTCTTCATGCTCGCCCAGTTCTTCCTGTCGCGCGAAGTCAGCGGCAAGGACACCGCGCTCTCGCGGCTCAACCGGCAAATTGAGGAACTGACCTCCCTGCTGGCGCTGGAGCGGGCGACGCGCGGCGATTCTCAGGCCACGCTCGACGCCCTCCAGGCGACGCTGGACGCCAGCCAGCGCGAGAATGTACGGCTGCAGGGCCTTGTCGACGCCAGCCGCAGCGGCACGGACGCTGCCGGGGCGGAAGCATCAAGCGCGCGCAAGCAGCTGGACGCGGAACGCCTCATCTCGGCGAGGGCCATGGCGCAGGTGGACATTCTGAATCAGCAGATCTCGGCGCTTCGCCGCCAGCTCGCCGCTATTGAAGACGCTCTTGCGGCCTCCCAGGTGCGCGACCGCGAGAGCCAGGCGCGCATTGCCGACCTCGGCTCGAGGCTGAACGTCGCCCTCGCCCAGAAAGTGCAGGAGCTTGCGCGGTATCGATCCGACTTCTTCGGACGGCTGCGGGAAATTCTCGGCAATCGTCCGGGCATACGCGTCGTCGGCGACCGCTTCGTGTTCGAATCCGAAGTGCTTTTCGAAACCGGGCAGTCCGCGTTGAACCCACAGGGGCGCGCCGAGCTCGACAAGCTCGCGGCGGCCGTGTCCGATTTGGAACGGGAAATTCCACCGGAAATCGGCTGGATCATGCGCGTCGACGGACATACGGACAAACGCCCGATTGTCGGTCGATCGAATTGGGAATTGTCAGCGACGCGCGCGATTTCGGTCGTTCAATATCTGGTTACGCGCGGGATTTCCCCTCAACGTCTGGTCGCCGCCGGCTTCGGCGAATTCCAGCCGATCGACACCGGCGAAAACGAGGATGCCTATCGTCGCAACCGCCGCATCGAGCTGAAGCTGACGGAACGCTGACCGAGATCGTCACTCGGCGGCTTCCGATTCCGGTCTCACCCCTTTGCCGTTCGAATTGTCCTGACTGGCGCCGCCCTCGAATTGCAGACGAGCGAGCCGCGCATAGAGCCCGTTGCGCGACACCAGCGTGGCATGCGTGCCCTCTTCGACGATCTGGCCTTCGTCCATCACCAGGATTCGGTCCGCCTTGAGGACAGTCGCGAGGCGATGGGCGATCACGATCGTGGTGCGGTCTTTCATGATGTTTTCGAGCGCGGCCTGCACCAATACCTCATTTTCCGCATCCAGCGCCGATGTCGCCTCGTCGAGCAGCAGGATCGGCGCATCCTTCAGAATGGCGCGTGCGATGGCGAGGCGCTGGCGCTGCCCGCCCGAGAGCGTCACGCCGCGTTCCCCCGCCAGCGTTTCGTAGCCAAGGTCGAGCCGCGTCACGAATTCCGCCGCAGCCGCACGGTCGGCCGCCGCGCGGACAGCCTCCATGGGCGCTTCAGAGCGTCCATAACGGATATTTTCGGCGATGCTGGCGCCGAAGATCACCGGATCCTGCGGCACCAGCGCCATGCGGGCGCGGATTTCTGACGGATCGGCCATAGCGAGATCGACCCCATCGACCAGAACCCGGCCTGTCGAGGGGTCGTAGAAGCGCATCAGCAACTGGAAGACCGTGGACTTCCCGGCCCCTGACGGCCCGACGATCGCAATCGTCTCCCCAGGCGCGACGCGGAACGACAAGTCGCGGATCGCCGATGTATCGGCGCGGGTCGGATAGGCGAAGCCGACATGGTCAAATACGATCTCGCCACGGGCGGGCCTTGGCAGCGCGACCGGTTCGGCAGGCGCCACGATGGCGGGCTTGACGGTCAGAATTTCCGCGATGCGCCCCGCCGCACCGGCGGCAGATGAAATCTCGCTCCAGACCTGGCTCAGCTCGCCGAGCGCGCCCGCTCCAAATACCGCATAGAGCACGAATTGCGACAGGAGGCCGCCGGTGATGCGACCGGCCAGAACATCTTGCGCGCCAAGCCAGAGGACTCCCACGACGCTGGCGAACGCAAGGAAGATCGCCACTGTTGTCAGCACCGCCCGCGCCCCCGTGGCGTTTCGCGCTGCGCGGTAGGATTCTTCAACCGCGGCGGAAAAGCGCGCCACGGTCGAGCGTTCGGCCCCGAACGCCTGCATGGTGCGCACCGCTCCAAGGTTCTCGGCCGCGAACGAAGTCGCCTCGGCCAGCGTGTCCTGCGCGTGACGCGAGCGCGTCCGAACGGAGCGACCGGACGCCACCAGGGGCAGCACGATAATCGGGATAGCCACCATCACCAGCGCGGAAAGCTTTGGACTGGTCACCACCATCATCGCTATGGCGCCGAGAAACATGAAGAAATTGCGCAGCGCCAAGGAGGCCGACGCACCGAAGGCCGATTTCATCTGCGTGGTGTCGGCGGTCAGGCGGGAAACGAGCTCTCCCGTGCGGGCCGTATCGTAAAACTGTGCGTCAAGCCGGGTGAGGTGAGCAAAAAGGTCGGCGCGGAGGTCCGCCACCACCCGTTCGCCAATCGTCATGACCAGGAAAAAGCGACAGCCTGACGCCAAAGCCAGAATCGCCACCACCCCGATCATCGCGCCGAAATACCAGTCGATCACGCCGACGCTGTCCGACGAGAAGCCGTGGTCGATCATCCCCTTGACCGCGAGTGGGACTGTCAGCGTGGCGGCCGCCGCCACGCTGAGGGCGACCAGCGCAGCAAGGATGCGGCCTTTGTACCGCTTCGCATACGGCACGAGGGGAAGCAGCGCTCGCAGCGAAGTTGTGGGTTTTGGGGTTTTGCTCGGCTCAGCCATGTTGTGCTCTAAACCTCTCCCGGCCCATTGTCCGGACCCTTACACCTTGTCTCGGCGCGCCGCCTGCGTTATAGGGGCGCAACCCCGACATCGGGAAGGAAGTTTTCGCGGCCGCGTCCTGCGCTCCGTCGCGTCCCCGCCGCAAAATCCCGGTGCATGCACCGTCGAAGGAACCGAGACGATGAAGGCCGACATCCATCCGCACTACCATTTCATCAAGGTCGTCCTGACCAATGGAACGGAATACACGACCCGTTCGACGATGGGCAAGGAAGGCGACACCCTGAACCTCGACATCGATCCGAACACCCATCCGGCCTGGACCGGCGGCTCCCAGCAGCTGCTCGACCGCGGCGGACGACTGTCGAAGTTCAATTCGCGCTTCGGCGCCATCGGCCTCGGCGCCAAGAAGTAAGTCGCGGCGGGCGCCGCGCCCGTCTCGTCTCCTTTGCCGGAGGCGACAATCAAAAAACCCGGCTTGCGCCGGGTTTTTTCGTTAGGTGACGGATTGGAAGGCCTCAGATACGGACTTCGAAAGCAGCCCGCAGGCTTTCGATCTGTCCAAGCACGACCGGAGCCGCGGACTCAAGCTCAGCCCCATAGATGAGGCGGTCGAGGTGCATGACGCGAGCCTGCAGCCGCTGCGACTGCAAGGCGAGTTCCTGAAGCCGCGCCGGAAGACGCGCGAAGGCTTCAGGCGACGACGCCAGTTCCTGACGCGACAGCGCTACCTTGTGCTTGTCGGCGCTGGCCTGCACCTGCGTCATCTCGCCCTCGTTGACCGCACGTTGCAGCAGCAACCAGGAGGCAAGTTGCATGAGCCGCGTCGTCAGCCGCATGCTTTCAGAGGCATAGGCGAGAGCGTCCCCGCGGGAGAGGATCCGGGCATCCTTTCTGCCCGCGCCGTCCAGATAGGCGGCGGATTCCTCGACGAGCAGCATTCCCTCACGGAAAAGAGCCTTGAAGGCGTCCGACGCCGCCAGCCTGTGGCCGAACGACACCGTATTCTGATCCGTGCTCTTGAACTGCTGCAACATCTTGGCCCTCCACATCGTGTCGGCCCGGACTGCTCCAAAAAAAGACAGGACCGGACCTCACCGCAGATGGAGCAATCCTAGCGCCAATCGCTCGCCGCCGCTCGTTAAGCTGTCGTTAAGGTTAACGACTTCGCCAGACCCCGCTTAGTCGGCTCGCCCCGGCCAGTCCGCCAGCGGCGTTCCGTCATGCATGCACTTCCTGAGAGCGCCGCGCAAATCCTCGCCATCGAGATGACCGTGGACAGCGACAGCATGCTGGACGGCAGCCTCCAGTAATTCGGCCTCACTATCGGCCGAAAGCGCGACAGTGCACTTCTTCTCACTGGGGAACTCACGACAATCGATGAACTTTCGGGCCATGTTCGCCTCCCGTGTCCAGGCGCTCGACGCCGCATCAGGGCGCGCCAGAGAAGCGGCGATTCTGGGGCGAGCGCCCTCTGAACCCTGCGGACGCGAGACAGAATTGGCAAAATGTCACGTTCCGGGGGATCAGGATTTGAAGAACGCGTCAGCGGCCTTCTTGGACGCAGCCTTCTCGTCGCGCGTCGCCTCCAGCCGGAGAATTTCGCCCTGCAGGAGGGCGATCCTGTCCTCGAGTTCGCTCACCGACAGGGTATCGAGAGGCTGACCGACCTCATGCGTCGTGACGACCTTGCGAACGCGCGTTGCGAACGGATCTTCATCCATGTTTGCCATAGCGGGCTCCTCCCCTTTGCGGATGCTACCAAAGCGCCGTTTGGCCTGTCATGTCCCGCGATCGAACATGTGTTACGAAATGGGCTGACGCCTCTCCGGAACCGGACAAGACCGATGAGCAAACTTCCCGCGAAAATGACTGCGATTGTAATTCCGGCTCCCGGAGGCCCGGAAGCGCTTGTTCCGCAGACCCGCCCCGTGCCGACGCCGGGCGCCGGCGAAATCCTGGTCCGCGTCGAGGCTGCCGGCGTCAACCGCCCGGACGTATCCCAGCGACAGGGCAAGTACCCGCCCCCCGCTGGCGCTCCGCAAGATATTCCGGGCCTGGAAATCGCCGGGGTCGTCGCAGCCCTGGGAGAAAGCGCTGCCCGCTTCGCACTTGGCGACAAGGTTTGCGCATTGGTGGCGGGGGGCGGCTATGCCGAATTTTGCGTGGTGGATGAAAGCAACGCCCTGCCGGTTCCCGACGGCCTTTCCATGGTCGAGGCCGCGGCCTTGCCTGAAACCTTTTTCACCGTCTGGACCAATGTCTTCCAGCGTGGCCACCTGGCCCCTGGCGAAACCCTCCTCGTTCATGGCGGCTCGTCTGGGATTGGCACGACAGCGATCATGCTCGGCAAGGCCTTTGGCGCCACGGTGATCGCCACCGCAGGATCAGCGGAAAAATGCGCCGCCATCCTGAGCCTCGGAGCCGATCACGCGATCAATTACAGAAACCAGGATTTCGTTGTCGAAACCAAGGAGATGACCGGCGGACGCGGCGCCGATGTCATCCTGGACATGGTCGGCGGCTCCTATGTGCAGCGCAATTACGAGGCAGCCGCTGTCGAGGGCAGGATTGTCCAGATCGCCTTCATGGAAGGCTACAAAATCCCTTCGCTCGACCTTCGGCCCCTCTCGGCCAAACGCCTGACCCATACAGGCTCCACTTTGCGGCCACGCACTCCGGCCCAGAAAGCCTTGATCGCCCGAGAGCTCGAAGAACGGGTCTGGCCGCTGCTGGCTGGCGGTGAGTTTCGCCCGATCATCGACGCGACCTTTCCGCTTGCCGAAGCATCCAGGGCGCATGCGCGCATGGAATCCTCGGCCCATATCGGAAAAATCGTGTTGAGGGTTGCGTCCAACGGTTGAGATCAGGCTGGCCGGACCTGCAAGTTTATTGCGTTCGGCGCGTCATGAGCTTATATTCCGCCCATTCCCGTCATGGATGTGCGATGTGAGGCTTGGCCTCGGCCGGGCCGGAGCCGGACGGCGCACGTCCGAAATTTGCTCGCGCCGCCCGGATGTCGCGAACAGGAGAGAACGATGAGCAATGCGCCATTGATGCCCAAGGCCACGGCCGTGTGGCTGGTGGAAAATACCTCGCTCACCTTCGATCAGATAGCCGACTTCTGCAAATTGCATCCGCTAGAGGTCAAGGGCATTGCGGATGGCGAGGTCGCGGCAGGCATCAAGGGCCACGACCCGATCACATCGGGTCAGTTGACCCGTGAAGAAATCGCCAAGGGCGAGGGCAATACCGACTACCGCCTGAACCTGGCGGTCTCCAAGGTCCGCCTCCCGGAGCCGAAAAAGCAGCGCGGCCCGCGGTATACGCCACTGTCGCGGCGTCAGGACCGGCCGAACGCCATTCTCTGGCTGGTTCGCAATCATCCGGAGCTGAAGGACGCGCAAATCATGCGCCTCGTCGGGACCACCAAGACAACGCTGCAGGCCATCCGCGAACGCACGCATTGGAACTCGGCCGCCCTCGCGCCGATGGATCCGGTGACGCTCGGCCTCTGCTCGCAGCTTGATCTCGATCTCGAAGTGAATCGCGCCGCCAAGGACCGCCCGGCGCAGGCCGACGATCATGGTGCGACGCTCGTCCCCGCCGAGATCACGACCGCGCCGCGCGCTCCGGTCACCCAGCAGGAGGTCTTCGGCTCCACTCCGGCTCCCCAGCGCGAGCAGGAAGAGGAAATCGATCTCGACTCCGTCTTCGGCAAACTCAAGGGTCTCAAGACCGAAGACTGACGGGAGTGGCGTCCATGACGCACTACCAATTACGACGCGCGGCGCGATTGCAGGCGCCGCGCCCGAATGCGATGCTTGAGTTCTGACTGAAGCGCGAGCAGCAACGCTTCACGAACGAGGGCGCGCATGCGCCCCGCGATCATTTTGGGGGAAACGATGCAGGATAAGATGGAAGAGCCGCCACGGCCTTGGCTCGCCAACTATCCCGACGGAGTGCCGCACAGGATCGACGAGACCTCGGCCGAAACCATTGCCGACATTTTCAACAAGAGCGCCAGTGACTTCGCAAACCGGCCGGCGGTCGAAAGCTTCGGCGTGCGGATCGATTACGCGACCCTGCGCAAACATGCCGAGGATGTCGCCATCGGCCTGCAGCGGTTCGGCCTCAAAAAAGGGGACCGTGTCGCCATCATGATGCCGAACGTCATGGCCTATCCGGCTGTGCTCTTCGGAATTCTCATGGGCGGCTATGTGGTGGTCAACGTAAACCCGCTCTATACGGCGCGGGAGCTCACCTATCAGCTCAACGATTCCGGCGCGCGCGTTTTGTTCGTGCTCGAGAATTTTGCCCATACGGTGCAGGAGGCCCTGCCGGACCTGACGCTCGAAATGGCGATTATCGCGTCGCCCGGCGACCTGATCGGCATGAAGGGACTGCTGGTCAATCTCGTGTCGCGCCTCATCAAGAAGAACGTCCCCCGCTATCATCTGCCCGCGACGATCCGCTTCGCCAACTTCATGCGTTTCGCACGCCATGCCAAATTCCAGCCGGTGGAAATCGGTCCCGACGATCCCGCCTTCCTGCAATACACGGGTGGCACGACGGGACGCGCCAAGGGCGCGATTCTGCTACATCGCAACATTGTCGCAAACGTCTCTCAATGCGACGCTTGGCTACGCTCCTTCGCGGGAGATCGTCCCGATCATGTGATGATCACGGCGCTGCCGCTGTACCACATCCTGGCCTTGACGGCCTGCTGCCTCTTCGTCGCCAAGATCGGCGGCTGTCAGGTGCTCATCCCAAATCCTCGCGATCTTCCAGCCTTCATCAAGACGATCAAATCCGTCAAAATGACCATGATCGTGGTGGTCAATACGCTGGCGAATGCGCTCGCCTCGCGCAGCGACATCAAGACGGTCGACTTCTCACAACTCTCGATCTGCATCAGCGGCGGCATGGCGACGCAAGCCGCTGTCGCGCACCGGTGGAAAGAAGTCACCGGGCATCCGATCATTGAAGGTTATGGCCTGTCGGAGACGTCTCCCGTCGTCTGCGTCAACCGCCTGGACATTACCGAGTTTACAGGATCGATCGGCTACCCGATGCCCTCCACTGACGTTTCGATCCGCGGTCCCGACGGCGCCGTCTTGCCCATCGGCTCGGCCGGCGAACTCTGCGTCAAGGGTCCCCAGGTGATGGCGGGTTACTGGAATCAGCCAGAGGAAACAAAGAAAGCCTTCACGGCGGACGGCTATTTCAGGACGGGCGACGTCGGCGTCCTCGATCCCGATGGCAAGGTGCGAATTGTAGATCGCATCAAGGACATGATCCTCGTCTCGGGTTTCAACGTCTATCCGAACGAAGTCGAAGATGTTCTGGCGAGCCATCCGAAGGTCGCCGAAGCGGCTGTCGTGGGCGTTCCGGATCAGCATTCCGGAGAATCCGTCAACGCTTTCGTGGTGGCCCGCGACCCGGATCTGACGGAAGCAGAGCTTCGTGCGTGGTGCCGCGAAAATCTCACGGGCTACAAAGTTCCGCGCAACATCGAATTCCGCGACGCCTTGCCGAAGACAAATGTCGGGAAAATCCTCCGCCGCGAACTGCGGGACGAATTGACGAAAAGCTGACGCCGCCTGGGAGGCCCGACAGGGCGACCCGGACGGCGCCCTTGCTCAGAAACCCTTGTGCTGCAGGGCCGCGGCGATCTCGTCGAGGATGGCAGGATCGTCGATGGTGGCGGGCGTCGACCATTCGTCGCCGTCCGCAATCTTCTTCATCGTGCCGCGCAGAATTTTGCCCGAGCGCGTTTTCGGCAAGCGATTGACCGTGATGGCGATCTTGAATGCCGCCACCGGCCCGATCTTCTCCCGCACCAGCGCGACGATCTCCTTCTCGATCTGCAAGGGCGATGTCGTGACGCCGGATTTCAACACCACGAAACCGCACGGCTGCTCGCCCTTCAACTCATCCTTCATGCCGATGACGGCGCATTCCGCAACCGCCGGATGCGAAGCCAGAACCTCTTCCATGCCGCCTGTCGAGAGGCGATGGCCGGCGACGTTGATGATGTCGTCAGTCCGGCCCATGATGTACAAATATCCGTCCTGATCCTTGAAACCGGCGTCTGCGGTTTTGTAGAAGCCCGGGAAATCATCGAGATAGCTTTCGCGCATGCGGGCGTCCTGCTGCCACAGCGTCGGCAGACATCCTGGCGGCAATGGCAGCTTGATGACGATGGAGCCCATCTGTCCGTTCGGCACCGGCTTTGCCGCCTCGTCGACGATCTGAACGTCGTAACCGGGAAGCGGAACGGTCGGCGAGCCATGTTTGATCGGAAGCATGCCGAGCCCCACGGGATTGCCCGCGATCCCCCAGCCTGTCTCTGTCTGCCACCAATGATCGATCACCGGCACGCCCAGCACCTGCTCGGCCCATGCGACCGTGTCAGGATCCGCGCGCTCGCCCGCAAGAAACAGATGGCGCAGCGTCTTCGTCGAATGAACTTTCAGGAACCTGGCTTCCGGATCTTCCTTGCGGATCGCCCGAAACGCCGTCGGCGCCGTGAACAGGACGACAACGCCATATTCGTCGATGACGCGCCAGAAGGCGCCGGCGTCCGGCGTGCCGATCGGCTTGCCTTCGTACACCACCGTCGTCGCGCCGTGCAGCAGCGGGCCGTAAACGATATAGGAGTGCCCCACCACCCAGCCGACGTCGGAGGCCGACCAGAAGACTTCGCCGGGCTTCACGCCATACAGGTTCGGCATCGTCCAGGCGAGCGCAACCATATGGCCGCCATTGTCGCGCACCACGCCCTTGGGAATGCCGGTCGTGCCGGAGGTATAGAGAATGTAAAGCGGATCGGTCGCCTTCACGGGAACGCACGATGCGGCGCGACCGGCGGCTTTCGCAGCATCCACGAGGGCGCGCCAGTCATGATCGCGCCCGTCGATCATGATCGCCTGCGCCTGCGGACGCGGCAGCACCAGCACATGCGCCGGCTTGGTCCCGGCCATGTCGATGGCCGCGTCAAGCAGCGGCTTGTAGGCGACGACGCGCCCCGGCTCGATGCCGCAGGACGCCGTCAGCACGAGTTTGGGCTTGGCGTCGTCGATGCGCGTCGCCAGTTCCTTGGCGGCAAAGCCGCCGAACACGACCGAATGCACCGCGCCGATCCGCGCACAGGCCAGCATGCCAACGAGCGCTTCCGGAATCATCGGCATATAGACGATGACGCGGTCGCCTTTCTCGACGCCGAAATCCTGCAGCACCGCAGCCAGCGCGCTGACTTCCGCGAGCAGGTCCGCATACGTCAGGACCCGCTTGGAATGAGCCACGGGGCTGTCGTAAATGATGGCGGGCTGATCGGCGCGGCCGTTGGCGACATGCCGGTCGATGGCGTTGTAGCAGGTGTTGCACACCGCATCCGGGAACCAGCGGCCATAAGGCCCCTGCTCTGCATCGAAAATCTGGCGTGGGGCCTCAATCCAGTCGATCGCCTTGGCGGCTTCGCCCCAGAAAGCCGAAGGGTCCTTTTGCCAAGCGGCATAGACTTGCGGGTAAGTGCTCGCCATCGATCCCTCCCAAGCTCGCCGTGCGACGTCAACCGCCGGCGGCCCTTCTTGCGACCGTCCTGCGCTCAAGGCAACGGTCGGCATCTTAGCTCTTAGACCTAATCGAAAAGAGCGAGACGTCGTGGACCGGCCGCCATTTACATTCTGTTTTCCAGCCTGAGTTACTGTTCCGCCCCGAACTGGGGCAGAACATGGTCGGAACGGAGCGGACTACGATGCGTCCGGCATGGATTCTCACGCTGTGCATTGCGGGGATCGACGCCGTCATGCTCCTGACCCTCGGCATAAGCGTTCCGTTGGCGCCCCTGATCGTCAAGGTCGCCGCTGGCGTCCTTGCCGTGGCGGCTGCCTGGTATTACGCGCGCCGCCGCCAGGAGCCAGTCGTGGCCGCGTTGCTGGAAGCCGCTGGTTTTCTTGTTCTGTTTACCCTGTCGCTCGCGATCGCCAGCTACCTCTGGATCAGCCTGAGCCTGCCATTGCGCGACGCCGCATTTGCCGCCGCAGATGCGGCCCTGGGCTTCGACTGGATTGCGCACCTCACATTCGTGTCCGAACGCCCGTGGCTAGCCACGCTGCTCAACTTTGCCTACGCGACGTCGCTGCCACAGGTCGTGTTCGTGATCCTGGCGCTGGCGGCGGCGCGCGATGTCGAGAGGATAAGAACCTTCAGCCTCCTGTTCGCCGTCACGGGCATTTCCGTCATTGCGATCTCGGGCCTTGTTCCGGCGCTTGGCGCCTACGCGTATCACAAGCCTGCCGATGCGCTCCTGGCGGGCATTTCCGATCCGGCCGCCGGTCGCTGGCATCTGGAGCATTTTCTCGAGCTCCGGAGCGGCTCCCTGCGGGAGATTCCGCTCGACGCTCTGGAAGGACTGGTGTCGTTTCCATCCTTCCACACGGCGCTGGCGATCATCGTGATGTGGGCGCTTTCAAACAGACGCTGGCTGTGCGCCCCCGCCATCGGCCTCAACGGCGCCGTCATCGTATCGACGCTGGCGATCGGCGGACACTATCTTGTCGACGTATTCGCCGGAGGCGCGATCTCCTTGGCCGCCCTGCTGGTTCTGGCGCGCAGGCGGACTGGCCGCCCCGCGCTTCGCGTGAGCCCGCAAGCCGGTTGATCCAGACATCGTGCCCTTGCCGGAACGCGTCCCGAATGATGGACCGTTGATGGCGAGGCGTCGTCAAGCGCCAAGTGGAGGCGCGTTGCTGCACGCGTCTCCATCAGGCCGGTCTATGCTTTCAAGATGTGGATCGTTGAACGATCAGTGCAGCGTGGGTGGCTGGACGCTTGTTCGAAGTTTCTGGATTTCGTCTTTGAGAAGCAGCTTCTTGCGCTTCATTTCGACCAGACGAAGATCGTCGGCTGCTGGGCGAAGCTTTTCCGTCTCGATCTCTCTCTCGAGGGCTTTGTGACGGCGCTCGAGTTCGGCGAGATGATTATGCATCGACATCGGACGATTCCTTTCGAGAATGCTGACGACCGGCAAAGTGTGACACAGAATTCGGCCGCCGCAAGTGCAAAAAACCCTTATTTCATGCGGCGGAGCAGCATTTTCTCGACACCCGTTTGCGCCTTGAAAAAGTCGTCGTATCGCCAGTGGTTTGAGTGCGCTGCGCCACACTTCCTACACGGTGAAACTTGCGAGCCGCGCGTCGCGGGCGCATAATGCGCGCAAGTTGTCGGTCCGGCCGCGCCGGTTCGACGACGCATTTTCTGGCATGCCGGATTCGCTTGATGTCGAACAGATTGAATGACCACGAGCGCGCCGCATTGTCGGACGAAGCCGAACGGCTCAGGCAGGAGCACCGCGACCTCGACGCAGCCATCGAGGCGCTCTCGAGCGTCGGCAAGATGGATCAGTTGCAACTGCAGCGGTTGAAGAAGCGCAAGCTGGTCCTGCGCGACCGGCTCGCCTTCCTCGAAGACCTTCTGACGCCCGACATCATCGCCTGAGCGGTCTGGATGGGGCGACGCTTGCCCTCTGGCTCCGCTTCGTCTATGTCCGCGAGCTTCGCAAAGAGGCCCCAGCGCGAGGTCAACCCTTGGCACAGACCCGCAGTCCCGCAGAAAAGCCCTTAGGCCCCGCGCCCGTCGCGGTCATCATGGGCAGCCAGTCCGACTGGGCCACCATGCGTTATGCAACCGATCTTCTCGACAAGCTCGGGATCGGCTACGAGGCCAGGATCGTTTCAGCCCACCGCACTCCCGACCGGCTGGTCGAATTCGCCAAGGGGGCGCGGGACGCGGGCTTTAAAATCATCATCGCCGGCGCGGGCGGCGCTGCGCACCTACCCGGAATGACGGCCGCCATGACGCCGCTGCCGGTGTTTGGCGTGCCGGTCGAATCTCGGGCGCTGTCGGGCCAGGACTCCCTTCTCTCCATCGTCCAGATGCCCGCCGGCGTCCCGGTCGGCACATTGGCGATCGGCAAGGCAGGCGCCGCGAACGCGGCGCTGCTGGCCGCCGCCGTGCTGGCCCTGCAGGACCCAGCATTGGCGGGACGTTTGGACGCATATCGCGCAGCCCAGACGGCGTCGGTCGCCGAGCGGCCTCTCGACGAGCCGGGCCAGGTCGCCTGAGATGGCGAAACACGACACGCTTCAGCCTGGCGATATGATAGGCATCCTCGGCAGCGGTCAGCTCGGCCGCATGCTCGCCATGGCGGCGGCCCAGCTGGGGCTCCGCACCCACGTCTACGCTCCCGACAGCGGTCCCGCCTTCGACGTGTCCGCGCAAGCCACGCAAGCGCCTTATGACGACGAAACCAGGCTGGCCGCCTTTCTCGAGACAGTCTCGGTCGTCACCTACGAGTTCGAGAACGTGCCGGCGGCGACGGCGGCCTTTGTGGCGGCGCGCAGGCCCGTGCGCCCCGGGGCCAAGGCGCTCGCAATCACGCAAGACCGTCTGACCGAGAAGACCTTTCTCAACGAGCTCGGCATCCCGACCGCCCCCTTCGCGCAAGTCGACGACGTCCCGGGACTGGCCGCCGCCGTCTCAGGCCTGGGCATTCCGGCCATCCTGAAGACCCGCCGGTTCGGCTATGACGGCAAAGGCCAGATCTTGGTGCAGGCGGGCGCCGACCTCTCGACCGTCTTCGAAGCAATCGGAGCCCACCCGAGCATTCTCGAGGGGCTTGTGCGCTTCAGATCCGAAGTTTCGGTCATCGGAGCTCGCGGCCTCGAGGGCGAGTTTGCAGCCTTCGACGTCTGCGAGAACGAGCATGCCAATCATATCCTGTCTCGAACGACCGCGCCGGCGCGGATTTCCCCCGCCACGGCGCGAGAAGCTATCGAGATGACAGGCCGAATAGCTGCCGCGCTTGATTATGTCGGCGTCATTACGGTCGAGATGTTCGTGGTTGACGACACTCGGGGCGACACCGGCCGCGAACGTCTCGTCGTCAACGAAATCGCACCTCGCGTCCATAATTCCGGCCACTGGACGCTCGACGGCGCCTTCACGTCTCAGTTCGAGCAGCACGTTCGGGCGATATGCGGATGGCCTCTGGGATCCACTCAGCGCCATGGCCGCATCGACATGCGCAACCTGATAGGAGCGGAGGCGCTGAGCTGGCGACACCTGCTGGGCGAGCCCACCGCCCGTCTCCATCTCTACGGTAAGCACGAGGCCCGTCCGGGCCGCAAAATGGGGCATGTCACCCGGATCCTGCCAGACCGCGAAAAGCACCGGGAGAATGGTGATTAACGCCAGGTTTTCAGCCTGACGGCTGGACAGGGTGGGCGCCGTCTGATATTCCCCCCGACACGTTGCGATGCGCCGCGTTCTGCCGCGCGTCCCTCTCCCCATTTCGGGCCGCTATCCCTTGTTGGACAGGGCCCTTACGACAGGATCTGCTGGTGCAAGTTCTCGTTCGCGACAACAATGTCGACCAAGCTCTCAAGGCGCTTAAGAAGAAGATGCAGCGCGAGGGCATCTTCCGCGAGATGAAGCTCCGCGGGCATTATGAGAAGCCCTCCGAGAAGCGCGCACGTGAGAAGGCCGAAGCCGTTCGCCGCGCCCGCAAACTGGCCCGCAAGAAGATGCAGCGCGAAGGCCTGCTTCCGATGAAGCCCAAGCCCGTCATGGGCGCGCGCTGAGGACCTGACCGGCGCCACCGCGTTGCGCCTGTTTCAGCTCAGCTTGAGGCCCCTCAGGGCTTGAGAATTGGCGGCGCCCCGGAGAGATCCGCAGGGCGCCGTGGCTTTTTAGCCACGACAATGCTCTATTGCGAGTCAGTGGAATGCGTCCGTTGAATCGTCCCAATTCTCGCCTCATTGCGCGAGCTTTTCGGGCGGCGATGGATCTGCCCGAATCGGGCTATCGTCGTGACAAGCATCAGTCAGGGCCACAAAGATGAACTTCTTCATGACGTCGCTCGCGACAAACCGCCCCCGGCAGGCGGCCCGGCGCCTGTCCGCCCGGGGCCCCGCCCTTATGGCCTCGATCGCCGCATCCTTGCTGGTTGCCGGCTGCGACTCCGTCGGCACGATGGCGTCCTTCAAGGGCGCGGGCGTCGCCGAGGTCGAACAGCGCAGCGAAGCTTCGCAGACCAATATTTCATCGCTGACCGAAGTGGTTCAGCGGAATCCGAATTCGCCCGAGCCCTACAATACGCGCGGCGCAGCTTATGCGCGGGTCGGTCGTTTCCAGGAGGCGATTGCGGATTTCAGCACCGCCATCCGGCTGGATCCCAACCACGCATCAGCCTACACGAACCGCGCGCTGGCCTATCGCCAGACCAATCGCGATGACGCTGCGCTGGCCGATTTCAACCGCGCCGTCACGGCCAATCCGAGCCATGGCCCGGCATATCTGGGCCGCGCCAACCTGTTGCGCGCACGGGGAAATCTGGCGGACGCCATGGCCGATCTCGATCAGGCGATCAAGCTCAACCCGGAAGCCGCGCCGGCTTTCCATGCGCGAGGCCTGATCCATCAGCGAAATGGAGATCACGCGCGCGCCATCACGGATTTCGACAACGCCATCGACCGCGATCCGTTCGCCTCAGCCCCCTATCAGGCTCGCGGACAGAGCCTTGTGGCGACCGGCAAATACGACGCCGCAATCGAGGATTTCAACGCGACTTTGAACGTCGACAACAAGAACTCGGACGCCTGGGCCGGGCTTGGGCTGGCTTATGAGCGACAGGGAAATCGCTCGAAGGCCGTCGAATCCTACCAACGCGCTCTGACCGTCGACCCGAACAACAGGTTCGCCAAGGACGGCCAGTCGCGTGTAGGCCGCGCCTGAGGTCGACGGAGTTACATAGCGGATCTGAAAGGGCGGCCTGACAGGCCGCCCTTTTTATTTCTCCGCGCTGGTGAAGGCGATGCGCAGCATGTTGGTCGCGCCCGGCGTCCCGAACGGCACGCCGGCGACGATGATGACGCGATCGCCCTCGCGCGAGAAACCTTCGCGGTTCGAAAACTTGCAGGCGCGCTTGGCCATGTCGTCGAGGTCGCTTGCATCCTTGGTCAAGACGGCATGCACGCCCCACACGAGGCTCAGACGCCGAGCGGTGTCCAAGTTGGGAGTCAGGGCCAGCACGGGAGGTTCCGGCCGTTCGCGTGCGATGCGCATCGCGGTCGAACCAGAAGACGTCCAGGCGATCACCGCTTTCAGATCGAGGGTTTCGGCCACGTCGCGCGCCGCCACCGCGATGGCGTCCGCGCCCGTGGCTTCCGGGGCCGCGCGCTGGGCATTGATGACCGATCTGTAGATGGCGTCCGTCTCGACCTCCTCGGCGATACGGTTCATCGTCCTGACGGCTTCGACCGGGAATTGCCCGGCGGCGCTCTCGGCCGAGAGCATCACCGCATCCGCGCCTTCGAACACGGCTGTCGCGACGTCTGAGACTTCGGCTCGCGTCGGCACGGGCGAGGTGATCATGGATTCGAGCATCTGCGTCGCCACCACGACGGGCTTCCCCAGACGGCGCGCCATGCGGGTGATGCGCTTCTGCAGGCCCGGCACTTTCTCGACCGGCATTTCCACGCCGAGATCCCCGCGCGCCACCATCAGCGCATCGGAAATTTCCATGATCTCGTCGAGCCTTGCAATCGCCTGCGGCTTTTCGATCTTGGCCAGGACCGCGGCCCGCCCGCGCACGATCTTCTTCACTTCAGCAATGTCGTCGGCGCGTTGCACGAACGACACCGCGATCCAGTCGACTCCGACATTCAGCGCCGCATCGAGGTCGGATCGATCTTTTGGGGTCATGGCCGAGACCGGAATCTCGGTATCGGGCAGGCTTACGCCTTTGCGATTGGACACACGTCCACCGACATCCACGACTGCGACGGCTCTATCCGGCGTCGCTTCGACGACATGCAGACGAAGCTTTCCATCGTCGATCAGGATCGTATGGCCGGGCGCGAGCGCCTCCAGGATCTCCGGATGCGGCAGATGCACCCGGTGGACAGTGCCCGGCTCAGGGCTCGCGTCCAGCACAAAGCGATCACCGGCGGTAAGATCGACGCCGCCATCTGCAAATTGCCCCACGCGCAGCTTGGGGCCCTGAAGATCGACCAGGATGCCGATGGTGCGACCGAACCCTTTTTCGAGCGAACGGATCGTCTGCACGCGCTCGCGCAGATTTTCATGGCTCGTGTGGCTCATATTGATTCGAAAAACATCTGCGCCGGCTTCGAGCAGCCGCTGGAGCACAGCCTTGTCCTGGGAGGCAGGTCCCAGGGTCGCGAGGATCTTGACGCGACGAAGCCTTTTCATGGCGAAACCTTCCTGAAATTTCCGTGGGGTCCAATGCGCGCGTCAGCGCGAAGCCGGCGGCTGGTTGGCGTCGGTGAGTTGGACGGTCCAGTTTTTTGCGTCCTTGCCCGTGTCGATCTCAAAAAACCCGGTGCGGTCATAGCCGCGCACCAGGCAATTATCGCGCCCCTCTATGCGGAACTCGCGATCTCGCGTGCACATGTAAGCCTTGCCCTTCCACTCGCCGCCCCGTTCGTCCATCGCGTAGACGTAA
Organism: Beijerinckiaceae bacterium; assembly: GCA_019747375.1. Classification (GTDB taxonomy): domain Bacteria; phylum Pseudomonadota; class Alphaproteobacteria; order Rhizobiales; family Beijerinckiaceae; genus Terripilifer. The sequence continues at coordinate 12,686 of JAIEQX010000160.1, read as the reverse complement.
TAGAACTGAGCCGCCAGCGGCCCACGGAGCAATGTCTCGCAAGAACCGTTCTTGAGATTCCACCATCCCTCGGTGACCCAGCCCTGCCCGTCCGTGTAGGACAGTGCGACGCTGACCCGACCGGAGGCATTGTTGCAAAGGCGCAGATCGGCAAGCGCGCCGCCGCAGCCGAGTATCGAGAACCAGAGGGTGGCCGCCGGCAGAAGCGCCAGCTTGAAGTGTTGCGATGGAAGCATGACGCCTTAAATCTGTTGTCTCAGGCAGGATCAATTCGCAGAATCGCTTGGTCCAGTCCATCGAGTATAGTTCGATCTGTCATCCGAACCTCTCACTCCGTCTCAACGCACCGTCACCCCGAACCGGTTCCAACTCGCTCTCCCACCCGGTGGCGCCGTCGGTCCCTGTCCCCTAGAATAGGCCTCCATGCGACAGTTCGCGACCAAAACAATGAGTGAGGCTCCTGTCACATCGATCGAAGGCGATCTCGGCTGCGGAGTGTTGCTTCTTTGTGATCATGCATGCCCGGGCTTGCCTCAGGGCTACGGCGATCTCGGCCTGTCACCCGATCACTTCACCCGGCACATTGCCTATGACATTGGCGCAGCCGACCTGACCCGACGCCTTGCCGCTCTGCTGGGCGCCCCCGCGCTGATGACGACCTATTCTCGCCTTCTGATCGACCCGAACCGCGGCGCCGACGACCCTACGCTCGTCATGCGTATCTCGGATCGGGCGATAATCCCGGGCAATGCCCGCATCGACGAAGCTGAGATCGAAGTTCGCAGGCGTCGCTTCTGGCAACCCTATCGTGACGCCATAGACGCGAAGATTGACGCGATGCTGCGGACAGGCCCCCCGCCCGCTCTGGTTTCGATCCACTCCTTCACGCCGATCTGGCGCGGCAGGTCGCGGCCTTGGCATATCGGCGTGCTGTGGGATTGCGATGACCGCCTCGCCCGGCCGTTCCTTGAGGCGCTCGCGCTTGAGCCGGATCTGGTTGCTGGCGACAATGAGCCTTATGATGGAGCCCTCCAGGGCGACACCATGTTCGACCATGGCACGGTGCGCGGTTTAGCGCATATGCTTGTGGAAGTGCGTCAGGATCTGATTGCCGAAAAAGCCGACGCCGAAAGCTGGGCCGCACGGCTGGAGGGGCCCTTGCGTCTTTCCCTGGAGCGCCCTGACGCCCATGTCATTAAACATTATCCGAGCCGAGCGGCCAGCGCCGCGGAGCTACGCAGTCTCCGGGAGATCCGATCATGACGTTCGACGCCAAAACCCAGACCGAACTCGAAGCAGCCGCGTTCCGTCGCCTCGTATCGCACCTGCAGAAGCGCACCGACGTGCAGAACATCGACCTGATGAACCTGGCGGGATTCTGCCGAAACTGCTTGTCGAACTGGATGAAGGATGTGGCGGACGAGCGCTCGCTTGAGCTGTCAAAGGATGACGCCCGCAAAATCGTCTATGGCATGCCCTACGAAGAGTGGCGCGCCAAACATCAGACAGAGGCCACCCCCGACCAAAAAGCCGCCTTCGCAAACTCGCCGGCCGCGAAGGGACACGCCTGATGGACGGAGCCGCCAGTCCGAAACGTCCTGCGTTAGCCAACAAAACCGGGGACATCTCCGACGCGGCGCTTGACCTCGAGGCCGACGCATCGCATCCATCGCGCCACGCATGAGCGGGACCCGGACCCGCCTCCCTCCATTCATCAGCAAGGGCGCGAGATGAGCACGAATTCTGTCGATGCAGGGCACTTGCGCGCGTTCCTCGAGCGTATCGAACGGTTGGAAGAGGAAAAGCGCGCCATCGCGGATGACATCAAGGAAGTCTATGCGGAGGCCAAAGGCACCGGCTACGATGTGAAGATCATGCGCAAGATCGTTTCGATCCGCCGCATGGATCGCGACAAGCGCCGCGAGGAAGAAGAGATCCTCGAACTTTATCTGGCGGCGCTGGGCGAAGCCTGATCCGCTCGAGACGCGGATGATCGCGGAGACGAAAAGCCGGAGCGGCCGACGCTTCGGCTTTTGTTTGTAGGCGCCCTCTCCTATTCCCGGATCGCGCGTCCGATCAGCGCATTGCTTGCGCCCGCTATGGCGAAGACCGCGATGAGCAGCGCATAGAGAGTTGGCATGTCGAAGCGCGTGTAGACTTGCATGATCAGGTAACCGAGACCCTGGTTCGACAGTTTTGTCTCAGCCAAAAGCACGGTGATGATAGCGGTTCCCATGCCAAGCCGAATGCCGTTGAGAACCGGAATTTTCATCGCAGGCAGGTAAATCTTGGTCGCCATCTGCCATTTGCTGGCGCGGAAAGAACGGCCGACGCGGATCAGGATCTGGTCGATCTGCCTCATGCCCGCCGCGGTCGACAGGGCGACGGCGAAAAAGGCGGAGAGAGCGCCGAGCGCGATCTTCGAACTCGGCCCGACCCCGAACCACATGATCATGATCGGGAAGAGAATGATGCGCGGCGTCGGGCTCAGATAGTAGATGTAGGGTTCGAAGGCCCGCATCAGGAAGCGGTTTGCGCCGAGCACGATGCCCGTGACCACTCCCAGCAGCGTGCCGATGGCGAGAGACGCCGCCACTTCGAGAAAGGTCACCTTGAGGTTTGTCCAGAACACCGGATCGACCAGCAAGACGCCCATCGCGCGCACGATGGAGATCAGCGAGGGAACCACCTCGCCGTAAAACAGCCCGGACCGCGACAGTCCTTCCCAGGCGGCGAAGACAAACGCCGCGCATGCGAGCCTCAGGAAAAATGCCGAGCGCGCCGAGGCTTCGCCCCCCATGACAGGGGCCGCGACGGGCCGCGGCCGAGCGCTCATCTCGCCGGTTGCAGCCATGATTCGATGCGCTCCAGAATGACGAAGAAGAGAACGGACACGAAGATGACGAAGCAGATGGACGCATACGTGCCAGGCAGGTCGTAGCGTTCCGCAAGATCGTTGATGAGCTGGCCGAGCCCGCCGAGATTGATCAGAAACTCGACGCCCACCACCGTAATGAGACAGAAGGTCCAGCTCAGGCGGATCCCCGTGAAGATGACGGGAAGCGCCGACGGAAACAGAATTTTCCAGAACATCTGCGAGGATGTCATGTTGAGGCTGCGTCCGACGTTGATAAGCACCTTGCGGGTGGCGGTCAGGCCCTCGACGGTCTTCAGAATGATCGGGGCCAGGCCGTGGAAGAACGCCATGACGATGATGGTCGTGGGGGAACGCCCAAACAGCACCAGAAAAAGCGGAAACGCGAGCACGATCGGGGCCGCCGCAAGCGCGCCGATCCAGTCTTCGAGCGCACGCCTCCAGAGCGCATAGCGATAGAGCAGAGCCCCGATGGGAATGCCTACGATCACCACGGCGACGCCCGCGACCGTCATCTCGAAGGCGGTTTCGCGCACGCGTCCGAGTATGTTTTCTTCGACAACCACACGCTCGAACGCCATGAAGACGTCGCTGGGCGGCGGAATGATGAAGCGGTTCACGACACCGCTCTGCACCAGCGCCTCAAAGATCGCCACGGCGACGATCAACGCGCCGACCCCGAAAATCTCGGGCATCCAACGCGTCGTGAAGGGAATGCCGGCGGACTTAGCCATGAGCGCCTCGTCGGCTTGCGGCGGTCTCCGAGTCCGCCATGCCGCGTGAGGCTTCTTCTCGGAGGTCGTTCCATATCTCCGCCACGTAATGGCCGAAGGCGTCGCTGCCCACCACATCGGATGTGCGCGGACGGGGCAGATCGATATTGACGATGCGTTTCACCCGGCCGGGCCGGTAAGTCATGACCACGATACGGTCGGACAATTGAACCGCTTCAGTCAAATTATGTGTGATCAGCAAAGTCGTCTGGTGCAGCTGCTGCTGAATTTGCGTGATCTTGTCGCCGAGCAGCAGCCTCGTCTGCTCGTCAAGCGCTGCAAACGGCTCGTCCATCAGGAGGATCTTGGGCTGCGAAACGAGGGTGCGGGCGATCGACACCCGTTGCTTCATGCCGCCGGACAATTGCGAGGGGTAATTCTTTTCGAAATTGGCCAGCCCCACCATGTCGATGAAGTGATGCGCGCGATCCATTCGCTCGGACTTGGCCACCCCCTGAAGCTCGAGCGGAAATGCGACATTGTCGATGACGTTGCGCCAGGGAAAAGTTGATTCCTCCTGGAACACCATGCCGACTTCCGGGTGCGGGGCGGAAATGCGTTCGTCGCCGATCAGCACGTTGCCGTCATAGTCGCCCAGAAGGCCGCCAATGATATTGAACAAGGTCGACTTGCCGCAACCGGAGGGTCCGATCACCGATACAAACTCGCCCTGCTGAACGTTGAACGATACATGATCGACAGCCGTGACGATGTCGTTGCCGCGACCGAAGCGCTTGACGACGTCGTCGATCACCATGGCGGGCGCCGAGCCTGAAGGCTTGGAGGGATCTGCGCCGGTCAAAGAGGTTTCAGAAGAAAGCGAGGTCATGGATCGGCTCTCAGGAACGCGAAAAGCTGCAAGGAAAACCCCCACATCGGCATGCCGACGGGTTAAACTATGCGCGAGCGGTGTGATGAGAGCAATGGAAGCGGCGCCAGACGCCAGCCTTCGACAGCCCTGCCGTGATAACGTTTCCGGTGCGGCTGCATTTTACGAGCCGCTTATTTAGATGACTAAAGAAACGACTGCGCGGCGTCAACCTGAGCCATGCATCAGGGCTGTGAAAGCGATGCCAATCCCACGCGTTCGCCCTGGCTGAGACTTGTCTGTCGGAAAGGCCGAACCGCAGGTCCGCTGAAGCGCTCGGTGCGCAAGTCGGTGGCGATTGCGCCAAACCGGGTGGTGAGCGGCGCACTCGTGGAAAAGACCAGATCGGTTGCGTCGACCTGCGCCGCAGCCCTGAGCCCGGTTGCGGACCCGAGTTGGGTCTGCGGCATCGTATGCGACAGATCGTGCGGCGACGTAATCGAGACAAAGTTCGAGCGGTCGAGGCGCGCCGCCACCAATTGCGGCTTGCGGCGTACGCTGGCTGATCGAAGACCGATCGGTTGCGCGAGGGCGGGCGTGGCCGAGCGCGCCACCACGCCGGCGAGCGGCGGCCGCGCGGGCTCGCCGACGCGTGTTTCCGGCGCATAGGCAAGGACTGCAAATTCCCCATCCGCGGATTGGGGGGCGTCGATGCCTTGCGTAATGACCTCCGGCAGGCTGGCGGCGCGGGCCAACAGGCCTGCAAACGGATCTTTCGCCCCCCGCGCATTTGCAGGCCCGTTCTGACGGTCCGGGCCAAGAGCGGCCAGCGCCAAGGGTCTGACGGGCGGAAGCGGAACGGACGGGGCGGCTCCCGCCACCGGCGCCGCATTGGTCAATTCGGCCGGCCGGCGAGGCGGCGCCGGCGCGATCAACCCGGGCGACTCGACGGCCGCGACCTGCGCGGGAGTCCCCATTGTCGTTTCGCCGCGCGGCAGGTTGCGCTGGGCGCGCGCAAGCGTTTCGACGCCGCGGCGCTGCGACGGCGTCTGGATCTCGCTGCCGTCATCCTCGTCAGTCGGAGTCGCGCGAGCGAGCCGTGATCCAGCGCGCCGCCCCGGCGTCGCAGCAGCCCGGCTGTCTTCGTCGCCGCCGCCAAACAGCGAAGCGAAGAAACCACGTGACGAGCCTCCGCCGATGCTGATCGTGCTGCTGCCACGAGCTTCGATTTCGGCCCTGGCCTCCTGATATCGCGCGAGCGGTCCGCCATTGCTGGGCAAATGCACAGTCTTGCCGTCAGGAAAAAGGCGCGCGAGCTGGTCGTAGGACATTCGCGGCCACGCCCGGACGCTGCCGACATCCAGGTGAACGAAAGGCGTTCCGGCCGTGGGGTAATAGCCGACGCCGCCGCGCTGCAGCCGCATGGCTATTTCGCGGACCTTGGACATGGGGACATCCGGGTAATGCATGTCCATCGCCTTGCCCATCGTGTGCTGGGAATGTTCGGCGACGGCGCGCGACCGGCGGCGCAGCATCGAGTTGGTCGCCGGCGAACGATAGGCGGAAACGATCAGGATGGGCTGGCGCGATCCGGTCTCGCGGTAGGTTTCCCAGATGACGTCGAAAAGCTTTGGATCCATCTTGGTAGGCTCATCGGTGCGCCAGTCGCGCAAGAACCAATTGAGCTTGTCGAGGCTGGCGCGGTCATATTGGCCGTCTACCCGGAAGGTCGCGGAGATGCTCTCGTTCGTGTGCGAGTGATGGAGGGTGATCGTCCGCGTGTCGCCATTGGCAACCGCATCCTGGGTGGACGCGGGGGAAATCACCGACAAGACAGTCGCAAAAAGCGCCGTTGCGCATGCGATGCTGGCCTGTCTGCGGCGGTCCGGGCTGAGACGCTGGTGAGACAATCTGAAACTCTTCTGAACACAGCGCCGACTCGGGCGCGGCAAACATGGTGACTCAACTCTTGCCGGAAAGGGTTAATTGCCCGTAACGGCCTACGAAAAGATTGTCCTCACGGCCCCAGGCAAGCGCGATGGCGACGCCCCTGCACAAAGCCAGCCAATTATGGCGCAATTGGTTCGAAACCGCCGAAAAGCCACGCTTGTCCGAAGATCTCACAAAGGCCGAAAGGTTCTCAAGCTCAAGCTGCCGTCATCCCTCGAAAGCCTCGTGAGGGCCAAGCGCCAGCGCCGAGCACAAGAGCAGAAAAAGCCCGGAGCCGCCAGCCGCCGGCAAAGCTGTATCGAAGCCAGCAGGACGATGATCGACAGGAAGACGTCCGCGCCTCCAGAAGCGCGTTTGTCCACCATGCTTGCGCCCCTGACGCAAAGTCTGCCCGCCTGCCGGCGTCGATCAGCCCGTAAGGCCGAGAGCGGCCTTTATCTTGCGTGAATGCCCATAGATGTCCTCACGCAGCTGCAGCTTGCCTTGGTCGTCCACGAAGGCCGGGAAATAACCCAGGTGGATCGGCAGGGGCTTCGGCATCTTCACGGTCCGTTCGCCGCCGCCCTTGAGGCGCTTGACCCGATCTTCCGTCCAGCCGTCGCCGAGGACAATTTCGGCCAGTGCGAATGGTTGGTCGACGCGCACGCAGCCATGGCTGTACGCCCGCTTCTTCGTATTGAAGAGGCCGCGCGACGGCGTGTCATGCAGATAGACTGAATGGTCATTCGGAAACATGAACTTGATCCAACCGAGCGCATTGCGTTCGCCGGGCGGCTGCCGCACGGAAATCTGGCCATTGCGACGCACGACTTCATAACCCATGCGCTGGATATAGGTCGGATCGGCCGCCATCTTCGGCAGCATTTCTTTCTTCAGTATGGACGGCGGGACATTCCAGTATGGATTGACGATCAGAAAACGCATCGAGTCCGAGAAGACCGGAGTCGGCGTCACCGGCTTTCCGACTATGACCCGGGCTTCGTGCACGACGCGGTCATTGCGGAAGACCCGAACGGTGTAGTCCGGAATGTTGACCTCGATCCGGTCCTCTCCCATGTCGCGTGGCATCCAGCGCCAAAGCTCCATATTGGCGACGATTTCATCTTCAAGGCGGTTCGGTTGTCCGCCCGACAAGGCCGCGATCGTACGCGCCGTGAGCGCGCCCGATGCAGGGATGCCGTTTTCCTTCTGGAAACCCGCCACTGCTTCAGCGACGCGGGTATCGTAGACGATGTCCTGGGTTTCGGCCGAGGCGGCGGAGCCATCAAGCCCGAAACGGGCGCGAATGAGCCGGACGCGTTCGTCCTTCATGCCAACTTTCAGCACCGGACCGGCGGGAATGCGCGAGATGGCCGGCGCGGGCCCCTTTTCCCGACGAACTTCCGCAAGCTTGTCCCGCAAAGCCTTGTAGCCGCGGTGCGATGGATTCTGCGCCGCCAGCAGCGCGCCTGCGTCGGAAGACATGGCGGCGTCCGTCAACACTTTGACTGGGTCGGAAATTTCGGGCCGCATGGTGATCAGGCTCGACACGCTGCGCGGATCGATCCGGGCGCCGCTCGCCTGCCGCGCGTAGGCGACCACAGCTTGAGAAAGGGCCAGATCGGCGGCCGCCAGGTCCTGCGCGGAAAGCTTGGCGGGGTCGCCGCCGCGAAGCGCAGGCACCGGCGTCGCCAGCAGATCCAGCGCATCGTCGGATGCTCGCTCAAGCCGGGCTATGACCGACTTGGCATTGTTGCTCCAACCTGAACCGTCGAGCCATACGGGTTCAAAGCCTCGATCGGTGTAAAACGAAGCGATCGCTTCCCTCACGCGCCGCTGCGCCTGAATGGCCGGCAGGCGTACATTCCCGATATCTGCAGCCGCGAAGACAGGGATCGCCTCGGCGAGCGCCATCTGGACCTGGCGACCGATGGATTGGGCCACCTCGGGCTGCGGGGATTGCGGCAAGGTCAGTTCGACCGCGACCTCGGGGGGCATCGGGACGATCACGGCGGCATCCGCCGCGGCGTCTGAGCTTTTGGGAACGATCGTGTCGGCGACCTGATCCGGCCCGGCGTTTCCCGAGTCCGGCGAGACCGATTGCGCGGACAGCGACGTTGCCTCTTGCGGTGCGCTGTCGGCGAGAATTTCGGCCGGCGCCTCAGGCGGCAGGACAACCGTAAATGCTGGCGGAGCCTCGCGCGTATCGGGCGCCGCGTCCTGAGCCAAGGCTGAGCCGGCCTGCATGAGCGCAAAAGTCAACGCGACGCCAGTCGCCAGCGGAGTGAGACGCAGCACCATTCGATCCTCTCGAGTGACCGGCGACGGGCAAGCCCGGACCCCGGCATGGGACTATTCCAATAACGGTCACGCTAGGAAAGCAAACGCTTAGTCAGCTGTGCGGCTTCACACATCCGGGAACGCCCTCGCCAGTGGCGGCCATGACACAGGTGGCTCGGGCCCTCAGGCGGCGAAGCTTGATTTTGCGCCGATCGCGGATGCGTCCGGCCCGCTCTCGATCGCCCCGTCGTGGAGACCCAGATCCTTCATCTTGCGATATAGCGTCGACCTGCCGATGCCGAGCCGACGGGCCATCTCGGACATCTGGCCGCGATAGTGGGCCAAGGCGAACCGGATCATCTCCGCCTCTACGTCCTCGAGCTGACGAACGTTGCCGTTTTCATCGAGGAGGCGCACGGCATGGGGGTCGCGAACCTCGACCCGATGCGTTTCGCTCTCGATCATGCGCAGCGGCGGCGAGATCGCCGGCGCCGGAGGCACCCGCACATCATAGCCGTCGACCTGGGCGGCGATCTGGGGAAATTCCACGACGCCCAGTTCGTCGCCGTCGCTCAGCACGACGGCGCGAAACAGCGCATTTTCAAGCTGGCGGACATTGCCCGGCCAGTCGTAGCGCGCCAGCATCTGCAGCGCCTCCGCCGTCAGGCCTCGGATCGGCTTGCCTTCTTCCGCCGCAAACCGCGCCGCAAAGCGGCGCGCCAGATCCGCGATATCGTCCCGCCGCGACCGCAGGCTCGGCAGTGTGATCGGGAAGACGTTGAGCCGGTAAAACAGATCCTCGCGGAAGCGCCCGGCCTTGACCATTTCGATCAGGTTCTGGTTCGTGGCGGAAATCAGCCGAATGTCGACCTTCACTGACTTTTTGGCGCCAACCGGATCAATTTCGCTTTCCTGAATGGCGCGGAGCAGCTTCACCTGCGTCTCGAGCGGCAATTCGCCGATTTCATCCAGGAACAGGGTGCCGCCATGGGCTTCGACAAACTTGCCGGCATGTTTCTCGTTGGCGCCGGTAAACGCGCCCTTCTCGTGGCCGAACAGGATCGACTCGACGAGATTTGCCGGCAACGCGCCGCAATTCACCGTCACGAAAGGTTTGCCGCGCCGATCCGACGCGCCCTGGATGGCGCGCGCAAACAATTCCTTGCCGACCCCCGATTCACCCTCGATCAGCACCGGAATGTTGGATTTGGCCGCCCGCTCGCCGAGTCGGACGATCCGTTGCATGTTTTCGCTTCGGGTGAAGATATCGCGAAACCCGACCGTTCCTGAAGATCGCCGGCTCATCCGGCGCACTTCGTCTTCGAGCGCGTCGAACCGCAAGGTGTTCTTGATGGAAATCTGAAGCCGTTCGGCGCCGACCGGCTTGACGACGAAATCAGCCGCGCCGGCGCGCATTGCCGAAATCACCACATCGATCGACCCATGCGCCGTCTGCACGATGACAGGAACGCCAATCCGCCGGTTCCGCATCCTGGCCAGAACCGCCATGCCGTCGACCTCGGGCATGACGAGATCCAGAATCAACAGGTCGATCGGCGGCAGATTGGCGGCCTCGAGTCGCGCCAAGGCCGCTTCGCCGCCATCGACGGTTTCACTCTGGTATCCGAACCGCCGCGTCATGGCTTCGAGAAGCCGCCGTTGAACAGGATCGTCGTCGGCAATCAGGATGGTCGATGTCATACGGCCTCTCTAGGCGCGGGCGGTCTTCACCCGGATTGGCAGCATGTTGATACAACGCGGTAAACGCCCGCTTAACGACCGTGCCGGATCGGGACGGAGCGGTCTGGCGTCGCCTGCGTCAAGGCGACGGTTGATCGAAACGCGCCCATGTCCAATATGTGCATCGAACGACATTCTGACCTGACCTAGATGCCCACCAGACTGGTTCTCACATGAACAATTTTGACGTCACGTCTTTCATTTCTCGTGCCGCGTCCGGCGCTTCTTCCATCTCTGACGGGGACCTCGGCGTCCTGCCGGAATGGAACCTGGCAGACCTCTACCCCGGCATGGATTCGCCTGCCTACAGAAACGACCTCGACCGGGCCCTCGCGGAATGCGCAAGTTTTGCGCAGGCTTGGCGTGGCAAGCTGGCGGAGATTGCGGCCTCTCCGGGCGCCGGGGAGCGTCTGAACGAGGCTGTCAGCGCTTATGAGAAGCTCGAGGACCTGCTCGGACGCATCATGTCCTATGCCGGCCTGGTCTATTCCGGCGATACGACGGACGCCACGCGCGCCAAGTTTTACGGCGATGCGCAGGAAAAGATCACCAACGCCTCATCTGACCTTCTTTTCTTTACGCTTGAACTGAACCGCATCGAGGATCATGTCCTCGAAGCCGCCATGACGGGCAGTCCGCTGGCTCACTATCGCCCTTGGATCGAGGATATCCGTCGCGAAAAGCCATATCAGCTGGATGACAGGATCGAGCAGCTTTTCCATGAGAAGTCGGTCACGGGGCGCGGCGCCTGGAACCGGCTGTTCGACGAGACGATTGCGGGGCTGCGTTTCAAGGTCGATGGTCGGGAGCTCACGCTCGAACCTACCCTCAACCTGATGCAGGACCCGAAGGGCGAAACCCGGAAGGCGGCGGCCGATGCGTTGGCGGAAACGCTGCGCGGCAATCTGCGCACCTTCGCGCTCATCACCAACACCCTGACCAAGGACAAGGAAATCTCGGACCGCTGGCGCGGGTTCAAGGATGTGGCCGACGCCCGTCACTTGTCGAACCGCGTGGAAGGAGAGGTGGTGGACGCCCTTGTCGCCGCCGTCGTGTCCGCGCATCCGCGCCTCTCGCATCGCTATTACAAGCTGAAAGCCAAATGGTTCGGAGCCGAACAGCTGGCCCATTGGGATCGGAACGCGCCCCTGCCAAACGTGCCCACCCACGCTTACGCCTGGGACGAAGCGCGCGACACGGTGCTCGGCGCCTATGGCGACTTCTCGCCCCATATGGCCGATATCGCCCGTCGGTTCTTTGACGAGAAATGGATCGATGCTCCGGTGCGTCCCGGCAAGGCGCCGGGCGCCTTCGCACATCCGACAGTGCCCTCCGCCCACCCCTACGTTCTGGTCAATTATCAGGGCAAGCCGCGTGACGTCATGACGCTCGCGCATGAACTGGGACACGGCGTCCATCAGGTTCTTGCGGGTCACAATGGAGCCCTGATGGCCCCGACGCCGCTGACCTTGGCCGAAACCGCCTCGGTCTTCGGCGAAATGCTGACGTTCCGCGCGCTGCTGTCACGCACCACTGATCCGGCGCAGCGTCGCTCCATGCTCGCCTCCAAGGTGGAGGACATGCTGAACACTGTGGTGCGTCAGATCGCTTTCTACTCCTTCGAGCGGAAGGTTCATACGGAGCGTCGGAACGGCGAGCTGACGGCCGATCAGCTCTGCACTCTGTGGATGAGCGTGCAGGCCGACAGTCTCGGGCCGGCGATCCGTCTCGGGCCGGGGTATGAAACGTTCTGGGCCTATATTCCGCATTTCATCCACTCGCCGTTTTATGTTTACGCCTACGCGTTCGGCGATTGTCTGGTGAACTCGCTTTATGGCGTCTACCAGAACGCCACTGACGGTTTCGCGGAGAAATATTTCGCCATGCTGTCGGCGGGCGGAACCAAGCATCATTCGGAATTGCTTGCCCCGTTCGGTCTCGACGCGCGCGATCCAGGGTTCTGGCAGATAGGGCTGAACATGATCGAGGGCATGATCGCCGAGCTGGAAACACTGGAATAGCCCGGGCTCATTTCTCTTTCGGCCTCAGATCGCGGCGGCTTCGATGACGCGAAGTCAGCCGTGGCCGCCATTGTCCACAGCTCCGCTTGCCCGGCTGCGCAATCATGCACATCTGCCGGGCAAAGCCGTTCGTAGGCCTGTCATCGGCAGCAGACACGATCTTTCTCAGAAAGAGCCACATCCAGATGCCCCCTATTGATCGCGATTCCGAAGAGAACCGCTTTTCAGCTCGCGCGGCGCGCTATGCGAGAGTAGGAGCG
>JAIEQX010000031.1 GCA_019747375.1 Beijerinckiaceae bacterium | reverse complement strand
CACCTGACCGTCATGACGGCCGATGAGTGGCAGGCGCACGTCACGCGCGAGGCAGCGAAGGCGATGGGACAATGGCTCGAAGGACGCGGAAGGCTTCACCAGCCCATCGCCGCTCTCACGCTCCCCGAACTGGAAGCCATGGCGGCGAACGCGATCGCGCGGTTCATCGTCCTGGCCTCACACCGGATCAAGGATCAGCCGGACGACGCAGAGGACCTGACCCGGCTCTTGCTCGGGTAGCCGTCTGCGCCGTCTGCGGACGCGAGGCGCGGGGCTTCGGCTACGTCCACCAGCTGCGCTGGGACCGCTTTCCTTACCACCGCTTCTGCTCGATGCGCTGCCTCGATGTCGGCGCGGCGCTCGCCAACAGGAACAACGGGATGATCGACAAGACCGACATGGAGACCCGAGCGATCAAGGAGGCGCGCCGGTTTTTCGCCGAGACGCTCACCGAGCTCGACCTGATGGCGCCGTTCTACGACCGGAAGCCGGAAGAGATCGATCGCATCATCGAAGCCTGCGTCGACGGGTTTCAGGAATCGATGCAGCGCCAGGCAGCCGCCCGCGACCCGCTCGACGATCCCTTGCCCCTTTAGAGACGACGAATAGCCATGACCAATGGAGAAATCTGGAGAGATATTCCGTCCCTGCCTCGCGTTCTCGCCAGCAATGAGGGACGTATCATGCTGGTCCCTTATCGTGGCGCGATGCCGCGTGGTGGGCAGCGCCCCTATGGTGGAACGCCGACCTTTGGCGTTTGGAACAAGGCCGATGGGCGTTTTATCGTCACGATTGGCGACCGCACCTACAAGGTCGCCCGGCTGGTAGCCGAGGCATTCCATGGCGGCCCGCCCTTCGAGGGCGCCGTGGTCATGCACCTCGATGAGAACGCAGCCAATAATCGCGCTGACAATCTGCGCTGGGGCACGCAGCAGGAGAATCTCAACGCACCGGGATTCCTGGATTACTGCCGTTCGCGCACCGGAGACCAGCACCCCGCTGCCAAGGCCCGGGCGAGGTCGCGCCCATGATCGTCGATCTCAACCACGGCTCCGGCTTCGTCTATGGCCGCATCGGCCACGCGATCGGCGTGTCCGATAGAGTTAATGCGCTGATCGATGTGGCGCTCGTCGCACGCAATCGGCGGCAGCAGCCGCGCGACTATCTCGGCGGCAGCCGGATCGGCGAGCCCTGCGCGCGCAAGCTCGTCTACGAGGTGACCCATACGCCCAAGGATGAGGGACGGGATTTCGATGGCGCGATCCTGCGCATCTTCGACGCCGGCCACCAGTTCGAGACGCTCTCCATCAGCTGGCTGCGCGGCGCGGGCTTCGACCTTCGCACCGAGCGCGCCGACGGCGGACAATTCGGATTCGAGGCGGCGGGCGGCAAACTGCGCGGCCACATCGACGGCGTGATCGTCGCCGGCCCCGACGTCGGTCTGCGCTGGCCCGTGCTCTGGGAGCACAAGGCGCTCAACGCCAAATCCTGGAACGACCTGGTCAAGCGTGGCTTGTGCGCCTCCAAGCCGGTCTACTTCGCGCAGGTCCAGCTCTACATGGGCTACCTGGAGCTGGAGACCGCCCTCGTCACGGCGCTCAACAAGGACACCGAGGCGCTCCACCACGAGGTGGTCGGGTTCGATCCGCCCTGCGCGCAGGCGCTGTCCGACAAGGCCGTCGATATCCTGCGCGCCGCGGCAGCCGGCGAGCTCCCACCGCGGATCGCCGCAGCCCGGGACTTCTATCTCTGCCGCATGTGCGCCTATGCGCGCCGCTGCTGGGAGGGAGAGCGATGAGCTTTGTTCCCTCTCAACAGCAGGCCGTAGCGATTGCCGCAATCGAGACCTGGTTTCGCACCCGCACGCGCGAGCAGCAGGTTTTCCGTCTCTTCGGCTATGCGGGGACCGGCAAGACCACGATCACCGCCATGGCCATCGAAGCGCTCGGGCTTGAACCCATGACGCCCGGCGGTCTCGGCGGCGTGCTCTTCGCCGCCTTCACCGGCAAGGCCGCGCTCGTCATGACGCGCAAGGGCACGCCCGCGCAGACGATCCATAGCCTGATCTACCGCGTCTCCGAGGCGACGCCCGAGGAAATCGCGCGGGTGACGCAGGATCTCGCGGCGCTCCGGCGCGACCTGCCGCGCATGGGCCCGGCTGAACGTCAGTTTGCGATGACACGGACAGCGCAACTGGAATTGCGTCTCGAGGACATTCACCAGCCGAAATTCCTGATCAACGAACAATCGATCCTGCGCGACGGGGACCTTCTGGTGCTCGACGAGGTGTCGATGGTTGGCGCTGACATGGCCCACGATCTGCTGGCGTTCGGCAAGCCGATCCTGGTGCTCGGCGATCCCGGCCAGCTGCCGCCGATCAAGGGCCAGGGATTTTTCACCGAAGCGGCCCCCGACGTGATGTTGACGGAGGTGCACAGGCAGGCGGGCGACAGCGCTATCCTGCGGCTGGCGACCTTGGCCCGCGAAGGCTTGCCGATCCCCTCTGGCGCGCATGACGCGCATGTCTGGAAAATGTCGCGTCGCCAGGTCGGTCCTGCGCAGATGCTGCAGGGCGGCCAGGTGATCTGCGGCGCCAACACAACCCGCCGCTGGCTCAACACCGCGATGAAGCGGGCCGCAGGTTTCGAGGCCGATTATCCGTCGGGCGCAGGCGAGAAGATCATCTGCCTGAAGAACCGCCACGATCTCGGGCTGATCAACGGCATGTTCCTGACGCTCACCGATGTGCGCCAGGACCCGCATGACGCCTTCGCCTTCAGCGCCATGGTCGAAACCGAGGACGGCGCCAGCGTCGCGGGCCGTCAGAATTTCTGGCGCGGCGAATATGCCGATCATGTCGCCTTCGATCCCGAACGCGGCCGGCGCGAATGGCAGATCCGGCGCGGGCTGATCGAGACCGGTTGGGGATACGCCATCACCTGTCACAAGTCGCAAGGTTCTCAGTGGGAGAACGTCATCGTTTTCGACGACGGTTTTGGCCGCACTGCCGCCGACCGCAACCGCTGGCTCTACACCGCGATCACGCGGGCCGAGAAAGGTCTGGTGATCCTTGCTTGACCTCAATGACGCCAAACCGCTCGGCGGCGAGCCCCTGCATTACGATCTCGACCTTGTTGTCGCCCGTTTGCGAGAAACCGCCGACAACTGGGTTCCTCGTCTGTTTCCGAATGGGCGCCGTTCGGGCGATGAATGGCGGCTGGCCAACATCCGGGGCGACGCGCCGCGCAACACGGGCTCCTGCGTCATCACGTTGCGGGGGCCGCACGCGGGCGACTGGATCGATTTCGACGGCAACCAGGGTGGTGGACCGATCAGCGCGATCGAGGAAGCAACCGGGCTCGACGGGCGCGCGCTGATCATCGAGGCCGCCGACATGGCGGGCGTCGCGCCCGGGGCGCCGGAACGGCGCGCGCCGACTGTGCCGCCGCCAATCAAACGCGAAGCAGCACTCGAGATCGCGCACATTCTTTCTGGCGCGCAGCCAATCACGGGCTCGCCGGCCGAGCGATATCTCAGCGGGCGCGGCCTGAGCGTCCCGGAAGCCGCCGATCTTCTCTTCCATCCCGACCTGACCCATTGGGAGACGAAGACCGGTTATCCGGCCCTGCTGGGGCCGGTCCGCGACCGCGACGGCGCCGCGATAGGCCTGCACCGCACGTATCTGGCGATCGAGGGTGCGTCGGTCTCCAAAGCGCGCGTCATGAAGCCGAAGAAGATGCTGGGCCGCGTCGCTGGGGGCGCGGTGCGGCTCGGTCCGATCGGCGATGGCGATCGCCTCGCGCTTTGCGAGGGCATAGAGACGGGACTCGCGGTGATGACGGCCTGTCCCCATTTGCCGGTCTGGGCGACGCTGTCGACCTCCGGGCTCGAGCAGATCGACCTGCCGCCAGGCGTCCGCTGTGTTCTGATCCTCGCAGATCACGATGAGTCAGGCGCCGGTCTTCGCGCGGCGCTGGCTGCCGCCCGGCGACTGCGTTCGCAGGGCCGCGACACGGCCATCGCGCTGCCGCCGAAAGAGGGCGAGGACTTCAACGACCTGCTGCTGCGCGACGGACCTGACGCCGTCGTCCGGGCAATCGCCGACGCGCAAACTGCCGTCGAACCAGAGGCCGTTCTGCAGGTCGGTCAGCACCGGCCCCTCAATTATCAAGGTCGCAGCGACGCGGCGCCGGTGCTGCGAGCCGACGAGGGCGATCTCGCCCGCGCCAGCGAGCAGGTCTGGAGTCTGCTCATGGCCTCCAACCGCACGCCATGGATCTTCCGTTTTGCCGGACAGCCGACATGGGTTGTGCCGGATGATGAGGGCCGCCCGGTTGCAACCACGATCAATGAGGAACGGCTCCGCCACATGTTGGCGCGACTGGCCCGCTGGGTCCGTCTGAACGCCAAGGGCGAACTGACGCCGGCGCCGCCACCCGTGGCCGTTGTCAAATCCGTTCTTGCCACGCCCGATCCGGCGCTCCCTGTCCTCGTGGGGATCGTGAACACGCCAGTGTTCGGCCGCAACGGAACGCTCATCACAGCGCCCGGCTACCATCCCGACGCTCGGTTGCTCTATGTCCCGGCGCCGGGGTTCGCTGTTCCTGCCGTCCCCACCAGACCATCGCCGCTCGAAGTGGCCGCCGCGCGCACCCTCATCTGTGACGATCTCCTTGGCGACTTCCCCTTCGTCGGTTCAGCCGAGCGCGCGCACGCCGTCGCCCTCCTGTTGCTCGGCTTTCTGCGCGGCATGATTGATGGGCCGACGCCTTTGCATCTGATCGAGAAGCCGACGCCCGGCTCGGGCGCCACGCTGATGGTCGACGCGATCGCCACGATCCTCACAGGCGCCGGCGCCAGCGTCATGACGGAGGGACGCGATGACGAGGAATGGCGCAAACGCGTGACTGCAAAGCTGCGCCAGATCCCGTCCATCGTACTGATCGACAATCTGCGCAACAAACTCGATAGCGCGGCCGTCGCAGCCGCTCTCACCGCGCCATTCTGGGAGGACCGCATCCTCGGGGCGTCCGAGATGGCGCGGCTGCCGATCCGCTGCCTCTGGATCGCAACCGGCAACAACCCGGAGTTCTCAAACGAGATGGCGCGCCGCCTCGTGCGCATTCGCCTCGACGCGCATGTCGAGCGTCCCTGGCAGCGCACAGGGTTCCGTCATCCCGACCTGATGTCATGGGTTCGCGCAAACCGCCCTCGCCTTGTCGCCGCCTGCCTCACGCTGTGCCAGGCCTGGATTGCGGCTGGACGCCCGCGCGGCGCAAAGATCATCGGCTCGTTCGAGAACTGGGGCCATGTCATCGGCGGCGTTCTCGAGATCGCTGGTGTCGAAGGTTTTCTGAGCAACCTGGACGAGATGATGGAGGCGTCCGACGCGGAGGGAAACGCGTGGAGTGCGTTCATTGCCGCCTGGTGGGACAGGTTCGGCACGGCCGACGTCGCCGCGGCGGATCTCTTTGACGTTGTCCTGTTCTGCGATCCGGCGCCGCCAATAACTGGTCACAACGATCAGGCCCGCAAGACCAGCTTCGGTATATCGATCAAGAAAATGCGCGACCGGGTGTTTCGCGTCGGCGATCTGAGCTTGCGTCTCGTCAGAGCCGGCACGTTCCGCCGGGCCGTGAAGTGGAAACTCGAGTTCTTCGAAGAGACGACCCCCTCCAGACCTGCTGATCCGGGACAACAAGCGTGTGAGCCTCTGGATATGCGTGTGAGCCTCTACGACAGAGGCTCACACGCGCAAGCCGCTGATATGCAAACAGAATGTGAGCCTTGTGAGCCTTGTGAGCCTCTTTCAACCCTTACGCACGCGCGCACGCACGCGCCCATGAAGAAAGAGACGGAAAAAGGCTCACAAGCCTCACAAGGCTCACAAAACAAAATGAATTCCGGAAGTTGCGTCTGTGAGCCTGCGTGTGAGCCTCGAAGCGAAGGCTCACAACCCTCACCACGTCCCAATTGGCTGACGGAGCTCGATCCATGATCCGTCCGCAAGCGACCGGCCCGCCCGAGCAGGCGCGCCGAGCATCCGACGGCGGCGGCCTAACCGCCAAGCCAGAACCGCCGCCGTCCTCCACCACGAACAATCCCCCTTTGAACGGAGACCATCATGGCTTCGACGACTCTGACTCTGCCTGCCGCCATTGCAAGCCCGCCCGCGATCTCCATGCCTGGCTCGGCGCAGGCCGCGATTCTCGCCCTTGATCTGGGCACGAGCACCGGCTGGGCGCTGGGCACCGCCGATGGCCTGATCACCAGCGGCGTGGTGTCATTCCGGCCGAGCCGCTATGACGGCGGCGGCATGCGCTATGTCCGCTTCCGCGCCTGGCTCGATCAGCTCGCCAGGGACGCCGGCCCGCTATCGTCCATTCATTTCGAGGAAGTGCGTCGGCACATCGGCACGGACGCCGCGCATCTCTACGGCGGCTTCCTGGCGACGCTGACCGCGTGGTGCGAGCAACACGACGTCGCCTATCAGGGCGCGCCGGTCGGCACGATCAAGCGTCATGTCACTGGCCGCGGCAACCCTGACAAGGCTGCCGTCATCGCGGCGGTGCGCGCGCGCGGGTTCACCCCAGCAGACGACAACGAGGCGGACCCCATCGCGATCCTGCTCTGGGCGCTCGAGACCAGCGGGGGCGTCGCATGAGGTGGGCGCCCTATGGCTTTGGCGGCAAGCGTCGCGATCCCGAACAGGTCAAGCGCGAGGGCTGGCGTGAACAGGGTCTCCTTGCAATCTCCGCCGATGATCAGCGTCTGACATGGCCCGAGCGCGAACTGGTTCGTCAGCTCGGTGAAAAGCTCTATGGCCCCCGGCCTTCGCAAAAGGAGGCGCGTCATGGCTGATGGCGAATGGACCGCCGAGCGTGTCGCCGAGCAGTTCGAGGAAGCCGTGCGCACGCTGCGCAAGCTGCCGCCGGTCAAGGCGCAGGGCTATTTCAACGTCTGGCCGGACATCGTGCGCACGCCCCGCGAGATCGCCTTCATGGAGCCGCAACCGATGCGGCTGTGGCCGTCGACCGCTGCGATCACGCGGCTGGAAGAGACCTCGGACTGGGTGCTCTGGATCAGCGTCGATGAACGCAAACTCGTGTGGCTGCGCGCCGCCCGCGTGCCGTGGAAATACATCAGCGGCGAGCTCGGCTGCGATCGGTCAACCGCGTGGCGGCGCTGGCAGCTCGCGCTGACCAAGATTGCGGCGCGACTGAACGCGCGTTGAGCGGAACAGTGTTGCAACACTTTTTCCTTCGACGCGCGCAACAAGATCGTGCTAGTTTTTGGCTATGGTGGGGAGAGTGCGCCGCAGGGCTCGCTCTCCCCTTTGCTTTGTAAACTGGATCAGTCTTCGCATGAAGCAGTCACGCCGAATGTCGCTGGTCGAGTCGGTCGCCAATGTGGTGGTTGGATACGGCGTGGCGGTCGTCGCGCAGATACTGGTCTTTCCGATCTTCGGCCTCCATGCGACGCTCGAGCAGAACCTGCAGATGGGCGTCGTATTCACGCTTGTCAGTATCGCTCGGTCGTTTGCGCTGCGGCGCGCGTTCGAGGCGCTGCGGGTTCGCGGCGGCGATTCACCGGCCGCCTAGAGCTTCGTCGGAGCCGCCAGGCCGAGGAACACCAGAGCCGCCTGATTGAGCCGCAGGACGTCTGCGTCGTCGAGCCTGCCGATCTTTTGTCCGAGCTTGGATTTCGGAATTGTGGTGATCTTGTCGACCATCAGCCGGGAAGCCGCACGCAAGCCGTTGCCTTCCGTCGGCTCGATCAGCAGCCTGAACAGCGGAGCGTCGGTTTCGTCGGTTGTGAATGCGCAGATCGTTACCGATGATGTCGCATCGAAGCTGTCGTCCTGGAGAATGATCGCAGGGCGAGGTTTGCCGGCGTAATCGCCTCCGGCTGACACCGTCCAGATCTCGCCACGCCTCATTCAGGGGTCCAGTCCGAGATCGCGTCGATGAATCCCTGATCATCGCGGGCGATCTTGCTCTTTGCGACCGCCAGTGATTGCTGGTGCGCCTGCGACTTGAACGCTGCGGCGCGCACATCCGGGACCCAGATCTGGATTGGCCGCAGGCCACGCTCACGCAACCGCGCGCGGTGGGCCCGCACCTTTTCGCTGGAGCTCTTGCTCTTTGGGCTTCGAGACGTCGTCGCCATCGGGAATCCCTTTCGGTTACATGTAACCTAGTTATTCGGACGACCGAAGTCCAGCCCCGCGCTTGCGGGCGCCCTGTCGGTCCGGTCCGGGTATCGCCCACCGCTCGATTGCGCCATGTGAAGAGGCGCATGAGACCTGCTACCTTGGGCGAATGTTCGGTTTACTCAATCTCTTCGGTCGCTCGGCCGCCTTGAAAGCGGTTGATCGCGCGCTGCGGCGCGCCGGGCTGCATCCGGTTCTCGTGCCGGAGGCAGTGAAGCTGACGATTCTGCGGCTCCACAAGAAGGACGCCGATTCAGAGAGAACCAGCGAAGACGCTTTGAATGAGGCCGCCCAGCTCTTTGCGTACTGCATGCTGGGTCGGGACCAGTTCGTCGACGCCAATAGTGTCTCGGCAGCCGATAGCGCCGAGCGACGGTTCGAGTGGGCGATCGTCGCCGGCGAATCTTTCGATGCGCAGCTCATCCTGCTGGCGCACCATTCCGGGCTGATCCACGAGGACATCGCGGATCGCATCGATGTCGAGAAAGATTAGGCTCCAAGGTTGACGGGCGCGTCGACGTCTCGAGCCCAGAAACGACAAACCGCCGCAAGGAGGCGGCGGTTTCGCTGCGGCGTCGAAGTCAAGCGTGCGGCAGCCTGTAGACCCGGCCGCGCGCCTCGATCTTCTCGGACACCACTTCGAGCCCGAGCTTTTTCTTCAGCGCTCCCGCGATGGCGCCGCGAACCGTGTGGGTTAGCCAACCGGTGGCGGCGGCGATCTCGGCGATCGTGGCGCCGTCGGGCGACCGCAGCATGTCGATCAGAGCCGCCTGCTTCGTGCCGTCCCGGACCTTGCGCGCCGGAGCCTCTGTCGCGGCCGCTGGCGGGCTTTCAGGAGTTGGCGCAGCGTCGCTCGCCTCGACCGCAACTTCGCCGCCGTCGGCCGCCTGTGGCGCGCTGTCGGCCGTAATGCCAAGAGCTGCGAGGCCGGCCTCCGTGATGGCGAGGGTGACCCCGTGACCATCGCCAGTTTCGCGCCACAGGGGCTCGCCCAGGCGGCGATCGGCGTCGATCTCTTCGAGCAGACCTTTTTCAATCAGGGGATGGACAACCTTGTGCGCGGCGCCGCCCTTCAGGTTCGGCGGCAGCGGCAGGGCGATGAGCGTCGCGCGTTGCGCGGCCGCGTTAAGGACGATGAGTTGCGTGTCGGTGAGGTTGGTCATGATCGGCTCCATTCAGGATCGCAGGATCGCGGCTGCGCCGCCCTGCTACGACCCTGAGCCCCGCATTTGAGCGGGGCGGAGCCTTGGGAGAATTTGCGCCCTATTCGGCGTGCTCGCCTTCGCGGAAGGCGGCGTCGGTGATGCGCTTCAAAAGGCTTGCGTAGTGTTCGAGGTCGCCGACGTGACCCCAGTTCAGCGTTTCAACATCGACATTGAAATGATCCTCGCTGAGCGCAGTCAATCGGGCAAGCATTGCGTCGATCTCCGCCTTTTTGGCGATGAAGGCGGCAACCGCCTTGCTGTTGTCCGTCGCCCTGCGCGCTGAAGTCTGCATGATCGCCTCCGTTCGTTAGGTCGATACATGCGTAATCCGCCGCGATCATCAACGGCTAAAACGATTGTGTGATGGCGTGTTTGGTCGCAGGGCGTCGCAGGCGAGAAGTGGGGAATTAGGAAGGTCTGTCATGCGCATCGAGATCAGGACAGACGCGATCTTCGCCCGCTTCGGCGCCGCGATCGACATGATGAGCGCGAATGCCCGCCAGGAGATGGCGCGCGGCCTCGCACGTGGTGGCGAGAAGCTGCGCACGCCGGTGCGTCGCGCGTTGAAGGAACAGACCAGCGTCAAGCGCTACGGGACGATCGTCGCCAACACCCGCGGCTGGCGCGACGCCAGTGCGCTGACTTACACGATCGAGGCCTCGGGCAAGGGCCTGCCCCTGTCGGAATTCCCGCACAAGGCGAGCCGCTCGAAGCGCCTGGCGCTCCGGTGGTCCGCCAAAGAGCACTGGCGACTGCAGAAACGGGATGGAAGCGGGCGTTTCGGCGTGCTGCCAGGCATGAACGACACCGGCGTCTCGGCGACAATGTGGATGAAGAAACGCGGCTTCGTGCGATCCTTCGTTCATCCACAGCGCGGTCCGCTCATGCAGCGCGTCGCCGGCAAGAAAGGCATGCGCAAGATCTACGGTCCGTCGTTGCCGAAAGAGCTGACCATCGGCCGCACGGCGCAGACGTTCCAGCGCCTCGCGCGCAGCATCGTCATGGACGAGATCGAGAAACGCCTGGCGCGCCTGATGCCGAAGTGATCGCGATGCGCGCCTCAGTGTTGCGCATGCGAGACAGCGTTACATTCATGCAACGCGCGGGTCCTTCCTGGGCGCGCTGAGCCGCGGTGCGGCGGCAGCCCGCCTTTTGAGCGTTTTTCGCTCTTTCGATTTTGCATTTGGTTTGGGTGGGAGAACGCATGCCCAAGGACGCATCGCAGCCTGAGCGCGGGATTTTCGGACCCGCGGTCGAGGCGGCGGAGATGCGCCCGCTCGCGGTTCTCGTTCCCTACGCCCGCAACAGCCGCACGCACTCGCCCGAGCAGGTCGATCAGATCGTCCGCTCCATGGAGACCTACGGGTGGACGGTGCCGATCCTCGTCGATCCGGACGGCGGCGTCATCGCCGGACATGGACGTTTGCTCGCCGCCGAGAAGATTGGATGGACGCGGGTCCCGTGCCTGGTGGCGCGGGGCTGGTCGGATGGGCGATGCCGAGCGCGTCGCGCCGGTCGGTCTTGATCGGCATGGCTTTCAGCGCGCCCTTCACCTGGCGGGTCTCCATCAGGACCGCCTCTAAGCCAGCCTCGCGCAGATGCCGGTGCAGCCACTGCGAAAGAGGTCCGGCTTCCAGACCGACGAACACGATATCCAGGTTAAGGTCGAGAAGGAACGCGATCAGCGGCTCGGGTTCGCAGACGACCTTCGCCTCGCGCACCACGGCGCCGGACTGGTTCACAACGCAGACGGCGCAGCTTTCGAGCGACACGTCGATACCGACAAAATGATCCATGGTCTCGTCCTCCCGTTCGGATCGCTGCCGCCGACCGGGACGGTCGGCCGTGACAGGACGATAGCCACCTCATGGCAGACCACACATCGCAACGCCGGGTCCGGGAGCGACTCGCCCATTACGGCATCTCCGAGCGCACGGCTTATCAACTCGATAAGCACCTGACTTTGAATGATAATCGGAGCTGGCGATGCAGGGCATGAGTGAGCGCCAGTACGCCGCCCATGTCGGGCTGTCGCGCGGCGCGATCCGAGACAGGCGAAGGCCGCCGGCCGGCTCGTCCTGCACGAGGATGGCAGCATCGACCCCGCGGCTCCAAGGTGACACAGGCAAGAGACGACAGATGCTGCCTATCCCGCGGCCACCAGCCTTCCTCTGAACTTTGCCGAAACGCCAAGTTCCCAGAGAACACAACAGAGTATCAATACGCAAAGAGCATTGACCGACGAAAAGTCTGCGGCGACGACATAATCAGGGCGACCGAGACGGAGCTACGGCGAGAGGGCCGCTGACAAGGCGAGCCAGGCGAGCGCCTCAGATACCGCCTGAACAGCTCCCAGGACATCGCCTGTCTGTCCGCCAATATGGCGTACCGCCAATACCGCGATGATGCACGTCGCGACCGCTGCTGTGATGATCACCACAAGCGCGGACCAGCCCATCGTCAGCGTCAAACCCGTGACAAGCATTGCTCCGGGAACCCATGCCATGCGCAAGCCAGCAGCCGCGGAAAAGCCAAGCCCGTCACCACGCGCCGCCGGCAGCGCCAGAAGAACAGCGAGCATGGCAAGCCGGGAGGAAACCGCGATCGTCAGGGCGGTAGCCAGCGTCAGATAGCCGGCGATGTCGCCCAAGGCCGCCGCGCTTGTGCCAACCGCGAGGATGAGGGCCACGACGCCATAGCTGCCGATCCGGCTGTCGCGCATGATCTCGAGGCAATGCGTCCGATCACGGCCCCCACCGATACCGTCGACGAAATCGGCAAGACCATCCTGGTGCAGACCCCCAGTGACAAGAATAGTTGCAGCGATGGCTGCAAGAGCTGCGGCGTCGGGTCCAATGCCTATGGCGATAGCGCCGTGCAGGACCGCCCACGTTACGGTGCCGACAACCAGCCCTACGAGCGGATAGGCCCATTGCGCTTCGGCGAGGCTCGGCGCGGGATCGCGCAGCTTGCCGACAGGCAGGCGCGTCAGCAGCATGAAGGCCAGCCGTGCCTCGTCGAAGCGCCGGCGCAGAGGCGTCATCCGATGCCCGCCTCGGCGAAGGTGGCCATCCCGTCATGGCAGGCCAGCGCGCCGCGCAGCACGCCAAGCGCCAGCGCCGCGCCGGGGCCCTCGCCAAGCGCCATGCCGAGGTCCAGAACCGGGTCCTGGCCCATCGCGGCGCAGAGCCGCGCATGGCCCGGCTCGGCGCTGCGATGCGCGACGAGGCAGTGATCGAGCAAGGAAGGTTTCGCGCCGTGGAGCGGCGCGACAGCCGCCGTGCAGATGTAGCCGTCGAGCAGCACCGGGATGCGCGCGAGCCGCGCCGCGATCACGGCGCCGCAAAGGGCGGCCTGCTCGCGTCCGCCGAGGGCTGCGAGCATGTGCAGCGGCGCAAGGCCCGCATGGCGGGCCACGCCTTCGGCCACCACGTGCGCTTTCAGCGCCAGCCCGTCTGCATCGCTGCCGGTGCCGCGCCCGACCCAATCCTCGGGCGCGCCGCCGCAGACAGCGTGGGCGAGGGCGGCGGACACGGTCGAATTTCCTATGCCCATCTCCCCCAGGATCACGACATCTGCTGCCAGATCGACGGCCGACGCGCCGCGCTTCAGGGCGTCGAGACACTCGGCTTCGGACATCGCCGGCTCGGTCGTGAAATCCGCCGTGGGCCGGTCGAGGTCGAGGGGAACGACCGTCAACTCGGCCCCGGCAACCCGCGCCAACTGGTTGATCGCGGCGCCCCCCGCCTCGAAATTCGCGACCATCAGCGCGGTGACGGCCTGCGGGAACGGGTTCACGCCCCGGGCGCAGATTCCGTGGTTTCCGGCGAAGACCAGCGCCTGCGCCCTGTCGATCCGCGGGCGGTCGGTGCCGCGCCACCCGGCCATGAAGGCTGCCATGTCCTCCAGACGTCCCAGCGAACCCGGCGGCTTGGTCAGCTGTGCCTGCCGGGCGCGGGCGGCCTTTATCGCGTCCGTATCTGGGCCGGGCAGGTCGAGACCAAGAAGATCGTCGAGGCAGGACAGGTCGGACAGGTTGGTCATTGCGGCTTTACCTTAATCGGATGGCCCGCGACGCAGAACCAGAGCTCGTCGCAGGCCTCGGCGATCCGCTGGTTGGTCAGCCCCGCTGCATCCCGGAAGGCGCGCGCGAGCGCGTTCTCGGGGACGATCCCGGCGCCCACTTCGTTCGTGACGAAGACTACCGGCGCGGTCAGCCGCGGCACGAGATCGGTGAGCGCTGCAACCTCGGCCTCCCAGTCGCGCTCGCCAAGCATCAGGTTCGTCAGCCAGAGCGTCAGGCAATCCACGAGCCGCGGAGGGCCGCCGTCGCTTGTCTGCAGGACGTCGCAGAGCGCGAACGCCTCGGCCCGTGTCGTCCACTCTGGTCCACGTCGCGCCTGGTGCCGCGCGATACGGTCTGCCATCTCGGCATCGCGTGCTTCGGCGGTCGCGATGTAAATCGCCGGTCGCCCAAGCGACAGCGTGACGCGCTCGGCGAAACAGCTCTTGCCGGACCGGGCCCCGCCGGTGATCAGGATCGACTTTGTCATCACGGCGTGAAAAGCAGGTTTGGCAGAGTTTGGAAAGGCTTCAATGACACCCATCGGACCATCGGAACTCATCCTGATCCGGCATGCACCCTCAGAGGCGGGTGGACGGCTGGCGGGGCGGCGTGACGTGCCGGCGCGGCTGACGGATGGTGCGGCGCTCTCGCGGCTCGGTGCCGCGATGAGGTGTGTGCGATCGGTCGTGACAAGCCCGGCGCTGCGGTGCCGCCAGACGGCGGAGGCGCTGTTTCCGGCGCGCGTGCTGCCTGAAGATGCCCGGCTCTGGGAGCAGGATTTCGGCGCGCATGAAGGCCTTCTGCCGAAGGAGGTGCCGGACCTCGGGCCGCTCGACCGGGCGGCGCTGGCGCAGGTCTCACCACCCGACGGCGAGAGCTTCGCGGCGATGGCCGCACGCGTGACGCCAGCCCTTGTCGAACTCGCCGCGATTGCGATGGAAGACGGGCCGGTCGCCGTCGTGGCCCATGCAGGCACGGTGCGGACGGGTCTTGCCCTTGCGCTCGAAGATGTGCCTGCCGCACTCGCTTTCGAGGTAGCACCGCTGTCGGTGACACGGCTGCGTTGCTTGCCGGGCGCTTTCTCCGTCGTCTGTGTCAATGCCACGGTCTGAGCCATGGTCTTCGTCGCGGGGCATTTCGGAGAATGGTTACAGGGCACCGTCGGTCCGGACCGACGGGTTGCTCTGGTGACCCTCGCCTGTCCGGTGGCCGGGGTGCAGGCAGAGGTGACCGGGTCCGGTGCGCTCGCGATCGAGCAGAACGCGGACCTGGTCGATGACGCGCGCTGCCGGCGCTTCCTGTCGGCTCTCGGGCTTGTGGAGCGAGGACATGTGCGACTTCGGGCCGATCTGCTGCCCGGTGGCGGCGCGGGCATGTCGACGGCCGCGCTGGTGGCGCTGGCCCGGGCAGCGGGAGCGGCGGAAGACCGGATCGCCGAGGCCTGCCTCGCCGTCGAGGGGGCCACCGATCCCTTGATGCTGGCGCGTCCCGATGGCGTGCTTTGGGCGCCTCGCGATGCGCGGCCCCTGCGAGAGGTGCCGCTGCCGCCCGAAGCCGAGATCGTCGGCGGGTTCTGGGGGCCGCCGTGCCGCACCGATCCACAGGACCTCGCCTTTCCCCACATGGATGACCTCGTTGCGGCATGGGCGGAGGGGCCGCAGCTTGCAGAGGCCGCGCGGCTGGCCTCCCTTTCAGCGGAGCGGACGACGGCCTTGCGCGGTCCACAGGACGATCCGACGCCAGCTATCGCCCGAAGGCTGGGCGCCTCGGGTCACGCGCGGGCGCATACCGGGTCGGCTCGGGCGCTGATCTTCGCGCCGGGCGAGGCCCCGGCCGAAGCCGAGACGACGTTGACGGAGGCGGGCTTAACCCATGTGCGGCGCTTCCGCACCGGGGGTCGGGCATGAGCATGGCTGCTGTCATGGTCCTGGCCCTTGCCATCGACGCTGCCCTCGGCTGGCCCGATCGGGTCTATGCCCGGATTGGCCATCCCGTGACCTGGATCGGTGCTCTGATCGCGGGACTTGAGGCGCGGCTCAATCGGGGCGACGTCTTGCAACGGCGTCTCATGGGAACGGTATGCGTCGTGGTCGTGCTTGCCGCAGCGACGGTCCCCGCGGTCGCGATCCAGTCTGCCCTGCCACATGGAGCCATCGGCCTGATCCTCGCTGCGATCCTCGCCTGGCCGCTGATCGCCGCGCGGTCGCTCTACACCCATGTGGCCGCCGTGGCCCAACCCCTGGCGGCAGGCGATCTGGACGCCGCGCGGGCTGCCGTGGCGATGATCGTCGGTCGCGATCCGGCCCGGCTCGATGCCGCCGGTGTCGCGCGCGCCGGTATCGAGAGCCTAGCCGAAAACACGTCGGACGGGGTCACGGCGCCGCTCTTCTGGGGGGGGGTCCTGGGCCTGCCGGGGCTAGTTGCCTACAAGGCCATCAACACGCTCGACTCGATGATCGGGCATCGCAATGACCGCTACGAGGATTTCGGCAAGGTCGCGGCCCGGCTCGACGACGTTGCGAACCTGATCCCCGCGCGGCTCACCGGTCTGTTGTTCGGTCTGGTGTCTCGGCGACCGAATGCGGCGCTTGGCGTCATGCTGCGCGACGCGCGCCACCATCGCTCGCCGAATGCGGGCTGGCCCGAGGCCGCGATGGCCGGCGCGCTCGGGATTCGACTGTCCGGGCCCCGGATCTACGGCGACCGTGTGGCCGAAGAGCCCTGGGTGAACGATGGCGCCCCCGATCCAGGTGCGGACGACATGGGCCGCGCGCTTGCGCTCTATCTCAGGGCCATGGTCCTGTGCGGTGCGATACTGCTGGCCTTCGCATGGGGTGGGTTTTGAGGATGCGCGACCACGGCGGCGATCTTGACCGGGCACGGGCGGTTTATGGTGGGTCTGACTGGATCGATCTGTCGACCGGCATCAACCCGGTCGCCTACCCGATGCCGGACCTGCCCCGGCATGCGCTGACCGCCTTGCCCACGGCGGAGGACGTCGCGACACTGGAGGCGGCCGCGGCCAAAGCCTACGGCACGACGGCGGATGTCGTGGCCCTGTCGGGCGCACAGGCGGCGATCCAGCTCGTGCCGCGGCTCAGGCTCCCCGGTTGCGCGTCTGTGCTGGCCCCGAGCTACAACGAACATGCTGCGGCGCTCGCCGCCCAGGGCTGGCGGGTCAGCGAGGTGGCCGAGCCGGAGTCCATGGCAGGGGCCGACCTCGCCGTCGTCGTCAATCCCAACAACCCGGACGGCCGGCGCTGGACGCCCGAGGCCCTCGCCGCCCTGGCGGATCGGGTCGGGCTACTGGTCGTCGATGAAAGCTTCGCCGATCCGCATCCCAAACAGTCGCTCGCACCCCGCCTGGCGGCGCTCGGCGAGCGCGTCCTCATCCTGCGGTCCTTCGGCAAGTTCTACGGCCTTGCCGGCTTGCGCCTTGGCTTTGCGCTCGGCGGGCCGGAAACCACCACTTCACTCCGGTCCCTCGCTGGCCCTTGGGCTGTCAGCGGGCCGGCCATCGCGGCGGGGAAGGTTGCATTGGCAGACAGCGCCTGGCAGGCAAAGACCATTGCGCGGCTGACACGCGACGCAAGCCGCCTCGATGCCCTGGCCGATGGGGCGGGCTGGCGCTTGGTAGGCGGCACGCTGCTTTTCAGAACCTACGAGACGGGCGATGCCGTCGCCGCGCAGGCGCGACTGGCGCGTGCTACGATCTGGTCACGGGTCTTCCCCTACAGCGCGGGCTGGCTGCGACTCGGCCTGCCGGGGCACGAGGCCGTGTGGGCGCGGCTCGAGGCAGCCCTATCGCGCGGCGGCGAGTAGCCCGTCCACATCCAGATGCGCCTCGAGATGCGCAGCGAGTGCGTCGAGCGTCTCCTCCACTCCGGCATCGTAGCCGGTATCGGAGGATGCCACGCCGAGGTTTGCCAAGAACGCCGCACGAAACCCGTCGTCACGGAACATGCCGTGCAGGTAGCTTCCCACGATGTGCCCGTCTGCGCTGACCGCGCCTTCGGGGGCAGCGTCCACATGGGCGAAGGGCCGAGCGCGGTCGGGGCCGCCGGTCTCGCCGATATGGATCTCGTAGCCATGGAAGCCCACGCCGCTTGCCAGGTGGATCGCAGCGACTTCGGTCAGCCGCTTCTTCGGTGTCATGATCGTCGACACATCGAGCAGGCCGAGCCCCGGATCGGCCCCCGCCGGACCTTCGATGCCCTCCGGGTCCGCCACCTCGCGCCCCAGCATCTGATAGCCGCCGCAAATGCCCAGGACATGCCCGCCGCGCCGGACATGGGCGGCGAGGTCCACGTCCCAGCCCTGCGCGCGCAGAAAGGCCAGATCGCCCCGCGTCGATTTCGTGCCCGGCAGAATCACCAGATCCGCGTCGCCCGGGATCGCGCGGCCGGGGCCGAGCATCGTCAACCGCACGCCGGGCTCCTGCGCCAGGGGGTCGAGATCGTCGAAATTGGCGATCCGGCTGAGGGCGAGGCAGACGATGTGCAGCCCCGTCTCGCGGCGCGGCGCGGAGAGGTCGAGCGCGTCCTCTGCGGGCAGTCGCCACGCGTCGGGAAACCAGGGGCAGACACCGTAACCGCGCCAGCCGGTGCGCTGCTCGATCATCCGGTAGCCGTCATCAAAGAGGGAAGGGTCGCCCCGGAAGCGGTTGATGAGGAACCCGGCGACCATCGCCGCATCGCCTGCGTCGATCACCGACTGGGTGCCAACGATCTGCGCGATGACGCCGCCGCGGTCGATGTCGCCCGCGAGGATCACGGGCACGTCCGCCGCCCGTGCAAAGCCCATGTTGGCGATATCGCCCGCGCGCAGGTTGACCTCCGCCGGACTGCCCGCACCCTCGACGAGGATCAGGTCATGGGCGGTTTTCAGGCGCTGGAAGCTCTCCAACACCTTTTCCAGCAGCTGCGGCTTGAGGCGCTGGTACTCTCGCGCCTTCGCGGTGGTGAGCCGGTGCCCCTGCACGATCACTTGCGCGCCCACATCCGTCTCGGGCTTCAGCAGCACCGGGTTCATGTCGGTATGAAGCGGCAGGCCCGCCGCCAGAGCCTGCAACGCCTGCGCCCGCCCGATCTCGCCCCCGTCGGCGGTGACTGCGGCATTATTCGACATGTTCTGCGGCTTGAACGGCGCGACCGACAGGCCCCGATTGCGCGCCGCGCGACAGAGGCCGGCAACGAGGAGCGACTTGCCGACGTTACTGCCGGTGCCCTGGATCATCAGCGCGCGGGGCATCGCGTCAGCCGGGATAGAAAAGGGCCGACAGCACGTAGCCCTTCGGCAGCGGCACGGTCGGTGGCGTATCGAATCCCTGCGCGATGTGGTCGGGGAGCAGGTGGGTGTGCGGGCCGTCGGGTGAGGTGCCGCCGGGTGGCGGGATGATCGCATCGACCTCGGCGCGCAGGCAGGGCGCCTCGATCACGCGGACGGGGCTGGCTGTCAGAACGGAAATCCCGATCTTGCCGAGACAGGCGGGCCAGGGCGTGCCGGTATGCGGCGTGATCGCCTCTGCCAGATCATCGGCGCAGCGGATCGTGAAGCGTGCCGCGCGTCGGCCAAGGCCGAGGTCGAACCGCCGCCCGCCCGCGTCACGGGGCAGAAGGCTGTCGGCGTCCGGCCCAAGATCGGTCAGATCCGACGGCCCCCGGGGCCCTGCGCGCCCGAACGGCACGGCAAGCGCGATCAGCGGCGCACGTTCGGGCCGGGCGATCTCGAAGGCGGTGAGATAGGGCGCTCCCTCCAGCCGCAATCCGGCGCGGCTTGTCCTGATGGACAGAACGCCATCATTGCGGCTTGCCTCGAACGGTTCGTCCGCTTCGCGCATGACCTCGGCCACCGCACCATAGACGCCTGCAACGAACGTTCCAGAGGCCCCGGCGAAGCGCATCTCGACCTCGTCCGGGAGCCGCTCACCTTGCCAGTCGAGACGCCGGACCGACAGGCCCATGGCCGCCGCGCGGGCGGGGAGGGCCGCCCAGACGCCCGCGCGATGATCTTCGCTCGCACTGCCCCAGGCGGCGATCTCGTCCAGCGTGCGCACGCAGCCGGTGCAAAGACCTTTCGCCTCGTCGATCACGCAGACGCCGATACAGGGACTCGCCGGAGGGCGGCGGGCCGGCGCTGTCATCAGAACTCCACCCCCTTCTGCGCCTTCACGCCGTCCTTGAACGGGTGTTTCGTCAGAGTCATCTCGGTCACGAGGTCGGCGGCCTCGATCAGTTCGGGCTTGGCGTTGCGGCCTGTCAGGCAGACATGGGTCATGCGCGGCTTCTGCGTCAGAAGGAAATCGACCACCTCGTCGATATCGAGGTAATCGTAGCGCAGCGCGATGTTGATCTCGTCCAGTAGGACGAATTGGATCTCGGGGTCGAG
The DNA here is from genome assembly GCA_019747375.1 of Beijerinckiaceae bacterium. Taxonomy (GTDB): domain Bacteria; phylum Pseudomonadota; class Alphaproteobacteria; order Rhizobiales; family Beijerinckiaceae; genus Terripilifer. Next base: position 22,486 of record JAIEQX010000031.1, on the reverse strand, counting down.
GATCTGTTCCTTCGCGATCCGCCAACCGTTCTGGGCCGCCGCGACGTCCCGTTCGCGATCCTGCGTTTCCCATGTGAAGCCCTCGCCCGAGACGAAGAACCGGCACTCATTCGCGAATCGCTCCCGCAGGAAGGTCTTTTCGCCGGTCTCCCAGTTGCCCTTGATGAACTGGACGACCGCGCATGGCATCCCGTGGGCGATGCAGCGCATGATCATGCCGAAGCCCGACGACGATTTGCCCTTGCCCGCGCCGGTGTGCACGATGATCAGACCCTTTTCCTCGGTCTTGGTCTTCATCATTTCGTCGCGCGCGGCCTTGATACGCTTCATCTTTTCGTTGTGGCGAAGGGTCACGTCATCCATGGGCGGAGCTCCTCTAATCTTGACAGGGGCGGGCGGGCCTGAGCATCTGGGCATGCTGGTGCCTGTGCTAACAGGTGAAAAGGGAATGCGCGAGGTCTGAAAGTCCGGGCCGAACCGCAGCCGCCCCCGCGACCGTGACCGGAGAGGGCGCCCGATGGCCACTGACCTGTGACGGGTCGGGAAGGCCGGGCGACCGACAGGAAGGCGACTGCCTCCTGACATCCGTAAGCCGGGAGACCTGCCAGCGCGACGACTGAACCCGGGCGGGGTGCCCCGGTGTCGGACTGGCGGCAGCTTTGCCGTCCATCCGCTCCGTGCCCGCGTCCGCCCGACGAATGGGAGCATGCATGGCGCACCTGTCATCCCGAGTGGAACTCCTCGTCTGCACCCGCTGCCGGCAGGGACAGGACGTGTCTGAGGATGCCGAACGTCCCGGTGCGACACTCTTTCGTCGACTGAGCGAGTCGGGCCTTGATGGCGTGGCCATCACACCGGTCGAATGCCTATCGAATTGTTCGCAGGGCTGCACCATCGCGCTCCGTGGACCGGGGCGCTGGACTTATGTTTACGGAAACTTCGATCCACTCGACCATCCGGACACGATCCGCGAAGGCGCCCTCAAATACGCCGCGACGACCGACGGTCTCGTGCCTTGGCGCGAACGCCCCGAACACTTCCGCAAGAACTGCATCGCGCGCATCCCGCCGCTCGATCCTGTCGCGCCCAACCTTGGAGAGACCTGACATGGCCAGCCCCGAAAACAATCTCGAGAAACTCCCCGTCACCGTCATCACCGGCTTCCTCGGCTCGGGGAAAACCACGCTGATCTCGCATCTGATGAAGAACCCCGGCGGAAAGCGGCTGGCAATCGTCGTCAATGAGTTCGGCGATGTCGGCGTCGATGGCGAGATCCTGAAGGGTTGCGCGATCCCCGATTGCCCGGCGGAAAACATCGTGGAACTGGCCAACGGCTGCATCTGCTGCACCGTGGCGGACGATTTCATCCCGACGATCGAGGCGCTGATGGCGCTTGATCCGCGCCCGGATCACATTCTGATCGAGACCTCGGGCCTTGCGCTACCGAAGCCTCTGCTGAAGGCGTTCGACTGGCCCGGCATCCGCTCGAAGATCACGGTGGACGGGGTCATCGCGCTGGCCGATGCCGAGGCTGTTGCGGCGGGACGCTTCGCGCCCAACGTCGCGGCGGTGGACGCGCAGCGGATGGCCGACGAGAGCATCGACCACGAGACGCCGCTTTCCGAGGTGTTCGAGGACCAGATCTCCTGCGCCGACATCGTGCTTCTGACCAAGCCAGACCTCGCCGGACCCGAGGGCGTGGCCAGGGCCAAGGCTTTGATCGAGGCCGAGGCACCACGCCCTCTACCGATCATCGAGGTGGCCGAGGGCGCCGTCGATCCCCGTGTGATCCTAGGGCTCGGGGCTGCCGCCGAGGACGACATGGACGCGCGCCCAAGCCACCATGACGGGCATGAGGACCACGAGCATGACGATTTCGACAGCGTGGTCATCGACATCCCAGAGATCACCGATCCGGCGGAGCTCGTTGCGCGGATCTCCGCGCTGGCCGAGCGGCAGAACATCCTGCGCGTCAAGGGCTATGCGGCGGTTTCGGGCAAGCCCATGCGCCTTCTGGTGCAGGCTGTGGGCGCACGGGTGCGCCACCAGTACGACCGCCCCTGGAAGCCCGAGGAGGGGCGACGCGGTCGGCTTGTGGTCATCGCAGAGCACGACGATGTCGACGCTGCCGCGATCCGGGGTATTCTGGTGCCGGACGCGCAGGCCGCCGAATAGGGTTTGAAAGCAACGGCGGGACGCCTGAATGCATGTCATCTTCCGCGAAAGCCACGGGCTCGAGGAAAACGAGACGCCGACCGATCTGGGGCAATCGCCCGCAGACCTTGTCGTGCTGTCCTTCTCCGACAGCGACCTCGGCGCTTTCGCGGCAGGCTGGCACCGGGGTGGCGGGCCCGAGGGGCGGTTGCCGACGCTTCGGCTTGCCAACATCGCGGCGCTCAAGCATCCGCTGTCCGTCGATACCTATGTCGAGCAGACGCTGGAGGGCGCGAAGGGCATCCTGATGCGCTTGATCGGCGGCGTTCCCTACTGGCCTTATGGGTTGCAGCAGATCGAAGCACTGGCACGGGCGAAGGGCATCGCGCTGGCCGTCCTGCCCGCCGATGGACGCCCCGATGCGCGGCTCGATGCGGTCTCGACCGTGCCTGCCTCGACGTTGCGCCGCCTCACGCATCTCTGCGACACGGGCGGCGCGGTGGCGGCTCAGGCTGCGCTGGCGCAGATGGCCTTGGCGGCGGGCCTCTATGCCGGGCCGGTGCCGGGGGCGAAGACCCTGCCGCAGGTGGGGGCCTGGACGCCCGAGGATGGCGTCTGCTGTCCGGCCCCGATCCGCTTCACCGAAGGCGTACCGCTGGTGCTGGTGGTGTTCTACCGCTCCTACCTCGTCGCGGCCGACCTCGCGCCAATCGAGGCGCTGTTCGCAGCCCTGCGCGACCGCGGGTTCCGGGCGCTCGGCCTCTTCGCGCCGTCACTCAAGGCACCCGGCGCGCGGGAATGGCTGGAGGGACAACTGCGCGGGCTCGGTCCGGCGTCCATCGTCAACGCCACCTCCTTCTCGGGGCGCGGCGATGCGGGCACGTCACCACTCGATGCGGCGGGCGTGCCGGTGTTCCAGGTCGCGCTGGCCACATCGACACGGAAAGCGTGGACCGAGGCGGAGCGCGGGTTGTCGCCCGCCGACCTCGCCATGCACGTGGTCCTGCCGGAGGTGGATGGACGGCTCTTCGCCGGGGTCGCCTCGTTCAAGGAGCCAGGGGAGCGCGACACGCATCTGCAGTTCGCACGATATGCCCATTCGCCCGAGGCGGGCAGGATCGCCGCCATCGCCGACCGGGTCGCGGCCTGGCACCGGCTGTCCGTCACGCAGCCCGGCGACCGGCGCGTGACGCTCGTGCTCTCGACCTATCCGGGGCGCGACTGGAACATGGCCCACGCCGTGGGCCTCGACGCGCTGGCCTCGGCCGAAGCGATCCTTTCCGATCTGGCCGAGACAGGGCACGAGGTTGCACCCGGCGCGCCGTTGCACGAGGAGCTTTCAACCGAGCGTATTCACTGGCCGATGCGGGATTACCGCGCCGCGCTGGCCAAGCTGCCGCAGAGCCTCCGTGATGATCTGGACGCCGCCTGGGGGTCGCCAGAAGACGACGCCGACGCTGGCCCTGACGGCTTCGCCTTCGCCGCCGTCCGGCGCGGCAATGCGCTGGTGGCGTTGCAACCCGAGCGCGGCATGCCCAAGACCCGCGAGAATGACTACCACGACCTGTCTCGCGTGCCGCGCCATGCCTATGTCGCCTTCTATCTCTGGCTTCGGAAGCAGACCGACGCGCTTATCCATATCGGCGCCCATGGCACGCTCGAATGGCTGCCGGGCAAGGCGGTGGCCCTGTCCGAGGCCTGCTGGCCCGAGGTGCTGATCGGTGATTTGCCGGTGATTTACCCCTTCATCGTCAACGACCCCGGCGAGGCGGCTCAGGCCAAGCGGCGCATCGGCGCCGTGACCATCGGGCATATCCCGCCGCCGCTGAAAGCGTCGCGAACCCCGCAAAGGCTCGCCCGTCTCGAGGCACTGCTCGACGAGTTCTCCAATGCTGACGGCCTCGACCCTCGCCGCCGTGACCGGCTGATGTCCGATATCCGCGACGAAGCGCGGGCTCTCGGCGTCGAAAGCGATCTGGGCATCGAGGCCGCCTCCTGCCCGGCCGAGGCGATCACACGGATCGACCGCTTCGTCTGCGACGTGAAGGAAAGCCAGTTCGGCGACGGGCTGCATGTCTGGGGGCGGGGGCCGGCCGCGCAAGGCGCTTTCGACGCCGCAACCTCGGCCCAAGCCGAGCGGCAGGCGCTGCTCGATGCGCTCTCGGGTCGCCGGATCGAGCCGGGGCCGTCGGGCTCGCCCTATCGCGGTCGGACAGACGTGCTGCCCACGGGCCGCAATCTCTACACAACCGATCCGCGCAGCGTGCCCACGCGCGCCGCGTTCCGGCAGGGCGTCGCGCTGGCAGACGAGCTGATCCGCCGCCATTTGCAGGACGAGGGCGACTGGCCGCGGGCGCTGGTCGTCGATCTCTGGGGATCGACAACCATGCGCACGGCAGGCGAAGAGTTCGCCATGGCGCTGGCGCTGCTGGGCGTACGCCCGGTCTGGGACGAAGGGTCCGAGCGGGTTTCGGGCATCGAGGTCGTCCCTATCGCCGAGCTCGACCGCCCGCGTATCGACGTGACGCTCCGGGTCTCGGGCCTGTTTCGGGACGTGTTCCCGACGCTCTCGGCGCTGTTCCAACAGGCGGTGCGGGTGCTGAGCGCGCGCGACGAGGCGCCCGACTGGAACCCTTATGTCGGCCGTGAGGAGGCGCGCGTCTACGGCCCCGCGCCGGGCAGTTTCGGGCTCGGGATGGGGCCGTCGCTGGGCGATTATTCGGAGGACGGGCGCCGAGCGGCGGGCGAGGCGTGGCTTGCAGCGTCGGCCTGGGCGCTCGACGGCGAGCGGCAGGTGCGCGACGAAAGCGGCATCTGGCATCGCGTGGCCAAGGCCGACGCTTTCGTCCACCTCCAGGACCTGCCCGAGACCGATCTCCTGTTGGCCGAGGACTATGCCAGCCACGAGGCGGGTTTTGCCGCGGCACAGGGGATCACGGGCGGCGCGGCGCGGCTCTACCATGTCGACAACACCGATCCGTCGCGCCCCCGCGCCCGCGCACTGACCGAGGAGATCGCCCGCGTCGTGCAGGCCCGCGCGGCGAACCCGCGCTGGATCCTCGGCATGCGCCGCCACGGGTTCCGCGGCGCCGCCGAGATCGCCGCGACGCTGGAGAACATGGCGGCCTTCGCGCATCTGGCGGGCGTCGTCGGCCCGCATCTATTCGATCAGTTCTGGGACGCGACACTGGGCGATGCGGATGTGACCGCGTTTCTGGAGGAAGCGAACCCCGAGGCACTCGCCGCCATGCGCGACCGCTTCACCGAATTGCACGCCGCCGGCCTCTGGCAGTCGCGGCGCAACTCGATCCTGGCAGAGCTGGAGACACGATTGGAGACGGGGACATGAGCGCCCCCGCCATCCGGGGTTGGTGCCCCGGCGCGCACCGGCCGATGCAATCGGGCGACGGACTTGTCGTTCGCGTCCGACCACCGCTCGGGCGATTGACCGGGGATCAGGCGCGCGGGCTTGCCGCTGCCGCGCGTGCATTCGGGAATGGCCTGATCGACCTGACGAACCGGGCCAACCTGCAACTCCGTGGCGTGACCGAGGCGGGGCACGCACCGCTTCTGGTCGCGCTGGCGCGGCTCGGCCTTCTGGACGACGACCCGTCAGCAGAGGGCCGGCGCAACATCGTGGTCGATCCGTTCCGCGGGCGCAGCGCCGACGACCCTCAAACGCAGATCGCGTCCGCGCTGACCGAAGGGCTGCGCAGGCCCGAATTCGCGGCCCTGCCTTCGAAATTCGGTTTCGTCGTGGATACCGGGCCAGCCCGTCAACTCGCCGAGGTAAGCGGCGATATCCGCATCGAGGCCGCAAAAGACCGCCTGATCGTGCGCGCAGACGGCTATGGCACGGGGCGTGAGGCGCAAGGCCCGCGTGATGCAGCAGCCCTGGCCTTCGACCTTGCCCGATGGTTCATCGCCTCTGGCGGGGTCGGTCCCGATGGGCGCGGACGTATGGCCAGGCACCTCGCGAACGGAACCGGCTTGCCGTCTGGCCTCGTTGGCGCTTCGGTGCCCAATCCGGCCGCAACGCCGCCGCAGCCAGGCCCGGTCCCGGGCGGGCTTCTGGTCGCGGCAGCGTTCGGTCAACTGGGTCCCGCCGACCTCGAGGCGCTGGCAGACCTCGGAAGTCCGGTGCTCCGGATCACGCCGTGGCGCATGGTCCTTATCCCTGGGGAGCATGACCCGGCCGTGTTCGCGGGCCACCGGACCCTGCTGACCGATCCTTCCGACCCGCTCCTGCGGGTCGACGCCTGCACCGGCGCGCCAGCTTGCCCGCAAGCCAGTGTCGAAACCCGCGTGCTGGCGCGTGTCCTGGCCCGCTACCTGACGCCCGATGCTCGCCTGCATGTCTCGGGCTGCGCCAAGGGCTGTGCCCGGCCCAAGCACACCGATATCACGTTGGTCGGCCATGAAGGCCGCTTCGATCTTGTCCGGAGCGGCGCACCGTGGGATGACCCCGTGCGCGTTGGGCTCGCACCCGACCATGTGGCGGACTTTTTCGGCGGCTGACCCATGCCCTATACCTACGAGACAGACGGCGCGGCGATCTATGCCGAGAGCTTCGCGACGATCCGGGCGGAGGCCGACCTCGCACGCTTTGCCCCGGACGAGGAACAGGTCGCCGTCCGCATGATCCATGCGGCGGGCATGGTGGGGCTGGAAGCGCATGTGCGGTTTTCCCCCGACATGGTCGGAGCAGCACGTGCGGCGCTCGAGGCGGGCGCGCCGATCCTCTGCGATGCGCGCATGGTCAGCGAAGGGGTGACACGCAAGCGGCTGCCTGCGGTGAACGAGGTGATCTGCACGCTTCAGGACGCCTCGGTGCCCGAACTGGCCGCAAGGATGGGCACCACCCGCTCCGCCGCGGCGCTGGAATTGTGGCGCCCGCATCTGGCTGGAGGCCTCGTCGCCATCGGCAATGCGCCGACGGCGCTGTTCCACCTGCTGGAGATGCTGGAAGACCCGGACTGCCCCCGCCCGGCAGCGATCATCGGTTGCCCCGTGGGCTTCGTCGGTGCGGCGGAATCGAAGGCCGCCCTGTGGGAGGCGCAGCCCGCGCCCTGCCTGATCGTTGAGGGGCGCCTCGGCGGCAGCGCGATCACAGTCGCCGCCATCAACGCCATCGCGAGCCGCGCGGAATGAGCGCCGGTACGATCCATGGCGTCGGCCTCGGCCCCGGCGACCCCGACCTGATGAGTGTCCGCGCGCACCGGCTGGTGCGCGGCGCGACCCATGTCGCCTATTTCCGCAAGGCCGGTCGCCCGGGCCGCGCGCGGACCATTGTGGAGGGGATGCTGCGCGCCGACGCCGTCGAGATCGCGATGGAGTACCCGGTAACCACGGAAATCCCGCTGGACGATCCCGCCTATGCCGAGTGCCTGTCCGGCTTCTATGCCGAGGTGTCGGTGCGTCTGCGTGACATCGCCCGGTCCGGCGCGGACGTGGTCGTCCTCTGCGAGGGCGATCCGTTCTTCTACGGCTCCTTCATGCATCTCTACACGCGGTTGAGGGACGATGTTCCGGTGCGTGTCGTGCCCGCGATCACCGGGATGTCCGCGGCCTGGACTGCGACCGGCATCCCCGTGACCTGGGGCGACGACGTGCTGACGGTGCTCCTGGGAACGATGCCGCAATCGGTTCTCGCGCGGCACATGGCCGACGCCGATGCCATCGTCGTTATGAAGGTCGGTCGCAACCTGCCGAAAGTACGTGACGCGCTGGAAACGGCAGGGAAGCTCGAGCGCGCATGGCTCGTGGAATGCGCGAGCATGGCCGAGGAACGGGCCGTTCCGCTGGCCGAGGCTGGGGATCGCGCGTCGCCTTACTTCTCCATCGTGATCGTTCACGGACAGGGGCGGCGTCCATGACCGGATGGCTGGTCATCGCGGGGTTGGGGCCGGGAGACGACGCGTTGATCACGCCCGAGGTCACGCAGGCCCTGGCCGAGGCGACGGATGTCGTGGGCTACGCGCCTTACGTTCGTCGCGTTCCCGGCCGCCGTGGGCTTCAGCGCCACGAGACGGACAATCGCGAGGAGCTGGACCGCGCGCAGCATGCCCTGAAGATGGCCCACGAGGGGCGGCGTGTCGTGGTAGTGAGTTCCGGCGATCCCGGCGTTTTCGCCATGGCCGCGGCGGTGTTCGAGGCCGTGGAGGGCGGCCCGCGCAGCTGGCGAGGTCTCGAAATCCGGGTGCTCCCCGGCATCACCGCGATGCTTGCCGCCGCCGCACGCGTGGGCGCACCGCTCGGTCACGATTTCTGCGCGATCAACCTCAGCGACAATCTGAAGCCCCAGGCGCTGATCGAGGCACGGCTGCGCCATGCCGTCGAGGCCGATTTCGCGATCGCGCTCTACAATCCGAGGTCGAAGGCGCGACCCGACGGCATGAGTCTTGCGCTGAAACTGCTCAGAAGCATCTGTGAGCCGTCCCGCGTGGTCGTTTTCGCAAGGGCGGTCTCGACGCCGAAGGAGCACCTCCGCGTCGTCCGCCTTGCGGACGCATCCCCGAACATGGCCGATATGCGCACCGTCGTCCTGATCGGGTCGTCGGCGACGCGCATCATTGAGCGCGATGGCGCGCCCTTCGTCTACACGCCGAGGTCGGTTCCGGAATGAGCGAGCCAGTCGAAGACCTGCGCCACATCATGGACCTCGAGGCGGGCTGGCGGCGTCGGCCGGTCGATCATGATGACCGGCAGCCCAAGCGCTCGCGCCGCGGCGATCTTGGCGTAGGCCCCGGTTCCGCCTGCGTTTTTCGAAACAACGATCTCGATTCCGTGCCGTTCCATCAGGGCGCGGTCCGCCGCCTCCTCGAAGGGGCCACGGTCGACAAGCACCTCCGCGTCAGGAAAGGGCAGCGGCCCTTTCGGCGGATCAACCAGCCGCAGGAGGTAGCGATGCTGCGGGTTGGGCGCGAAGTCTGCCAGATGCATCCGTCCCACAGCCAACATGACGGTTGCGCGCGGCCGATCGAGCGCCAACACCGCGCCCGGGATGTCTGTCACGTGCTGCCACCGGTCGCCGGGACCGGCCTGCCATTCGGGCCGCGTGAGGGCAAGAAGCGGCACGCCGGCCCGTGCGCAGGCGGCGACGGCGTTGCGGCTCATCTGCACCGCAAACGGGTGTGTCGCGTCGATCACATGGGTAATGCTTGCCTTGCGCAGGAAGCATATCAGGCCGTCGACCCCGCCGAAGCCACCGATCCGCTGCGGCAGAGGCTGTCGCAGGGGCCGCTCGACCCGTCCGGCGAAAGACACGACGCCGTTCAGCCCGCGCTCGGCCGCCACCCGGGCGAGCGCCGTCGCCTCGGACGTCCCGGCGAGGATCAGGAGGTTCGGCTCCATGGCTGAGGCTCCGTCGAAGACTGCATGGCTCACCATCGTGGGCCTCGGCGAAGATGGACCGGACGGCCTGCCGCCCGCAAGCCGGCGTGCGCTCGATCAGGCCGAGGTGGTCATGGGCGCGAAACGGCACCTCGCCTTGCTGCCGGGCCTGAAGGCCGACACCGTCGAATGGCCCGTGCCCTTCGCCGACGGTCTGCCGATCCTGCGTGGGTATCGAGGCCGCCCCGTCGTGGTGCTCGCCTCGGGCGATCCGTTCTGGTTCGGCGCGGGCGCGGTGATCGCGCGTGACCTCGACGCATGCGAATGGCGCGCGCTTCCGGGGCCGTCCACGTTTTCGCTCGCCGCCGCGCGGCTCGGCTGGCCGCTCGAGCGCACGCTGTGTCTCGGCCTCCACGCTGCGCCGCTCACGCGCTTGAGGCCGCATCTTGCCCCGGGCCTGCGTGCCATCGTGCTGTTACGCGACGGAGAGGCCGTGCCGGCCCTCGCCGCCTACCTGCGTGACGAGGGCTTCGGAGACACCCGGATGACGGTGATGGAGGCGCTCGGCGGTCAGCTTGAGCGCATCACCGTTTTGACCGCCGAAACTCCGCCCGGCGACGCCTTCGCCCATCCTGTTGCCGTGGCGCTGGAGGTTGAGGGCGATGGCCTCTGCCTGCCCGTCGCGTCCGGAATCGACGACGGTTTCTTCGACACCGATGGCCAGATCACCAAGCGCCCTGTCCGCGCGCTGGCCCTGTCGGCGCTGGCTCCGCGCCCCTACGAGACCTTGTGGGACATCGGCGGCGGTTCGGGCACCATCGCCATCGAGTGGCTCTTGTCACATCCCACGACCGAGGCTGTCAGCATCGAGCTGCGCGCCGACCGCGCCGACCGCATCCGTGCCAATGCCGACCGGCTGGCGGTGGACCGGCTGCGCGTCATCGAGGGGCAGGCACCGGGCGCGCTCGAGGGCTTCGCCGCCCCGCAGGCCGTCTTCATCGGTGGCGGGCTCAGCGACGCGTTGCTGACAGATCTGACGGAGCGCCTCCCACCCGGCACACGCCTTGTCGCCCATGCGGTGACGCTGGAGTCAGAGGGGTTGCTGGCCGCCTGGTCGGAGCGGCTCGGCGGGTCACTCCTGCGCATCGAGTTGTCCGAGGCCGGGGCGCTCGGGGCCAGGCGCGGCTGGAAGGCGGCCTATCCGGTGGTGCAATGGCGGGTGGTCCTGTGATCGTGGCGGGCTTTGGGTTCCGTGCGGCGGCGACGGTCGACAGTCTTGCCGATGCCTTGGCGCGAACCGGGGCTGCGGGCAGCGTGGCAGCGCTCGCCACGCTCGAGGACAAGGCGCGAGGCGAGGCCTTCCGCACCTTCGCTGCGGCCCTGTCCCTGCCGGTCCATCCGGTTGACGCCAAGACGCTTGCGCGGCAGGAGACCTTGACGCGCTCGGACGCTTCCAGGATCGCACGCGGCACCGGAAGTGTGGCGGAGGCGTCGGCGCTAGCCGCAGCAGGGCAAGGCGCGAAGCTGATGGCAAAGCGGGTGATCTCGGGCGACGGCCTGGCCACCTGTGCACTGGCGGAAAGGGACGGACCATGACAGTGCATTTCATCGGCGCCGGACCGGGCGCCCCCGACCTTCTGACGCTGCGTGGCCGCGACCTGATCGCACGCTGCCCGGTCTGCCTCTATGCCGGGTCGCTGGTGCCCGAGGCGGTGCTGGCCCATTGCCCGGACGGCGCGCGGATCGTGAACACGGCACCGATGGACCTGGAAGCGATCATGGCCGAGATCGCGGTGGCGCAGGACGCGGGCCATGATGTCGCGCGGCTCCATTCGGGCGATCTGTCGGTCTGGTCGGCCATGGGCGAACAGCTGCGCCGCCTCGAGACGATGGGCATTCCCTACACCGTCACCCCGGGTGTGCCGTCCTTCGCCGCGGCCGCGGCCGCTCTTGGCGCCGAACTGACGCTGCCGGGCGTGGCGCAATCAGTGGTCCTGACGCGAACGCCGGGCCGCGCGTCGTCGATGCCACCGGGCGAAACGCTTGCCGCGTTCGGGGCGACGGGGGCGACGCTGGCCATCCACCTCTCGATCCAGAACCTCGCGCGCGTGGTTGCCGATCTGACCCCGCATCTCGGAGCGGACTGCCCCGTGGCGATCATCTGGCGCGCCAGTTGGCCCGAAGAGCGGATCGTGCGGGGGACGCTTGGCACCATCGAGGCCGCGATGCCCGAGGGGATCGAGCGGACCGCGCTGATCCTCGCGGGTCCGGCACTCGGCGCGTCGGAGTTCGGCGAAAGCCGCCTCTACGCCGCGGATTATGACCGGCGCTACCGCCCGCAACGCGCCGACAGCCCATGGGCAGAGTGGAGCGAGGGCGATGACTGACACGGTGTCCAACGGCGGGGCCTTCCCCCCTGGGCTGCTCGTCTCGGCCCCGGCTTCGGGCACGGGCAAGACGACCGTGATGCTGGGCCTTCTCCGTGCACTCTCCGACGACGGGCTGACCGTACAGCCCTTCAAGTCCGGCCCCGACTACATCGACCCCGCCTTCCATCGGGCCGCCACAGGGCGCGCATCGTTCAACCTCGATACCTGGGCGATGGGGGAGGCGCTCTTCGCGACCATCGCTGCGCAGGCCTGTGGCACGGACATCTGCGTGGCGGAAGGGAGCATGGGCCTTTTCGATGGTGTCGCGACGCGGGGGCGCAGCGGCTTCGGGTCGAGCGCCGAGACTGCGCGAAGGATGGCTTGGCCGGTGGTGTTGGTCCTCGACGTCGGCGGACAGGCGCAGTCGGCGGCGGCCACCGCGCTCGGCTTCGCCCGCTATGACGAGGGCCTGCCCTTCGCGGGCGTGATCCTGAACCGCGTTGCGAGCCCCAGGCACGAACGGCTCACCCGCCTCGGGATGGAGCGCGCGGGCCTGCCCGTTCTTGGTGCGTTGCCCCGGCGGGGTGATCTGACCCTGCCCGAGCGTCATCTGGGCCTCGTGCAGGCGGTGGAACATCCGGACCTCGACGCCGCCATCGCGGGCTACGCGGCCTTCCTGCGAGCGCATGTCGATCTTTCGGCGATCCGGGCTGCCGCGCGCGGAACCGCGGCGGGCGGCGCGGGTTCGCTTCCCAAGCCACCCGCGCAGCGCATCGCGCTGGCGCAGGACGCGGCGTTTTCCTTCACCTACCCGCATCTTCTGGAGGGTTGGCGGGCCGCAGGGGCTGAAATCCTGCCCTTTTCGCCTCTGGGCGACGAGCCGCCCGATCCATCCGCCGATCTGGTCTGGCTTCCCGGAGGTTACCCCGAGCTTCATGCCGGGCGTCTCTCCGCAGCGGCGCGATTCCGCGATGGGCTGCGGCGGCACGCCGAAACGCGCCCCGTTCATGGCGAGTGCGGGGGATACATGGCGCTTGGCCAGGTGCTGATCGACAAGGACGGGGTCCGACACGAGATGGCGGGCCTTCTGGGCCTCGTCACATCCTACGAGAAACGCAAGTTTCACCTCGGTTATCGCCGCGCCGTCCTGCGCGCCCCCATGCCGGGGCAGACGGCGGGCGCTGCACTGCGCGGCCACGAGTTCCACTACTCTACCATCCTCGAGCAACCCGACGAGGCGCTGGCGGACGTGGCCGATGCCGATGGCAACCCGGTGCCCGAGACCGGATCGCGGCGCGGACACGTGACCGGCACCTTCTTTCACCTCATCGCGGGCGAAGACACATGACCGGGTTCGTGAGCTTCGTGGGCTCTGGCCCCGGCGATCCGGAGCTTCTGACGCTGAAGGCGCTCGATCGGCTCAAGCACGCCGATGCGGTGCTTTACGACGACCTTTCGGCCGGTCCGATCCTGTCCCATGCGCGCCCGGGCGCGGACCTCGTGAGCGTCGGAAAGCGGGCCGGGCGACCCTCGCCCAAGCAGCATCACGTCAGCCGCCTCCTCGTGGACTACGCGCAAGGTGGTGGGCGGATCGTGCGGCTGAAATCCGGCGATGGCGGGCTCTTCGGGCGGCTGGAGGAGGAACTCGTGGCCTTGCACGAGGCCGGCATTCCCTACGAGATCGTGCCGGGCGTGGCCTCGCCCCTCGCTGCCGCCGCTGCCGCGGGCATCCCGCTGACCCGCCGCCTGACCGCGCGGCGCGTACAGTTCGTGACCGGGCACGATGTGGATGGGCGCCTGCCCGAAGACCTGAACCTCGACGCGCTGGCCGACCCTTTGGCCTGCACCGTGGTCTTCATGGGCAAGCGCACCTTCGCGGCCCTCGCCGAGGCGCTGATCGCGCGCGGCCTGCCGGGGGACACCTCGGCGCTGCTGGCCGAGGCGGTCGGCAAGCCCGAACAGGTGCTGTCGCGCGGCACCGTCTCCACGCTTGCGGCACGGCTGGCGGCCGATCCGGGGCCGTTGCCCGCGCTGATCTTCTACGGCTCGCTGGCCGAGATCGGAGGCGAGGGTGCATGAGCTTTGGCTCATTGGGATCGGCACGGGCAATCCGGCCCATGTGACACTCGAAGGGCAGGCCGCTCTGCGGGAGGCCGCGCTGGTGATGGTGCCGCGCAAGGGGCCCGACAAGGCGGACCTCGCCGAGCTGCGTCACGAGATCCTGCGGGCCTCCGGCAGCACCGCACCCGTCGCGGAATTCGACATGCCGGTGCGCGACGAAAGCCTGCCCTATGCCGAGCGGGTCGCCCGCTGGCATGACGAAATCGCCCGGATCTGGGCCGAGACGATCGCCGCCCATCATCCGGCGGGGCCGGTCGCGCTCATGGTCTGGGGCGATCCGGGACTTTACGACTCGACGCTCAGGATCGCGGATCGTTTGACCCCGCACCCGCGCCTGCGCGTGGTGCCGGGGATCACGTCGCTGCAGGCGCTGACGGCGGCCCACGCGATTCCGTTCAACACGGTGAACGGCGCCGTGACGGTCACGACGGGCCGTCGCCTGCGCGATCACGGCTGGCCCGAGGAGGCCGAGACCATTGCCGTCCTGCTCGATGGCGAGTGCAGCTTCCGGCACCTCCCACCGCACGGCCTGCACATCTGGTGGGGCGGATTCCTCGGCATGCCTGAGCAGGTGCTCGACGCCGGGCCGCTGGCCGAGGCCGGGCCGCGCATCGTTGCAAGACGCGCCGAGGCTCGCGCGCGGCACGGCTGGATCATGGATACCTACCTGATCCGTCGCCGGTGAGCGTGGGCGAGATGATGCAGCTCTGACCAGGGAACAGGGAGCCGATGACCGCAATGAACGCGGCCGGGACCCATGTTTGGCAGACGACAAGCGTCTCTGGCCACGCTCGCCGATAATCACTACCGATGATCTTGTCGCCGGCACGGTCGGGAATCATGTCCTTCGTTCCGATCCACCTCCACATCTGCAGAAGCTGCAGCAGTCAGGATTTGACTATCCTCCGCGCGGCGATTACGCCCGGTGGGCTTGCCGCTCGGGTGCTCGTTTCGGAACAGGATTGCATGAACGGATGCGCCCGCCCCGTATCATTGGCGCTGCAATCGCCCGAGCGCGCGACCTATTTCTTCGGGGGGGTGGACCTCGAGGCAGACGTCGCCGACATCGTCGCCACGCTGCGTGCCTACCTTGACGCCCCGAAGGGCTGGATCGAGGATGCCCGGCCCTGCGGCCGACTGCGCGTGCCTCGTGGGGCGCGTGCCGGCGCTCTAGTTGGCGATCGTGACGGTTTCGGAGAGCGGCCGCCCATTCACGCCGAGGAGCCGGTGATCGTTGGCGTTGAGCGTGACCTCGACTGTCACGTCGCCCTCCGGCAGGTTGTCGAGGTGCACCCAGGGCCCGTAGAACCGGCCGAGCTTCACGCCATCGATGTAGACATGGGCATGCCCTTCTCCGGGGATGTGGGCAAGGCTGGCGTTCCGGGGCGAGAAGGCGAAGTTCTCCGTCACCATGTGGAGGTTCCAGCCGGAAGAGGGGTCGGGCGTGAGATGCAGGTCGAGCGTAGGCGCCGAGGCTTCGGCAGGCAGGTTCAGCATCGCGCCGTGGTCATGAACGTCAGAGCCGGTGTGGCCTTCGTGATGGGCGTTGTCGGCATGATCGTGGCCGTCGAGGGTTATGCCGTTCGACGCCGCGACGGCGAAGCCGATGCATCCGCCGAAGACGAGCCCGATGAGCAGGAGAGGTATGGATCGGTCCATGATGATATCCGAAGGGATGGTTCGGGCGCACCCAGTGGCCGCCCGAACCGTCTCGAAGCACGGTTTGCTCAGGCGGTCTGCGTCTGGCGAGCCGTGGCGGCCTCGCGCGACCAGAAATAGCCCGCGAACCCACCGAGCATCACCCAGGCCGCCATCCCTACGCCATAGGCGCGAGCGGCGAAGAGCGCCCCGATCTCCGTCGGAACCGGGCCGGTAAAGACGTCAGGTTCGGGCGCGCCGACGACATGCGGTGCCAGAAGCAGCACGATCGCTGCCCCCCAGGCCGCCCAGTTCCGCCCGAACGCGATCAGCCACATGGCGATAGCCGCGGCGAGCACCGTCGCGAACCACCACGCCTGCCGTGCATAGACGTCGGCGGCCGCCACGCCGGGCACTTCGGGCGCCAGCGTGAAGCCCGGCGCGAAATGCGCGGCCACGAAGCCGAGGAGGCCCCAGATCAGACCGGTCCTCGCGTTGATCGTTGCCCCCCGGTTTTCGGCCGCGGCCATCAGGGCCACGAGGATCATCGCATAGCCCGCATAGACCAGCATCGTGAAACCGATGCTGAGAATGTCGCGCACTGCGTCGAAGCCCGGCAGGTCCGGATGCGCCGAGTTGGTGGATTCGGTTCCGAAATGGACGAGATCGCCACCCTCGTAGAGTTCGGCATGGAGCAGCACGGGCTGCACGAAATAAAGCTGCAACAGGGCGGCAATCAGCCCGGCGGCAGCGCCAGCAAACAGGGCGCTGGTCAGAAGACGCGTGAACACGGGCTCAGTGACAGGGAAAGCCGGTGGCGTGGCGCACGTCATGCGCCGCGTCGTGAAGCGTTTCGGCCTGCACATGGCCGGTGACGAAGATGATGCTGAGGCCGATCAGCGCGACGGCGACAAGCGCGCCGATCCCCGATCCTGTCGATGCCTGTGCATTGGTGACGTTCCGCGTGTTCAATTTTCCCTCCTTGCCTTCACACCCGAAGGCCTTGTGGATTTCGTTCAGGACCGGCAGGTCTCCTGGCTCGCGGTTCGCCGCCCTGGCTGGCCTTCCCGGATCACTCCAGTGGCATCGTCAGCCGGACTCGCCGCTCACAGTTGCGGGGACAGCCGCGGGTTCGGTGCCATCTGGCACCCCACCGCGTTCCCTCTTGCCTCCGCCCCAAGACGGGGTGGAACCGATCACGCATCCTTCGTGCGCCAGAATCGCGGAACGGTCAATGGCAAGGCTGCGGAACTACCTCTTGGTGGTTCGCCCGGATACGCCTTCGTCGAGTTCGTCCTGAGCATCTGCTAGCGCCCTGTACCGGACGCTGGCCTTTGGCACCGCCTCAACTCTCTCAGAGTGCGACAATGTGGTTGTCCCACGCACAATCTGCCCGGGCGAGCGGTGTAGGAACTGTGGTGCTGATCGAGATAAGCCCGCCCAGCCCGTCGCTTGCAAGATAGCCGCGGTCCATTGGCGCAAGGCCGCAGACATCCGCTCGAGATAGGGCCGCAAGGAAGACGCCATCGTCGGAGAACCTGTGCACCCGGCCGCCCCGGGGCGAGGTGATAGCGATCTCGCTGCCATCGCCGCTGAATGCGACACTGCCGGCATAGCCCTGCATCGCGAGTTCATCGGCGATCGGCGCTTCCGCCAGAAGCGGGGCGTTGCCCATGCGGTGCAATCCGAGCAGCGGAGTTGCGCTGCCGGGCTCGCCTTCCCTTTGCATCGCGAAGCCGACGAGGCCGTCGTGCCGCACCGCAAGGTGGCGGATGGAGTTCTGACGAAGGTCGTCCTCCAGTTCGACCTGCTCCCGGGTCGATCCCGATAGCGAGAGATATGTCAGGTTCGGTCTCATCGCCGGAACGTTCAGCTTGCGACGATCGGTCGGGTCCGTGGCGATGCCGCCATTGGCGACGACCAGCGTGTCACCGTCGGGCATCAGGCGCAGGTCATGGGGGCCGATCCCGCCGCTGGGGAATTCATCGTAACGGGTATAGCCACCGGCTGCGTCCCAGACACCAATGACACCCTCGCTGGTATCGCTAGGTGTTCAGTCCCGGCATCTGGTGGATCGGATTGAGGATGAATCTGTCCGGCTCTGATGTCCAGATCTTGCAGATGTATTCGTAGGGGGTGAGCCCGTTGAGGGTCTTGAGTCTGCGTGCGAAGTTGTAGGCGGCCATAAAGTCGCTGAGGTGCGTGCGCAGCTGATCGTGGCTGTCATAGTGGAAGCGCTTAACGGTGGCGTCCTTGATCGTGCGGTTCATGCGCTCGACCTGACCATTGGTCCAGGGATGGTTGGGCTTGGTCAGCCGGTGCTCGATGCCGTTTGCCTCGCAGATCATGTCGAAGCGCATCGGCCGAGAGTAGATGGTATTCCGATTCCGGGGCTGCTCTGCGAACTGGATTCCCCTCGCCATTGTCTCTCGGACCAATGGCGTTCCAATGGCTCGATCGGTGAGAATGGTATGGACTTGGTAGGGCACGGCTTCGAGCAGGTGCTGAAGGAACTCCCAGGCTGTTTTTCTGTCGGCCTTCTCGACGAGTTGGGTCACGGCGAACTTGCTCGTCCGGTCGATGCCAACGAACAAATATAACTTGCCTTCAGCGGTTTGCACCTCGGCGATATCGATATGGAAGAACCCTATGGGGTAGCGTTTGAACTTCGACCGCTTCGGCTTGTCGCCTTCCATATCAGGCAAGCGCGAGATGCCATGTCGCTGCAGACAGCGATGCAGCGCAGATCGCGTCAGGTGGGGGATCGAAGGCTGCAGAGCGTAAAGGCAATCGTCCAGTGGCAGCAGTGTATGGCGCCGGAATGCAACGACCATTGCCTCCTCAGCCTCGGTCAGCACGGTAGATCGAGGCTCAGAAGGCCCCGTCTTCATATCCTCGACCGTCGCGCGCTTGCGCCACTTCGCAACGGTCTTGGGATTGATACCCAACTCACGGCTCAACTGCGCGAGCGAAGCTTGCGATCGCTGTATTGCTGCTCGGACAGCGTGCGTGGTCGTGGCGCTGCCATGACGAATTTGTCCCAAAGGGCGTCCTTCCATTCCAGAGAAAGGATCGCACCATCAAACCGTGGGATCAAACACCTATCGTGGCTGGGTCAGTTCTCAGTGACATCCAACAAACATGGATACAAGCAGTACCGGGGATGTCTTGGCGGCACGCCTCCCGGACTTGTGCCTGCCCCCATGCGGGGCGGCCGGCGATCTCGTTTTAGTATGGCTTCTCGCCGATTCAAGACCTGCGCGGCGTTCGCGACTGTATGTCTGCCGATGTCCGCGTCTCGCGTTTCGCCTCGCCACTGCTTCATAGCGTGGCCAGGATCACCAGCATCAGGAGAAGTGCTCCGCTTATCGACCATCGCGACAACAGGCGCTCCGCCCGCGACGCCCATTCACCCGCCACGCGGTCGAGCATGAGACGCTTTTCGGGAAGCCTGAGCGCGGCGATCCAATGCGGCCGTGCCGGAATCATCGACAGTAGGCGTGCACCGGTGTCAGTGGTCGGAATGAGCAGGTCGCCTTCGGGAATACCTGGAGCACCCAGCCGTGCGACCGCCACCAAGGCGCCAACGACACCGGCCGCCGCCGCCGGCCAGAAGGCGGACAGAAGGCTGTCCGGCGCGAGCGGATAGGCGGCCGGCAGGCCGGTGACGCCTGTGAACAGCAACCATGGCACGATCAGGCCCGCCGCCACGGTCGCCAGCCATGGAACGAGCAGGCCGGCTGCCGGTCGCGCGTCAGGCTCGTGGCTGCCGGTCGCGGCGACCTTGAGCATGAAGCGAAGCATCAGCATTGCGGTGCCGACGGCAGAGAGCGTGAACAGGAGTTCCGCCGCGCCGCCGCCGAGAGGTGGCTTTGCGCCGAGCTTGGCCAGCGTCCCGCCGGTGAGCGGCAGACCGGCGAGCGACAGCGCGGGTAGGGTGAGCGTCGCCAGCACTGGCACGAGCGACCGCTTCCCGCTCGCGCCCACGACGCCGACGCCCATGAACAGCGCGCCCTTGGCGAGACCGTGATGAAGGGCGTAGAAGCTCGCCGAGGCGAGCGCGATTTCTGGCGAGCCCTGTTGGAGTGCCGTCGCCAGCACGGCAACCACGAGACCCATCTGGCTGACGGTCGAATAGGCGAGCACCGTCTTTGGGTTCTGCGCGTCAAGCTGAAGATCTTCGGCGGCAGCCCGTGACCGCGGCCTATCCCCATTCATCAGTCCGCAGTGACCCGCCCTCGAGGCGGGTTTTTCGTTTTCGGAGGACCCCATGACCACGACATTCCATCGCCATTGGCGCGAAGTTCCGGAGAGCGCATGGCGCTGGCCGAACTTCAGCCCGGCCGAGATCGCCTGCCGGGGCACCGGCAAGCTGCTCGTCAACGATCCCGCGCTCGACAAGCTGCAGGCCCTGCGCGATCGGTTGGGCAAACCGCTGATCGTCCGCTCGGCCTATCGCAGCCCCGAGCACAATCGTGCGGTGGGTGGGGCCAGGGCGTCAAAGCACATGGACGGCACGGCGTTTGATATCGCCATGTCGAACCACGACCCGGTGGCCTTCGAGGCCGCGGCGCGCGAGGTGGGGTTCCTCGGCTTCGGCTTCTATCCGCGCTCGGGGTTCATCCATGTCGACCTCGGGCCTGCGCGTCAGTGGGGCGAGCGCTTCCCGGTCCGGGAGACTGCCTTCGCCGAAGAATCGCCACCAGCGCGCGAAGTGCTGGCCGACAGCCGCACCATGAAGGGTGGCGGGGCGGCCGGAGTGGCGACGCTGGGCGCGGCGGGCGTCGAGGTGGCGCAGAGCGTCCTCGCCGAGACCCCGACCGCGATCCTGCCGCTCGTGCCGTATCTCGATGCGCTCCGCTGGGTATTCATCGCCGTCGCGCTCGGGGGGATCGCGGTCACCATCTATGCCCGCCTCGACGACTGGCGCCGGGGGCGGCGGTGATCGGCGGGCTGCTCACCGGGATCGCCACGCGCCCATGGATGCGGGCGGCGCTGCGCTACGGCGCCATCGTGGTCGCTGTGCTCCTGTTCCTGCTCGCGCTTCGGCGGTCCGGCGAGCGCGCGGGCCGCCTCGCTGAACGCCTTGAAACCACGGAGAAGGCCAATGACGTCCAACGACGGATGCTGGAGGCTGCGGCGCGCCGTCCTCGCGATCGGGACGAGCTTGTTGAGCGGCTGCGCGACGGTCGGTTTTGAGGCAGGTGGCGTGTCGGCATGTCCGCCGGTCGTCGAATACAGCCGCGAGTTTCAGGCCCGCGCGGCAGGCGAACTGGCGCAGCTCCCAGAGCCGGCGGCGATCGCTATCATGCTGACCGACTATGCGGTTCTGCGTGCACAGAGTCGCACCTGCTGACCCGATCTCGCGGCGCCCTCAGTATGAGCGCCCCAACTGCATGATGGCTATCAGCATCAGAACCGCCCCCGTCACTCCGAGCGTGAGGCGCGCAAGCCAACCCAAGGTCGGGGTGAGGCGCGCGAGCGCGCTGCCAAGACCGACTCTTGCGGCCACCGCCAGTGCCGCCACGCTCGCCAGCACGGCGGCAACGCCGATCAGCATCATGAACGCGAAGGCCAGCCCGGCCTCCGGAACGCCTCGAGCGCTCGCAAACGTCATCACGAACAAGGTCAGCGGACACGTGATCAACCCGGCCACTACGCCGAACGCGGCGCCCTCGTGATGGCTATGGGCAGCGTGTCCCCGGATGGCGGCAATGAGAAGCCAGAGGACGACCATTCCGATCAGGCCTCGACTCAGATCTTCCAGGACCCGCGCTCGTCCGACTTCGCCGAAGGCCAGCGAAACCACAGGCAAAGCGAGAAGGACCACGAGGACGGAGATCGCGATATGCGTGGCTGAGAGGATGACAGCGGTCCCGACGCCCCTAGACAGGCTGGCGCCGCTTCCGGCAACGAACAAGGACAGCACGGTCTTCGAGTGTCCGGGCGTAAGTGCATGCGCCGCGCCGAATGCAATGCCGAAGGGCAGGAAGCCGGCCAGTGCCGACCAGTCCCCGGTCTCGGCGAAAGCGCGGAGCATGACGGCGAGCTCGGCCGAGATCTCGCGTTGCACCGAGACCAGCCATCCCCACAGGCTGAAAAGAATTCCCAAGCTCTCTGAAAGCATGGCGCAATCTATCCCGCATCGGGTATTGGTGACAGTCGATGGGCGGCCCGTTGTTCGCCCATGACCGGTGCGACGGGAATTGACACCGCATGCGTCTTGCGAGATTCTCTTTTCATGGGGATCCGCGATCTCCCCACGAGGCGACAGCCGAAGCTCGCGTTCCACCTCAACCTTGATTTCAAGGAGGAACGCAGATGCCTGCGCCCGACGCCATCCCTGCCGACAAGCTCGCCAAGCTGATCGGTACGCCCCGTTGCCCGACCCTGCTCGATGTCCGCGCCGAGGCCGCCCGCGCCGCCGATCCGCGACTCGTTCCCGCCGCCCGGCCGCTCGACGAGGCGGAGATCACTCCCGATGCCTTGGCGCGGCTTTCGGTGGGCCTGAACGACCCGGTCGTCGTCATTTGTGCCGAAGGGCACAGGCGCAGTCAGGGCGTCGCCGCCGTGCTGCGGAGTGCGCACATACCAGCCGAGTATCTGGAAGGCGGACAGGCCGCCTGGAATACTGCGGGGCTTCCACTTGTCGATCCGGGCAAGCTCTCCGCACGCGACGCCGAGGGTCGAACGGTCTGGGTGACGCGCTCCCGCCCCAAGATCGATCGGATCGCCTGCCCCTGGCTGATCCGCCGCTTCGTCGACCCCCGCGCGATGTTTCTCTACGTCGCCCCGGCTCTGTTGCACAAATCGGCTTAAGGCCGAGGTTCCCCTTTCCCCGGACGGACTTATCCCACAGCTTCCGTGACGGG
>JAIEQX010000135.1 GCA_019747375.1 Beijerinckiaceae bacterium | reverse complement strand
GCCGCGTCGATTCCTCGCGCATCGCCGCCTGGAAAGCGGCTGAAGCCGCCAAGGCCGCCGGATTGCCTGAGACGCTCGCCAAGGGTTCGGTGGTCGCGTCTGACGCGTTCTTCCCCTTCGCCGACGGCCTGCTCGCGGCAGCGGAAGCCGGCGCGACTGCGGTCATTCAGCCCGGCGGCTCGATGCGCGACGACGAGGTGATCAAGGCGGCGGACGAGGCGGGGCTCGCAATGGTGCTGACGGGACATCGCCACTTCCGCCATTGAGGCGGATGCCGGCGAGCGTCGCGGCATTGTCACGCGCGTGACAGTATCCGCCTCCCGGGCGGCGGGTTTTCGCCATCAAGCTTCGAGACACTGAACCTCCGGACCTGGTCCGGAGGTTCAGTCGTTCATGAAGCGAGTTTCCCATGTTGATCAGCTTTTCCGACAAGATCGATGGCGCCCCGCATTACACGCCCATCGCGGAAGTCAGAGCCTCCACGGGCTGGCATGCAGCGAGCCGGGATCGCGTGCGAGAGGGGCAGTGGAAGGAAGCAGCCCTCGAACAATTGATCCGACATGCGGAAGACATGAACGCAGATGCGATCGTGGGAGTCGACTATCACATCGACGGCACGACCGATGTCGAGGACACGGGCGTCGAACTGCAGCGTATCGCCGCCACAGGCGTTGCGGTGAAACTGCGACGCAGCTGAGAACGCGGGAGCCTCATTCTCCGGCGAGATCTCCCAGCAGGCCGGCCGCGACCGTGAGACGCGCCAGCGACAGGTCGCCGCCGGCGATCTCGCACAGGAGCGCGTGGATGCGCGCGGCGTCGGGGCCCTGCGCGGCCAGCCAGGAGTCGACGGCTGGCTTGCCATGCTGCGCTTTCTTCTGCTTCTGCGGCTGCGCCAGGATCGCCGTGGTGACGCGGCGCCGGGACGATTCAATCTGTTCAAGCGCGCGGTCGCGTGCGACGCGGTCGTAATGATCGCTTGCCGGCAATTGCCGGGCGCCAGCCGTCATGGCGCCGAGGCCGAAGGTTTCGTCCACGGCGAAAAGCGTCGACGCGACATCGCCGAGCGGGCGCTTGCCGCGTTCTGCGACCAGGACGATGTCGGGCGCAGCGCTCAAAGCCGGCAGGATCGCGAGGCGTCGGGCGAGTTCTTCCGGCACGCCGGCGCGTACCCATTCGCCCTGCTGCTCGAGCAGCGCGGTGCGCCGCATGTCGGGAACATAGGTTTCGATCGATCGCGCCAGCTCGTCGATCGCCGCCTGGAAGCGCATGCCTGCGGCTTCGACGCCGGCCGCAAGGTCGACGTGCCGCACAAACCAGGGCAGCCGCGAGATGAGCAGATCCTGCACGCGTCCGTAAAGATCGAGCTGCAGCGCGCCCGAGATCTGATTGTCGAGCGCGTCGATTGCGCGGTCGAGCCTGTTCAGCCCGAAGGCTTCGCGCAACACCACGAAGGCGCGGGCTGCGAGCGGCGCGCGGCGCCCGTTTCATCAGACAGGCGCGAGATGATCGTCGGACCGCCACGGTCGATCAGCGCATTGGCGAGCGCGGTGGCGACGATCTCGCGGCGCAGCCGATGACCCTCGATGGTTTCGGGGAACCGGTCGCGCATGGCCTTCGGGAAATAGAGCGTCAACTCGCGCGACATGTAGGGATCGTCCGGCGCGTCGCTTTCAAGCAGCGCGTCGTGTGTGGCGAGCTTTGCGTAGGCGAGAAGCACGGAGAGCTCGGGCCGCGTCAGTCCGACGCCCGAGCGGGCGCGGGCCATCAGGGTGGAATCGTCGGCCAGATATTCGACGCTGCGTTCGAGCCGGCCCTGTTTCTCCAAGGTCTGCATGAGACGGATGGCGAAGCCGACATCCTCCGGACCGCGCCTTTGTGCGAGCGACAGGGCCAGCGTCTGCCGGTAATTGTTTCGCAGGACGAGCGCCGCGACATCGTCGGTCATGGAGGCGAGCAGCGCATTGCGGCCTTCGAGATCGAGGCGGCCCTCGCGCACCGCCGCGCTCAGCGCGATCTTGATGTTGACCTCGATGTCCGACGTGTTCACGCCGGCTGAATTGTCGATCGCGTCCGAGTTCAGCCGCACGCCGCGCAGCGCCGCCTCGATGCGGCCGCGCTGCGTGACGCCGAGGTTGGCGCCTTCGCCGATCACCTTGCAGGCCAGCTCGGGCGCGGTGACGCGGATGGCGTCGTTGCTGCGGTCTCCGACCTGTTCGTCGGTCTCGTGGCTGGCGCGCACATAAGTGCCGATGCCGCCGAACCAGAGCAGGTCGACGGGCGCTCGCAGGATGGCGCGGATGACGTCCTGCGGGGTGGCGAACAAGGCCTCTATGCGCAGCAGGGCGCGCATTTCCGGCGACAGCGGAATCTGTTTCGCCTGCCGCGAAAACACGCCGCCGCCCTTCGAAATCAGCTTGGATTCATAATCCCGCCAGCTCGAGCGTGGAAGCGCGAAGAGCCGGGCGCGCTCGGCCATGGCGGCGGCTGCGTCGGGAGCCGGATCGATGAAGATGTCGCGATGATCGAAGGCGGCGAGCAGACGGGTTTCCTTCGACAGCAGCATGCCGTTGCCGAATACGTCTCCCGACATGTCGCCGACGCCCACGACAGTGAAGGGCTGGGTCTGGATATCGGTTCCGAGCTCGCGGAAGTGACGCTTGACGGCCTCCCAGGCTCCGCGCGCCGTGATTCCCATCTTCTTGTGATCGTAGCCGGCCGAACCGCCGGACGCGAAGGCGTCTCCGAGCCAGTGGCCTCGCGTCAGCGAAATGTCGTTGGCGATGTCCGAGAAGGTTGCGGTGCCCTTGTCGGCCGCCACCACCAGATAGGGATCGTCGCCGTCATGCCGATAGGTGTTGGCGGGGGGCACGAGCTCGCCCTCGACGAAATTGTCGGTGAGGTCGAGCAGCGCGCCGATGAAGATTTCGTAGGCGGCGACGCCCTCCGCCATGAAGGCTTCGCGATCGGATGCAGGCGGCAGGCGTTTCGGGAAGAAACCGCCCTTGGCGCCGACCGGCACGATGACGGCGTTCTTGACCTGCTGCGCCTTGACGAGGCCCAGCACCTCGGTGCGGAAATCCTGCTGGCGGTCCGACCAGCGGATGCCGCCGCGCGCGACCTTGCCGAAACGCAGATGTATGCCTTCGACGCGCGGCGAATAGACGGTGATCTCGTAGAGTGGCCGGGGCAGCGGCAGGTCGTCGATCCGGCGGCTCTCGAACTTGAACGCGATGGTCTGACGCGCCGAGCCGTCCTCGTTCAGCTGGAAGAAGTTGGTTCGCACGGCGGCCCGGATGACGTTGACGAAACGGCGAAGGATACGATCCTCGTCAAGGCTCGTGACGTCTGCGAGACGGGTGTCGATCTCGCCCAGTATGTCTTTCTCGCGCTGCTCGCGAGTGGCCGCGTCGATCTCCTGCTCTGGATCGAGCCGCGCATAGACGAGCCGCAGCAGCGCGTCGGCAATCCAGGGGTTCTGCGTCAGCGCCGCCCAGAGATAGCTTTGCGAGAAGGAGATTCCAGCCTGGCGCAGATAGCGCGCCAGCGCGCGCAGCAGCGCGATGTCGCGCCACAACAGACCGGGCGACACGACGAGCGCATTGAAGCCGTCGCTTTCGGCTTCGCCATAGGCGACTGCGCGCAGCAGGGTTTCGATGGCGAAGCGGCGCTCGGCGATGGCCCCGGCGCCGGCTGCATGGGACAGCGCCATGTCATGCAGCCAGACGTCACCGGCCGGCGTGCGAATGCCCGCCGTGTCTTCGCTGACGACGCGGAATCCCAGATTTTCGAGCACGGGCACGCGCTCGGACAGGGGCATCGGGCGTCCCAGCGAGAAAACACGGAGCGAGGCCTGCGCGCCATCCTGTTCGCCCGCGCGGATCACGAAGGCGTTGGGCTCGCGCGTGGTGAGGCGCTCGAGGACGGCGATATCGTCCATCGCCTGCGAAGAATCATAGCGCGCCATATAGTCGGGCGAGAATGCGTCGCCAAACAGCATGGCGCGGGCAGGGCCGCTCGGGCCTCCCGCCAGCAGGGCTTCGCGCAGATTGTCGCCCCATGTGCGGGAGATCGCCGCGAGCCCGCTTTCAAGCTCCTCGCGCGAAATCACCGGCGTCTTGCCTTCGTCGCGTCCGACGATGAAGTGCACGCGCACCAGCGAGCCTTCCGGATAGAACGGATAAACCGCCGAGATGCGTCCATTGTAGATTCGGGCCAGGAAGGCCTCGGCCTTGCGGCGCACCCCTGTGTCGTAGCGATCGCGCGGGAAATAGGCGAGGATCGACACGAAGCGGTCAAAACGATCAATCCGCGCCAGCGCGCGCAGGCGCGGTCGATCCGTCAGCGACGCGATCTCGTGGGCGAAATCCGCCAGGGTCGCGACATCGATCTGAAACAATTCGTCGCGCGGAAATGTCTCCAGGACATTGGCGAGCAATTTTCCCGAATGACTCTGCGCCTCGAAATGCGCCGCCTGAAGCACGCGCGCGACCTTGTGGCGGACATACGGGATCGTGCTCGTCGAGCGCGTATAGGCGGTCGAGGTGAACAAGCCGACGAGACGCAGTTCGCCACACAGCATGCCGTCTTCGTTGAACTGCTTGATGCCGATATAGTCCATATGGGCGCGTCGATGGATCTTCGAGCGCACGTTGGCCTTGGCGATGATGAGAGCCTGGGGTTCGCGCAGGAACTCGAGCACTTCAGGCGTGATGGTGACGAGTTCGCGCCCGCGGCGCAGGACTTTCACGGAGGGATTGCGCAGGATGCCGAGACCGGAATCGCCCACTGCGTTGAAGTCCGGCGCATTGACGGGGCCGATTTCCTCGATGCGATATTCGCGCATGCCCAGGAAGGTGAAATTGTCGGCGGCGAGCCAATCCAGGAACTGCACGGCTTCGGCGAGTTCGTCGGCCGGAATGTTGGGCGGATCGGCCCGGTAGGCCGCGGCGGCGCGGGTCAAGCAGTCGTGCATCGCCGGCCAGTCCGCGCAGGCCAGACGCACGTCCGCGTAGATCGCTTCGAGCGCGAGCGCGAGCTTCTGCCGGCGGGCCGTATCGGGGATGCGGCTGATATGGACGTGGATCAGGCTTTCTCGGCGCGTGCCGGCCCCCGCACGGCTCGCCAGAGCGAAAAGCGATCCATCCGCGGCCCGCTCGACATCGAGGACCGGATGGGCGACGAGGCGGAGTTCGCACCCCTGGTCGTTGAGTTCCGCCAGCGTCGAATCGAGCAGGAACGGCATGTCGTCGTTGACGACTTCGATGACGGTGATGTCAGACAGGCTCGGCTCGTCGGGATCGAAAATGACGAGGCCGGGTCGACCTTGCTGTCGTGGCGCCGAAAGATGGCGCCAGGCGGCGGCGGCCAATTGGGCAAGCCCGTGGACGTTATAGCGCTGGAGGTCTTCCCGCGCGCTTTGGCCGAAGAGCGCAGACGCGAAGCCGGCGGCCGCGCCGCCTGAATTTGTGGCATTCCCGGTCATCGTCCGCCCCTTCAACCCCCGGCGCGCTTACGCCCGTCCTTGCATCGCTCCCATGTGACGTCGATTGGGCGCCGCTGGCAAGCAGTGGGCGGCAGAACCGCGCAAGCGATTGTGCATAGCTCTGACGAATCTCGATTTTTTGCTTGTGGTGAGACGATCAGGCCTGAGCCGCGAGCTGGGCGGCCTGATTCTCGGTAATCAGCGGATCGATAATCTCGTCCAGCGCGTCGCCGGCCACGACTTTGTCAAGCTTGTAGAGCGTC
This sequence comes from Beijerinckiaceae bacterium, assembly GCA_019747375.1. GTDB lineage: Bacteria > Pseudomonadota > Alphaproteobacteria > Rhizobiales > Beijerinckiaceae > Terripilifer. The sequence continues at coordinate 32,211 of JAIEQX010000135.1, read as the reverse complement.
AGGTTGATGCGGTGATCGGTGACGCGGCCTTGCGGAAAATTATAGGTCCGGATGCGTTCCGACCGGTCGCCGGACCCCACCTGGCTCTTGCGGTCTGCGGCGCGCTCGGAATCCAGCTTCTGGCGCTCGTCGTCATAAAGCCGGGCGCGCAGCAGAGCCATGGCGCGGGCGCGGTTCTTGTGCTGCGAGCGCTCATCCTGCACGAAGACGATCGTGCCGGTCGGCACATGGGTGATGCGGATCGCCGATTCCGTCTTGTTGACGTGCTGTCCGCCTGCGCCCTGCGCCCGCATCGTGTCGATCTTCAGGTCGGCTTCGTTGATGGCGATATCGACCTCCTCGGCTTCGGGAAGAACAGCCACGGTGGCGGCGGACGTGTGGATGCGTCCTTGCGTTTCGGTCGCGGGGACGCGCTGCACTCGATGGACGCCGGATTCGAATTTCAGTTTGGCGAAGACGCCGCGCCCGCTGACCGAGGCGACGACTTCCTTGTAGCCTCCGGCTGTGCCCTCGCTGGCGGACATGACGTCCATCTTCCAGCCGTGCAGGTCGGCGTATCGCTGGTACATGCGCAACAGATCGCCGACGAAAAGCGAGGCTTCGTCGCCGCCTGTCCCGGCGCGCAATTCGAGAATGGCGCCGCGTTCGTCGGCGACGTCGCGGGGCAGCAGCGCGACCTTGATCTTCTGTTCGAGGTCTTCGAGCCGCGCCCTGGCGTCGTCGCGTTCAGCCTCGGCAAGTTCGCGCATCTCAGCGTCGGTGCCGGCGTCGGCGAGCATCGTCTCGATGCCGGCGAGATCGTCCTTCGCGCGCCGCCAGGCGTGGATGGCCCCGACGACGGGCTCAAGGTCAGAGAGTTCTCTCGACAAGGCGACGAAATCGGCGCCTGTCGCGCCGCTCGCGAGCCTCGCGGATATTTCCTCGTGGCGGCGTGAGATAAGATCGAGCTTGTCTTGCGGGAGCATGTTGAGGTCCGGACCGGGAGAGTTGCGTGAAGCGAGCGCTTGCGTGACCTGGGCGGCATAAAGCGCACCCGGCCGAGCCCCTCTACAACGGCACGCCTTTGGCCTCCGCAAAGGCCCGCAATTCCTCGCGGACGGACGCGGCGCCGCTCTGGGCGTCGAGCAATTCGCCTATGTGGGACGCGATCTCGCGCGTGTCGAGCGACAGCAGCATCGCCTTCACGGGGCCTATGGAGGCGGCCGACATGGAAAATCCGCGATAACCGATGCCGATCAGCGCCATGACTTCGAGGGGGCGGCCGCCGATCTCGCCACAGAGCGTCACGGGCGTGCCGTGCACGGCGGCGCGGTCGGTGATGGACTTCAGCGCCCGCAGCATCGGCGGAGACAGCGGATCGAAGCGATCCGCCACGCGCCGGTTGTCGCGATCCGCCGCGAAGACATATTGCATCAGGTCATTCGAGCCGACCGAAACGAAATCGACGCGCGGCAGGATCTCGTCGAGTTGCCAGAGTACGGACGGGACCTCGATCATGATGCCGAGTTTCAACTCGCGCGGCAGGGCATATTCGTGGCGGCGCAGATGCGTGAGTTCGCGACCCACGATCGCCTTGGCGGCGTCGAACTCGGCCGATGTGGCGATCATCGGGAACATGATGCGCAGATCGCGCCCGGCAGCGGCGCGCAGCATGGCGCGCAATTGCGAACGCAGGAGGCCGGGGCGATCGAGGCCGATGCGGATCGCCCGCCAGCCGAGCGCCGGGTTGTCCTCTTCGAAACTCGCCATGTAGGGCAAGATCTTGTCGCCGCCGATATCCAGCGTCCGAAAGGTCACGGGCTTGTCGGGGACCGCGTCCATGACGTTTTTGTACAGCGCAAGCTGCTGCATCATCCGCGGAAATTGCGGGGCGATCATGAATTGCAGCTCGGTGCGGAAGAGACCGATGGATTCGGCGTTTGTCTCGGCCACATGCGGCAGGTCGACGAGCAGGCCGGCATTCATGTGCAGGCCGATCTCGACGCCGTCGCGGGTGCGGGACGGGACGTCGCGCAGCTTGTGATATTGCTCCTGCCGACGGGCGCGCAATCTCGCTTTTTCGCCGTAGGCGGCCTGGACGTCAGGCTGCGGGCGCAACTGAACGTCGCCTGCGGTGCCATCGACAATGATGGCGTCGTTGGGTTCGACGAGATCGACGATGTTCTGCACTTCGCCGACGGTCGGAATGCCCAGCGCCCGGGCCACGATGGCGACATGGCTCGAAGGGCCGCCTTCCTCCAGAACGAGGCCGCGCAGCTTCTTGCGGTCATAGTCGAGCAGCGCCGCCGGGCCCATGTTTCGGGCGACCAGAATGGCGTTGTCGGGCATGTCCTCATGGGCGACCACGAAGCTTTCGCCCGTCAATTCATGCAGGAGGCGGTTGGCGAGATCGTCGAGATCGTGCAGCCGCTCGCGCAGATAGGGATCGGTGCGGCGCTGCAACTTGGCGCGGGCGTCGTTCTGCACGCGCTCGACGGCGGCCTCGGCCGTCAGGCCCGACATGACCGCCTCGCGCAGCCTGCGGCTCCACCCGCGATCATGCGCGAACATGCGGAAGGTCTCGAGCACTTCGAGATGCTCGCCGGGCCCGACCTGGTCGCCGCGGTCGATCAAGGCGTCGATGGTGTGGCGCACCGCCTCGATGGCCGTGTCGAGGCGCGCCTGTTCTTTCGCGGGATCGTCGGAAATCAGCTGCTTGATGACGACGCGCGGCTCATGCAGCACGACATGGCCGAGCCCGACGCCCTCGGCGATCGCCGAGCCCTTCAGGGCGATGGGCCGGCGCAGCGCGATGTCGGCGCCGGGACGGACGATGGACTGCAATTCACCCGAGGCGATCATCTCGGCGAGCAGCATCGCGGTCGTCTGCAGCGCCTCGACTTCCTCTTCCGAGTAAGCGCGCCGCGCCTTGTTCTGAACGACGAGCACGCCGAGCGTGTTGCCGCCGCGCAGGACCGGAACGCCCAGGAAGGAATGATAGATTTCTTCGCCCGTCTCCGGCTTGTAGGAGAAGGACGGGTGAGCCTGCGCATCCGACAGCGCCAGCGATTCGGCCGTCTCGGCGATCAGGCCGACCAGGCCCTCGCCGGAGCGCATGGTCGTCAGATGCACGGCCTCGCGATTCAGGCCTTCGGTGGCGAAGAGTTCGAGGCGGCCGTCATCCCGCAGCACATAGACCGAGCACACCTCGGCGACCATGTTGGAGGCGATATGAACGACGATCTTGTCGAGGCGCGCCTGCGCGTTGACCGGTTCCGCCATGGCTTCGCGGATCCGGCGTAGCAGCAGACGCGGTCCGCCGAGAGCGCCACGCATTCGTTCTTCCCGTCCGGCCCGTCGGCCCCGTGGCCCCAGCCGGGCCGCCATGCTGGCCCCGAAACGACGCAGCCGCCCGGGTCAACCTCTTCGCTCCTATACGAATGCAAGGCTCGGACCGCAAGCGCCGCGGCATATGCAATTCAGCGAATAGGCGCGCCGGCAGCGTGCTGCATTGCACGCTTTGGCGCGCCAGCGCACAGTTCGGTCCAAGCGGTCAGACTTTGTCTAGGCCGTAGAGCGTGTGCAGCGTGCGGACGGCGAGTTCGGTGTATTCGGCGTCGATCAGCACCGAGAACTTGATCTCGCTCGTGGTGATGGCGCGAATGTTGATTCCCTTGTCCGACAAAGCCTTGAAGGCCCGGGCGGCGACGCCGGCATGGGAACGCATGCCGATCCCGATGGCCGAAACCTTGACGACGTCGGTCGCGCCGTGGATCCCCGCATAGCCGATCTCGACCTTGGCGTTTTCGAGGATCTTGCGCGCCCGCTCATAATCCGCGGTCGGCACCGTGAAGGTCAAATCGGTCGTCTTGGCGTCGTCGGACACGACCTGAATAATCATGTCCACATTGATGTTGGCTTCGGCGAGCGGCACGAAGATGGCCGCGGCGACGCCCGGCTTGTCGGCCACGTCCCGCAGGGTGATCTGGGCCTCATCCTTCGAATAGGCGATGCCGGTGACGACCTGCTGTTCCACGATATCCTCCTCGTCACAAATGAGCGTGCCAGGCTTCGGATCGGCCGGATCGTCGAAGGACGAGCGCACGAAGGTTTTGACTTTATGGACCATGGCGACTTCGACCGAGCGCACCTGCAGCACCTTGGCGCCGAGCGAAGCCATTTCGAGCATTTCCTCGAAAGCGACGCGGTCCAGCCGCCGGGCCTTCGAGACGATGCGCGGGTCGGTCGTATAGACGCCGTCAACGTCGGTATAGATGTCGCACCGGTCCGCCCCGATCGCGGCGGCGACGGCCACGGCGCTGGTGTCCGAGCCGCCGCGGCCGAGCGTCGTCAGGCGGCCGGTCCCGGCGTGCACGCCCTGGAATCCCGCGATGACGGCGACTTCGCCGCGCGCAAAGCCCTCGTTGAGGGCCGCGGGATCAATGGCTTCGATGCGGGCCGACCCGTGCGCGTCGGACGTGCGGATCGGGATCTGCCATCCCTGCCAGGAGCGGGCCTTGATGCCCATGTCCTGCAGCACGATGGCGAGCAGGCCGGAGGTCACCTGTTCGCCCGAGGCCACGACCGCGTCATACTCGCGAGGGTCGTAGAGAGCTGCGCCCTCCTTGCACCAGGCGACGAGTTCATTGGTCTTGCCCGACATGGCCGAGACCACGACAGCGACATCCTGTCCGGCGGCGACTTCACGCTGAACGTGGCGCGCGACATTCTTGATGCGCTCGATATTGGCGACGGACGTGCCGCCGAATTTCATCACCAGACGGGCCATGGGACCGGGTTCGCTTCTCAGGAACAGGAGCGGGGCCGAAGGCGCGCGGCATCGCGCCGCTCGCCCCCGGGCCGCGGGGCGCGTATAGATGACGGCGGCTCGGTTTTGTGTCAATCGGCCGTTTTGGAGTGCAGGCGATGGCTGGCGGTGCGGGAGCGAATTCGAGCGTGGATGCGGCGGATGTCGCACGGTTCGAACGGCTCGGCGACGATTGGTGGGCCCCCAAGGGGTCGATGGCGGCGCTGCACAAGATGAACCCGGTGCGGATCGAGTATCTGCGCGACCATATGTGCACCCATTTCGTCTGCCCGGACGGGGGGCTTCGGGATCCCCTGAAGGCGCGGCCGCTTGCGGGCCTGCGGATCCTCGACGTCGGTTGTGGAGGCGGCATCCTGTGCGAGCCCATGGCGCGGCTCGGAGCCATCGTCACGGGCATCGATCCAGCGCCCGGCAATGTCAGGATCGCCGGCAAACACGCAGAAGATGGCGGGCTTTCCATCGACTATCGCGCGGTCACGGCAGAGGATCTGGCGGCGAGCGGGGCGTCCTTCGACGTCGTGCTGGCCATGGAGGTGGTGGAGCATGTGAACGACATGCCGGCCTTCGTGGCCACCTGCGCGTCGCTGGTGCGGCCAGGCGGCCTGATGTTCGCCGCCACGCTCAACCGCACGCTGAAGAGCTTCGCGCTCGCGATCGTGGGGGCCGAATATGTGCTTCGCTGGGTTCCCAAGGGAACGCATCAATGGGAGAAGTTCGTCACGCCGCGCGAGCTCGAGGACGCCTTGGCGACGGGCGGCGTCGACGTGTTCGACATGACGGGCGTGGTCTACAATCCGCTACGCGACGCCTGGTCCCGCGGACGGGACCGCGACGTGAACTACATGCTGGTCGGGCGGCGCGGAGCCTGACGACGCCCCTCCTGCCCGAAAAGTTCGAGCTGGGCAGAACGCGACACATCAAATTCCTGCAACGGCGCCTGTTCCGCTTGACTCGCCGTTCGGCTTCTTAAAGAGTCTTTAGTCTACATAAAGAATATGCGAGGGACGAAGGCTCTGCGACCGCTCCGGCTCAATCTCCATCTGGTACGGACGACCCTGGCGCTTTTCGCAGTGCTGGCGACGCTGGCTCCCGATGTGCATGGAGCGTTTCGGGGGACGTCGACGGGCCTCGAGCGCGTTCTCGTCCAGGACGAGCGTCATCCGGCCAGCTCCTCGCATCTCGCCGTTCTGGCGACCCTCACGGAAGATTTCGAGGAAGAGACCACACGCGACGCTCCGCCCGGCCTGGGCCGGATCACGCTGGCGTCTCATCTCGGATCGGCTGGCGCAACTTGTGACGGCGCCTCTCTTGCGCCATCGTCCGCCCGGTTCTGCGCCCATCGCGCCACTGGCCCACCCACGCTCTGATGATCCCGCGTCCGCGCCCGTCGGCCTGAGTCCCGCTCACGCCTGACGTTCGCCTGCTGCCGGGACACGCCTCGCGCGCATTCGACCCTTGCTCCTTATGGCGGGGGCGATGCCGCAACACAGGCCTCCCGACAGCGCTCCCGCGACGCTCGCTTGCGACATTTCCGGCGCACCCCGGCACGCAATGCGAGCGGCAAGCTGTTCATCATCATTTGGCGTCACATCATGGAAAACCTCGGTCCCGAACTTTTCAAATTGCTCCAGATCATCTGGATCAACCTCATTCTCTCCGGCGACAATGCGGTGGTCATCGCGATGGCCTGCCGCGGCCTGCCGGCGAACAAGCAGCGCTCGGGCATGATCATCGGAGCCCTTGTGGCGGTCGTGCTGCGCATCATCTTCACGGTCATCGTCGCCACGCTCCTGTCGACGCCGTTCCTGAAAATGATCGGCTCGTGCCTCCTCCTCTGGATCGCCGTCAAGCTCGTGCAGGGCGAAGAAGAACAGGGCGGCGAAGTCAAGGAAACCGATCGTCTCTGGCATGCGGTGCGCACGGTCGCGATCGCCGATGCGGTGATGAGTCTCGACAATGTGCTGGCGATTGCGGCGGTGGCGAAAGATTCGACCCCCCTGTTGATCATCGGCCTCGCAATCTCGATCCCGCTGATCATCGCGGGCGCGGCGCTGATCATGCGTCTGCTGGCGGCGTTTCCGATCCTCGTCTGGGCCGGCGCTGGCCTGCTCGGCTGGGTCGCGGGCGAAATGTTCATCAGCGATCCGTGGCTGGTGAAGCAGCTTGGCGCCGACTTCACCCATGCGTGGGAGCTGCCGGCGGCGGCGTTCTGCGCGGCGCTGGTGATCGGCCTCGGCTATCTGCTCAGCCGACGCGTGCATCATGGCAAGCCGGTCGAACAGCAAGCGTGAACTTACTGGCCGTTCCTGAATCATAAAAAGGGAAACGCATCATGCAGGACTTCGTCATTCCGGCCTGGGTCTGGTTGAACGCAGGCGTTCTCATCCTCGCATTCGTCTTCGTGGCGGGCGGGTTTGTGCCCGCGCGCAGCCACTAAAAACGGGCCGGCACCGGCCCGCGCGCCTCAAAAAAACGGGGCGGCCCCAACGGCCCCGCCGCTCTCATTTCACGATACTTCCCAATATCTTTGCCGGTCTGAAGCTAGTTCCGCTCTTCGGGCAGGTCCGGGATCGGCAAGACGGGAATGCCGTCCTCGAGCAGGGCGCGGGCTTCCTCGAAACTGGCCTTGCCCCGGATCGAGCGCGTCGGCGTCTCGCCATCGTGCATCTTGCGGGCTTCTTCGGGAAACGCCTCGCCGACATCGTCGGAGGATGCGACGATCTTTTCGTGCAGTTCCCGGATCATTTCGCGCAGGGCCTGCTGGCGCTCGTCGAGCAGCGCCAACTGCTGGGGGGCGACGACCGGCGCTCCCGTGTCGTTCGAGGGCTCCGGAGGCGCGGCGTCGCGATCCTTCATCGCCCGTTCATTCCCGGACTTGTCGGTGCGGGCGATATTGGGAGCCATCACGGCCTTCGTGACTTTCGGCGACTGGCAGTAAGGGCAGTTGACGAACCCGCGCTTGACCTGCTGGTCATAGGACCCGCTGCTCGCAAACCAGCTTTCGAATTCATGCGCGGCGTCGCAGACCAGGGCGTATTTGATCATTGTCGTTTCGTCCGTTCACGCGTTCAGGAGCGCGTCGAGTTTGCCCGCGCGATCGAGCGCGAAGAGGTCGTCGCATCCCCCGACATGGGTCTCGCCCACGAAGATCTGCGGCACGGTCCAGCCGCCATTCGCCCGCTGCGCCATCGCCTGCTGGGCGGCGGCGTTTCCGTCAACCGAGATCTCCTCGAACCTGACGTTCTTGCGGGTCAGAAGCGCCTTGGCGCGAAGACAGTAACCGCAGGTGCTCTTGGTGTAGATGGTGACGGGTGGCATGCCGGATCTGGCCTTTCGCGGGAGTCTGGCGGGTCAATCTGGTTTTTGTCCGCCCCTTATATGTCCGCCTGCGGCCTTGTCACAACCCGTGCGTCATGACCCGGGCGAAAACCAGCGCGTCGACCCGGACGGCGCCGGCGCGGATCAGGACCCGCGCGGCGGCGTTCAGGGTCGCGCCGGAGGTCAGTACGTCATCCACCAGGACGCTCTTTCGCCCTTCGACGCGGATGCGGTCCGTCGGCAGGACCTTGAAGGCGCCCTGAACATTCTCGGCGCGCTGCGTCCGCGTCAGGCCGACCTGAGGCCTGGTGGCCTTGACGCGGACGAGGGCCATTGGATCAAAGGCTACGCCGCTCAGTTCCGCGACGCCGCGGGCCAAGACGGCCGCTTGATTGAAGCGCCGCGTGAAAAGACGCCAGCGATAGAGAGGGACCGGGACAAGAAGATCGGCGTCGGACAGCAACTCCCTGCCGGCGCGCGCCATCCAGCGCGCCATCGGGGGCGCGAGATCGAGCCGGTCTGCGTATTTCAACTGCTGAACCAGCTTTCGGACCGGGCCCTCTTCATAGAGCGCCACAGCGCGGGCGCGCTCAAAGACCGGCGGCTCCGCAATGGCGGCGGGCGAGAGCAGTCCGTCCCCGAGGTCTTGCGCAAAGGGCGTGCCCAGCCGCTCGCAGAACGGGCGCTCGATAAAGGGCATGCCGGTCCAGCAAGCGGGACATAACGCGCCGGCGCTCTCGGTCGCTCGCCGGCAGGCGAGGCAGGAAGGCGGATAGACGCAATCGGCCGCCAGCGTCGAGACGCGCGCGAGGGCAGACCTGAGGGAGGCCCAGGCGCCCGAAGAGGGAGAAGCGTCGCGAATGGTCATGGCCTGAGCTTAGCATTCAGCCGCCTGCGATAAAGGGTCTGTCTGGACCCGGACGGCGTCGCGCCCCATAAAGCATGCATGTCAAAACCTCCCGCCCATCTCGTGTTCGATCGCCCGCTTGGTCGTCGTCGGCTCGCGCGGGCTCTGGCGGCGGGGGCGGAGCCTTTCCTGCTTGACCATGTGGCGGCGGAATTTCCGGATCGACTCGCCGCGGTGCTCAGGCCCTTTCCCCGCATCCTCGATCTCGGGACGCCCGGACCAGCCCTGGCGGACGCCCTCGCCGGGCGTTCGCGCGAAGTTTTCGTCCAGGCGGCGCCGCTCGAGGCTTCGCTCGCGCCCGGCGTCCTCGGGCTCGTCTGCGATGAAGAGGCGCCGCCATTCGCGCCGGAAAGTTTCGATCTGGTGGTTTCGGCGCTCGCGCTGCAGGGCGTCAACGATCTGCCCGGCGCGCTGATCCAGATTCGTCGCATTCTTCGACCTGACGGATTGTTCCTTGCCTGTCTTGCGGGCGGGCAAACGCTTCAGGAGCTGCGGTTGAGCTTTGCGGCGGCGGAGGAGGAGGTGTCGGGCGGGGTCAGTCCGCGCGTCGCTCCCTTCGCCGACCTGCGTGACATGGGCGGGCTGCTGCAGCGGGCGGGTTTCGCGCTGCCGGTGACCGATGTCGACGTCCTCACGGTGCGATACGCCCATCTGTTCGCGCTGTTGCGGGATCTCCGCGCCATGGGCGCCACCAACCTGCTGGTGGCGCGCGACCGCCGTCCGCTGAAACGCGCCGTGCTCCTGCGCGCCGCCGAAATCTATCAGGAGCAATTTGCCGATCCTGACGGCCGCGTGCGCGCCACCTTCGAAATCCTGTGGCTTTCGGGTTGGGCTCCGCACGACAGCCAGCAGAAGCCGCTGCAGCCGGGCTCCGCCAAGGCGCGTCTCGCCGACGCGCTCTCAACCGTCGAGCGCAAGCTCTAGGGCCCCAATCGCTCGCATTGGGGCGCGGGCTCCCCATATGGACGGAAAGCTGCTATGAGCAGCGCGACTTCCAACAATCCGACGAGACCGATGACAGATTCCGTGCTGGACATGACGGCGGAGGCCAGCTCCGCGATTGCGCCCGAACGGGCGAGACCGTCGCTGGTCGGGCTGACGCGCGCGCAGCTGTCCGAGGCGCTCGGCCTTGTCGGCGTACCCGAGCGCGAGCGTCGCATGCGCGTCGGCCAGCTCTGGCACTGGATCTATTTTCACGGCGCGTCGTCGTTCGACGCCATGCTGAATGTCTCGAAGGTTTTGCGGGCGAAGCTCGCCGAGCATTATTCGCTGACGCGGCCGCAGGTCGTGGCCCAGCAGGTTTCCGTCGACGGGACGCGCAAGTGGCTGATGCGCATGCCGCCCGTCGATTCGCGCGACAAGGGCGCGGAGATCGAGTGCGTCTATATTCCCGAAAGCGATCGCGGCACCCTGTGCGTGTCGAGCCAGGTCGGCTGCACGCTGACCTGCACGTTCTGCCACACGGGCACGCAGAAACTCGTGCGCAACCTGACCGCACAGGAAATCGTCCAGCAGCTCGTCGTCGCGCGCGACATGCTCGGCGATTTTCCGGGCCAGACGCCGCCGACCGACGGGCTCATTCCGTCGGGAGAGGGCGTGCGCGCTGTCTCCAACATCGTCTTCATGGGCATGGGCGAGCCGCTCTACAATTTCGACCAGGTGACGGATGCGATCGGCGTGCTGACCGATGGCGAGGGCCTGTCGCTGTCGAAGCGCCGGATCACGGTGTCGACCTCGGGCGTCGTGCCGCAAATCGGTCCGCTGGGAGATGCGGCCGGCACCATGCTGGCGATTTCGCTGCATGCCGTAAACGATGAGCTGCGTAACAAGCTCGTGCCGCTGAATAAGAAATATCCGATCCGCGACCTCATGGACGCGTGTCGCGCCTATCCGGGCGCGTCGAACGCCCGGCGCATCACGTTCGAATATGTGATGCTGAAAGGCGTCAATGATTCACCCGCCGAGGCTCGCGAACTGGTGCGCCTGCTCAAGGGCGTTCCGGCCAAGATCAACCTGATCCCGTTCAATCCCTGGCCCGGCACGCAATATGAATGTTCGGACTGGGAGACGATCGAGCGCTTCTCCGACATCGTGTTCAACGCCGGTTACGCGAGCCCGGTGCGGACGCCGCGCGGACGCGACATTCTGGCGGCCTGCGGCCAGCTGAAAAGCGAGACCGAGAAGCTGCGGGCGCGCGCCCGCCTTGCGCTCGACGATGAGGGCGCGGACGCCTAGCGGCGTGCGCCGGCCAGCGCCACGACGGTCATGAAGGTCGAGATCACGGCGTTCCAGCCGGCCAGCGACAGGCCGAGGATGCGGATGGCGACCTGATCGCAGCGCACGACCTTGACGGTCTGCAGCTGGCTCATGAAGGCGTCCATGCTGGCGGCGGGGGCGCCAGCCGAGCCTGTGCAGCCTGTGGGGCCTGGCCAGAAACCCCATTCCACCCCTGCGTGGTAGGCTCCGAAAACCGCGCTGCCGAAGAACACGACAGCGAGCAGCGCCAGTCCGAGGCGCGCGCCCCCATTGGAGCCGCGCCAGGCGAGCGCGACCGCGAGGGCCGCCACCGGCACGCCAACGTAATAGGCCCAGCGTTGCTGCAGGCAAAGCTCGCACGGCAGATAGCCGAAAGACTCGAAGACCCAGGCGCCCGCGATGGTGGCCGTGGCGAGGACCAAGACCGTCAGGGCGGCCCGGAGCGGCGTGATCCTGCGGGAGATTTCAGTCATCCGCGCCTACTCCCGAGATCAGAACATTTTACCGGCAAGCCAGAAGCCGCCGATGATCATCACCACGATGAGGATCATGAAGGTGGCGAAATGGCGCTCGAGCATGCGCTTGATCGGTTCGCCGAACTTGTTGAGCAACCCCGCGAGCAGGAAGAAGCGCGCGCCGCGGGTGATGATCGACAGCAGAACGAAAAGGAAGAAATTATATTCGAGCAGCCCGCTCACGATGGTGACGAGTTTGTAGGGGATGGGCGTCAGGCCCTTGACGAGGATGAACAGCCATCCCCACTGGTCATACCCGGCCTTCACGGCGTCCATGCGGGCCGCATAGCCGTAGAGATTGATCAGCCAGGAGCCGACCGTGTCCCACAGAAGCCAGCCGATGGCGTAGCCCAGAATCCCGCCCGCCACGGAGCAGATCGTGCACAGGCCCGCGTAGAACCACGCACGTTTCGGCTTGGCCAGCGACATGGGCACGAGAATGACGTCGGGCGGAATGGGGAAGAAGGAACTCTCGGCGAAAGCGATCGCCCCGAGCGCCCAGGTGGCGCGCGGGCTCTCGGCGAGCGAGAGCGTCCAGTGGTAAAGGCGCTTGAACATGAAGGCGGGCGCTCGCGCATGGTCGTGAGGAAAGGCCCGTGAGCGTTAGCATTGCAAACGAGGCGCTTGCAAGGCGAGGACGATCATCAGGACGTGACAAGGTAAAGGGCTGTCCGGCTCAGTTCCTGATGTCCTGCAGGAACCATTCTGTCGGAATCTCGCGGCCTAGGCCCGCCGCGCGGGCAAGTTCATAGACCTTCCCGGCCACGGCGTAGAATTGGGCGCCCTGCAGGTTGCCGCGCTCCGAATAGGTGATCTGATCGTCGGACGTGCGTCCGCGCGCCTTGCCGGACAGCAGGTCGGCAAGCGTAATGCGCTTGTCGGGGATGGTGATCCCGTGGGCTTTTTTTCCCCGGCGCCCATCGCCGAACTTGGCGGCGTTGGGGCGGGCCTCCCAGGCGATGTACTCGTCAGACATCTGCATTTCGGGCTTTCCGGCCGGCGCCGGCGCATCGCCGAAGCGCAGATATACGTCGACGCGCGCAAGGCTCGCGTCATCCGGCACGCCGCTGCCGCCGATGTTGACGATATGCGATCCCTTTTCGAGCAGGCCGCCCTGCAGCACGGGAATGGCGGAATCGGTCAGGCCGGCGACGATATGGGCGCCGCGATAGATCTGTTCCGGCGCATCGCAGACCTGAGCCTCGACGCCGTAGAGCTCACGCATCTCGGCCGCGAAGGCTTCGCGATTGGAGCGGGTCGGGCTGAAGACCTGGATCTTGCGGATGGTCCGGACGGCCGTGAAGGCCTGCATATGCGTGCGGGCCATGCCGCCCGAGCCGAGGATGCCCACGACCTCGGAATCCGGCCGCGACATGTATTTGACCCCGATGCCGCCATCGCCGCCGACGCGCATGTGCTGAAGGTGGCCGTCGTTGATGAAAGCCAGAGGTTCGCCGTTTTCGATCGAGGTCAGCAGGATCAGGCCGCAGAACAGGCCGGGCTTCGTGCAATATTTCTCCTGGGTGACGGCGCCGCGGTATTGGGTCTCGTAGACGATGTCGGATTTCATCCTGATGGCGAAATAGCCGCCCGTGGAGCCGCCTTCCATCGTGCCCCATTGATAATTCTTCGCCGGATCGCTGGTGGGGATGCGGATATCGATGCGGGGCCGGCATACCGCTTCGCCCTCCGCGAGGGCGATGTAGCTCGCCTCGAGGGCCGCGATCGTGTCGGGCATGGTGAGGACTTTGGCGACGTCGTCGTTGTTGATGATGTATGTCATGAGGCCAGTGTAGCGGCGGCGGGGGATTGGGCAATGGGGCGCAGTCGGGCGGATCGGTCGGGTTTGCCTTGACACTTCGCCTTGCACAGCCTAGGAAACCCTCGCTTCGGCGCGCGGCTTTCCTGGCCGCGTTTTTCGTTTGGGTTCACGGACCCTGACAGCCGCAAGCGCCCACGCTGGTTTGCACCTGCAAAGAAGCCGGCCGCTTCGGGGGACTCCCTCGGGGCAGAGCCGGATTGAACACGAGGAAAAACGATGTTCGCAGTCATCAAAACCGGCGGCAAGCAGTACAAGGTTGCCGCCGAAGACAAGATTACCGTCATGACGCTCGCGGGCGAACCCGGCGACAAGGTGACGTTCGACAATATCCTGATGCTGGTCGATGGCGATTCCATGCAGATCGGCGCGCCGTTTCTGTCGGGCGTGACCGTCTCGGCCGAGATCGTCGAACAGGATCGCGGCCCGAAGGTCATCGCCTTCAAGAAGCGCCGCCGCAAGAATTCGAAGCGCAAGCGCGGCCACCGTCAAGACCTGACGATCCTGCGCATCACCGGCATCTCGGCCGGCTCGTAAGACAAGGAAGCCGCAGCGGCCTCGGGCCTGGCGGCTTTGACGGTTTCGCAGCGGGTCTTTTGACGATATAAGAGACCCAACAGATTCATCCCCCGTCGGCGCAAGCCCAGCGGGTAGAAGTTCGGAGCAGTTCCATGGCTCACAAAAAGGCAGGCGGCTCGTCCCGCAACGGCCGCGACTCCAAGGGCCGACGTCTCGGCGTGAAGAAGTTTGGCGGCGAAGCCGTCATCGGCGGCAACATCATCGTGCGCCAGCGCGGCACGAAGTGGCATCCGGGCACGAATGTCGGCATCGGCGTCGATCACACGCTTTTCGCCCTCGTGGACGGCAAAGTGCACTTCATTAAAAAAGGCAACGGCCGAGCTTATGTAGCGGTCGTGCCGGTGGCCGAGGCCGCAGAATAACGGTGGTGGTTTGACGAAGGACCTCCACCGGCTCCCAACAGACCCGGTGGACATGGTTCTTCAGATGAACCTCGGATCAAGGCCAAGAGCTCCGATCCGGACCAGTCCGACAAGTTCCCGCGAGGGGGCCGAGGGGAAGTGGGAGACCACTTCCCCTTCGTCGTTTCGGCGCTTTCGGGCGCCACGGACTGGAGCGAGATCCATGTTTCCGGATTTGACCCGTGATGACGTTTTCCGGATTGAAACCCGCCGCCTGTGGCTGCGCTGGCCGCGCGCCGCCGATGTAGCCGATTTCACGCGTCTGGCCGGCGACAAAGCCATTGCGGACATGACGACCTGTCTTTCGCATCCGCTGCACGCGGCCGACGCGGAGGACTTCGTCATCGGCAGCCGGAAGACCAACGTGCAGGGGCATGGCCTCGTGCTGGCGCTCAGTCCGCGTGACGATCCGGCAGCCCTGATCGGCATGGCGGGCGTCATGTTCCAGGAGGAAGGCTCGCGCGATCTCATCCTCGGCTATTGGCTCGGGCGTCCTTACTGGGGCCAGGGGCTGATGAACGAGGCGCTGGAAGCGACGATCGACATGGCGTTCCTGCTGTCGCGTGCGGAGAGCGTGCGCTCGCCGCTGCGTCCCGACAATGAAGCGGGCCGGAAGGTTTTGTCACGCTGCGGTTTCCCGGTCGGCGAGGGGACCCGCGCTCCGGATCCGGCGGGCCGCAAGGCGCGTTTCATGGATGCGGCCATATCGCGGTCTGACTGGCTCGCGGCCCGCTCGGCCGAGCCGGCGCGGATTGCGCGTCATCCTTCGGCCGTCTGACGGCCGCGTTAAGTATTATCCGGGCCGGAAGCGCTGGCCCGGATGTCCTTCTGCCTCGCGGCATTGCCCCAAAGCTTCGCCTCGGATAGGGAATGCGTCATGAAATTCCTCGATCAGGCCCGCATCTACATCCGCTCCGGCGACGGCGGGGCGGGCTCCGTCTCGTTCCGACGCGAAAAATTCATCGAATTCGGCGGCCCGGACGGCGGTGACGGCGGCCGCGGCGGCGATGTCGTGGCGGTGTGCGTCGACGGCCTCAACACCCTGATCGACTATCGCTACCAGCAGCATTTCAAGGCCAAGACCGGCATGCACGGCATGGGGCGCAATCGCGCGGGCGGGCGCGGCGACGACGCGACCCTCAAGGTGCCGGTCGGCACGCAGATCTATGAAGAGGATGGCGAAACGCTGATCGCCGATCTGACCGAAGTGGGACAGCGGGTGGTGATCGCGCGCGGGGGCAATGGCGGATTCGGAAATGCGCATTTCGCCACCTCGACCAACCGGGCGCCGCGTCGCGCCAATCCCGGCCAGGTCGGCCATGAACTCACCATCTGGCTGCGCCTGAAGCTGATCGCGGATGCAGGTCTCGTGGGCTTGCCCAATGCCGGCAAGTCGACGTTCCTCGCATCAGTGACTGCCGCGAAGCCGAAGATTGCCGATTATCCCTTCACGACGCTTCATCCCGGACTCGGGGTGGTCAATTCCGACGGACGTGAATTTGTCCTCGCTGACATTCCCGGCCTGATCGAAGGCGCGCATGAGGGCCTGGGTCTTGGCGACCGCTTTCTCGGCCATATCGAGCGCTGCCGCGTGCTGCTGCATCTCGTCGATGTCACGGGCGAGCATGCCGGCCGCGACTACAAGACCGTGCGCCACGAGCTGGAAGCCTATGGCCACGGCCTCGACGAGAAGCCCGAGATCGTCGCGCTTTCGAAGGTGGACGCGGTCGAGCCTGATGTGCTCAAGCAGCAGATCGAGCGTTTGAAGCGCGCCATGAAATCGGCCGGGCCGACGCTGGCCCCGGGCCAGAAGCCTCGACCGCTGATGAAGATTTCCGCGCCGATCCGCGAGGGCGTCACGGAGGCGCTGCGCGAACTCGCGCGGTCGATCGACGAGGCCCGCGCCGCCGAAGCGCCTGAAAAGGCAGAAGCCTGGCAGCCTTGAATTTCGCTTTCGTTCGTAAGAGTCTTCCGCTCGTGACTTCGCGCCCTTCTCTTGATTCCTTCCGCCGCATCGTCGTCAAGGTCGGTTCGTCGCTGCTTGTCGACCACGGCGCCGGCACGCTGAAGCGTAATTGGCTCGAAGCGCTGGCCGATGACCTGTCCGCCCTCCACATGGCCGGGAAGGACGTGCTCGTTGTGTCGTCCGGTTCCATCGCCCTGGGCAGGACTGTGCTGAAGCTGCCGAAGGGCGCATTGCGGCTGGAGGACAGCCAGGCGGCCGCAGCGGTCGGGCAGATCGCGCTGGCGCGCACCTGGTCGGAAGTTCTGGGCGCGCGCGGCATGACTGCTGGCCAGATCCTCGTGACGCTCAACGACACCGAAGAGCGGCGCCGCTATCTCAATGCGCGCGAGACCATCGGGCGGCTGCTGGAGATGCGGGCCGTGCCGGTGATCAACGAGAACGATACCGTGGCGACAACCGAGATCCGCTATGGCGACAATGACCGGCTCGCCGCGCGGGTCGCCACGATGGCGAGCGCGGACCTGCTGATCCTGCTGTCGGATATCGACGGGCTTTATACTGCGCCCCCGCATGAGGATCCCTCCGCCACGCTCATTCCGGTGGTGGCGCGCATCGGCGCGGATATCGAGGCCATGGCGGGCGGGGCGGCCAGCGAATTGTCGCGCGGGGGCATGCGCACCAAGATCGAGGCGGGCAAGATCGCGACTTCCGGCGGCACTCATATGGTGATCGGCGATGGTCGCGTCGCCCATCCTGTCCAGCGAATTGCCTCCGGGGCGCCCTGCACCTGGTTCCTGACGCCTTCAAATCCGATTACAGCGCGCAAGAAATGGATTGCTGGTTCGCTGGAGCCGCGCGGGACCGTTCATATCGACGCCGGCGCGGCGCGCGCCCTGTCCTCCGGCGCGAGTCTGCTGCCGGCGGGCGTCACCCGGGTCGAAGGCGTGTTCGCCCGGGGCGATTGCGTGGTCATTCGCGATGCGCGCGGAGCGGAGATCGGCCGTGGGCTGGTGGCTTATGACGCACTCGAAGCCGCTCAGCTCGTCGGGCGGAATTCCCGGGAGATCGAGGCCGTGCTTGGAGCGCCCGGACGAGCCGAGATGATCCATCGCGACGACATGGCGCTGGGGCAGGAGTGACCGGCCTCGCCACCAGTTGACCATGACTTCGTCGAAAAGCGCGTTCTCGATGACAGCGCCCGTCCCCATCTGGTAAAGCCTCTGTATGACCGATCCCGTCCGTCTCCACGTTTCGCACTCCGCGCCCGGCGTCGCCGGACTGATGCTCGACCTTGGCGTGCGCGCACGCCGGGCTGCGCGCGCCGTGGCGTTGGCCCCGACGGAGATCAAGAACAAGGCCCTGACGGAAGCCGCCGCGGCCATTCGGGCGCGGTCGGAAGAGATTTTGGCGGCCAATGCGCAGGATATGAACGCCGCCAAGGCCGCGGGAGCCAATGGAGCGCTGCTCGACCGCCTTTTGCTGGATGCGGGCAGGGTGGAAGCCATGGCGCGGGGTCTCGAGGAGATCGCGTCGCTGCCCGATCCCGTCGGCCGGGTGCTGGAGATTTTCGAACGCCCCAACGGCCTGAAGATCGAGCGCGTGGCCACACCGCTCGGCGTCGTTGGCGTCATCTACGAGAGCCGCCCCAATGTGACGGCTGACGCGGGCGCCCTGTGCCTCAAGGCCGGCAACGCGTGCATTTTGCGCGGCGGGTCGGATAGCGTGCGCTCGTCCGGGTTGATTTATGAATGCCTCGTCGCCGGTCTGAAGGCGGCGGGCCTGCCCGAAGCCGCGATCTCGCGCGTGCCGACCACGGATCGCGCAGCCGTCGGCGAAATGCTGAAGGGACTTGGCGGATCGATCGACGTCATTGTGCCGCGTGGCGGAAAGAGCCTCGTGGCGCGGGTGCAGGAGGAAGCGCGCGTGCCGGTTTTCGCGCATCTCGAAGGCGTCGTGCATGTCTATATTCATGCAGGCGCGGACCTCGAGAAAGCCAAGACCATCGTGCGCAACGCCAAGCTGCGGCGCACTGGCGTCTGCGGCGCGGCCGAGACGCTGCTGGTTGATCGCGCGGTCACGGATACGCATCTGGCGCCGCTGGTCAAAATGTTGCTCGACGCCGGTTGCGAAGTGCGCGGCGATCTCGATACGGCTGCGGTCGACGCGCGCGTCGTCCCGGCGACCGAAGAGGACTGGCGGACGGAATATCTCGATGCGATCATCGCCTGTCGCCTGGTCGACGATCTGGACGCCGCAATCGATCACATCGAGACCTACGGGTCGCACCATACTGATTGCATCATCACCGAAGATGTCGCGGCCGCTCAGCGCTTTCTGGCCGAAGTGGATTCCGCCATCGTGATCCACAACGCCTCCACGCAATTCGCCGACGGCGGCGAATTCGGCTTTGGGGCCGAGATCGGCATTGCGACCGGGCGCATGCACGCGCGCGGGCCCGTCGGGCTGGCGCAGCTCTGTTCGTTCAAATATCGCGTGCTCGGAACCGGACAGACGCGTCCGTGAGCCGCCTCGCGCCGGCTTCTGCGAAGCTGCTGTCCGGCGAGGATACGCGCGTGGACCTGCGCCTTCCGCTCGGGCTGCCGGCGCGCCTGCCGCCGCACGCCGCGCGGATGCGCATCGGCCTGTTCGGCGGAACGTTCAATCCACCTCATCAAGGGCACCTGCTGGTCAGCCGCATTGCGCTGGATCGACTCGGGCTCGACAGGATCTGGTGGATCGTCACGCCGGGCAATCCGTTGAAGGAGAACGCGGGCCTGCCGCCCCTTGACGTCCGGATGGCGGCGGCGCGCAAGCTCGCCACACATCCGCGCATCGACATCACGGGCTTCGAGGCCGAGATCGGCACGCGTTACACCTATGATACGATCGCATATCTTTCCCGGCGCTGCCCCGACGTCGACTTCGTCTGGATCATGGGCGCGGACAACCTGCGCCAGTTTCATCGCTGGCAGCGCTGGCAGGACATGGCGCGGCTCGCCCCGATCGCGGTGATCGACCGGCCGGGCTCGACCCTCAAGGCTTCCAACAGCCGCGCCGCCGTATGGCTGTCGCGTCGGCGTTTCGGCGAGCGTGAGGCGCAATTGCTGGCGGGAGCGCAAGCTCCGGCCTTCATCTTCCTGCACGGACCGCGGTCCGAACTGTCCTCGACCGAGCTGAGGCAAGCAGGCAACGTCCTGCCGGCTTCGGCGTCAAAACCTGCCGGCGCATAAGCCAACGGTTGAAATCAGGCGAACATCCGCCCACATTCATGAAGCGCCGGACCCTGTCCGGCCAACAGGAGAACATGGCTCTGATAACCACGGTCCAATCGGGAGCAGACAAGGCTCTGCTCCATCCGGTTCGTGTTCAGGCTGAACCCGACACCGGCCAGCTCGTCCGCAACATTCTCAACAGCCTCGACGACGCGAAAGCCGAAGAGGTGATGTCCATCGACCTGCACGGGAAGACATCCATCGCGGACGCGATGGTTATCGCCACCGGTCGATCCAGCACGCATGTCGGCGCGATCGCCGACCGCGTCATCAAAGGCTGCAAGGAGGCGGGCTTTCCGACGCCGCGCGTCGAGGGCCTGCCGCATTGCGACTGGGTTCTGGTCGACGCGGGAGATGTGATCGTCCATCTGTTCCGCCCGGAGGTCCGTCAGTTCTACAATCTTGAAAAGATGTGGGGCGGAGACCGGCCTGGCGAGAACGTGGCCGAGCGGCGCGCCTGATCGTCCTGATCGATGCGCGTCCTCCTGACGACTGTCGGCCGGCTCAAGGCCGGGCCCGAGCGCGAGATCTGTGCGCGCTATCTGGAGCGCGCAAATCTTGCGAGCCGCTCGGTCGGGCTGACAGGCGTCGATTTCAGAGAACTGGACGAATCCCGGGCGCGACGGGCGGAAGATCGCAAGACGGAAGAGGCGCGCGCGCTGGAACAACAGATTCCGTCAGGCGCCCGCATCGTGGCGCTTGACGAGCGCGGCAAGGCGCTGACGAGCGTGGCGTTCGCAGCCGATGTCGGCGCGGCGCGCGACACGGGCGCAAGCGCCTACGTGATGGTCATCGGGGGGGCCGACGGCCTGGACCCAGCCTTGCGGGCGCGAGCGTCTCTGGTGCTGGCCTTCGGGGCAATGACCTGGCCGCACCAGCTTGTGAGAATCATGGCGGCGGAACAAATTTACAGGGCCGTCACAATCCTGGCCGGACATCCGTATCACCGCAGTTAGGGACTGCCTGAAGACCGCCGCGTTACAGCCGCTTTTGCAAGGCTTATGCTGAGGCTCGAATCTGCAGCCGAGAACCACGCTCGAGGACGAATGCCCAATCCGGACTCGCCAGCCCATGCGTCGCCGGGACGTTATGTCCTGCTGACGCTGCTGTGCGCCGCGCTTTCGGCCGGCGGGGCCTCGCCGGCATCCGCTCAGGCTACTCCCGCGTCACTCGACAGGGGGCAGAGCGAGAGTGAATTGCGTAACGTCGAAAACACGTTGCGGGCCGAAGACGAGCGTCGACGCGCGCTCGAACTCGAACTTGAAACGATCCGCACCGATCGTGCGCGCCTGAATGCGGCATTGCTCGAGACAGGCGCGAAGGTCCGGGACGCGGAAAGCCGCATGGCCGGCATCGAGACCCGCCTGGACCTGGCGGGCGGAAGCGAAGAGGCGATCAAGGCGTCGCTTTACAGCCGGCGCGAAACGATCGCCGAGGTGCTGGCCTCTCTGCAGCGTATGGGACGGCGTCCGCCGCCTGCCGTGCTGGCGGCGCCGGAAGACGTGTTGCGCGCCATCCGAACCTCCATGCTGCTTGGCGCCGTCCTGCCGGAGATGCGTTACGAGACGCAGACATTGGCGAACGATCTCACCGAGCTGGTGAAGCTGCGCCGATCGATCGCCACCGAGCGGGACCACCTGTCGCGCGAATCGGCAAATTTGTCGCAGGAGCGCCAGCGACTCGCCGGGCTTGTGGATGCGCGCCAGGGCGCCTTGAGCGAGGCGGAGCAAATGCTGGCCGCCCAGCGGCGCAGATCGGCGGATTTGGCGCGCCAAGCGTCCGATCTCAAGGAATTGATCACGCGCGCGGAATCGGAAATCGCCGCGGCGGCGCGGGCTGCCGAGGATGCCCGCAAGGCCGACGAAGCAGCCCAGAAGGCGGCCGCGGCCGCGCAAGCAAAAGGTCAGGCGCGCGTCGCCGCGCTGCCATTTCAGGATCCGTCGAGGCTTGCTCCGAAAGTGCCGTTTTCCGACGCAAAAGGCCTGTTGCCGATGCCTGTCGCGGGCAAAATACTCAAGACTTACGGCGCTCCTGACGGTTTTGGGGGCAATGAGAAGGGATTGTCGTTCGCTACGCGCGCGCGGGCCCTCGTGGCCGCGCCGACCGACGGATGGGTCGCTTTCTCGGGCCCCTACCGAACTTACGGGCAACTCTTGATCCTGAATGCCGGCGGCGGCTATTATGTGGTCCTCGCCGGCATGGATCGAATCAGCGTCGACGTCGGGCAATTTGTTCTCGCGGGAGAACCTGTGGCCACGATGGGAGACGGATCGGCGAAGACAGCAGCCGCTATTGCTATTGGCTCCGCCCAACCCATTCTCTATGTTGAGTTCAGAAAAGACGGGGCGGCTATCGATCCGGGCCCGTGGTGGGCAAAGCCTGAGCTGGAAAAGGTTCGCGGATAATGCGCAAAGTCTCACTCGTAGTGCTCGGAGCCGTGCTTGGCGCATCGACCGTGATGGTCGGATCCCAGACGCGACTCTTCGCCAGCGGAACGGCGACGGCCGCCGCCTCCGACACGTATCGGAATCTCAGTCTCTTCGGCGATGTGTTCGAGAAAATCCGCTCGGACTATGTCGAGAAGCCCAATGAGCAAAAGCTGATCGAGGCGGCCGTGAGCGGCATGCTGACGTCGCTCGATCCGCATTCGAGCTACATGGATGCGAAGAGCTTCCGCGACATGCAGGTGCAGACGCGCGGCGAATTCGGCGGCCTCGGCATCGAAGTGACGCAGGAAGAAGGCCTCGTGAAGGTTGTGACGCCGATCGACGAGACGCCAGCGGCGCGCGCCGGCGTTCTTTCGGGCGACATCATCTCGGCCATCGATGGCGAGAGCGTCCAGGGCATGACTCTCAATCAGGCCGTCGACAAGATGCGCGGCGCCGTCAACACGCCGGTCAAACTGACGATTCTCCGCGGGCCCTCGAAGGACCAGCAGGAGATCAGCATCACGCGCGCGGTCATTCAGATCAAGTCCGTGCGCTATCGCCAGGAAGGCGAAGATGTCGGTTACATCCGCATCACGCAGTTCAACGAGCAGACCTACGAGGGCGTGAAAGCGGCCATCACCAAGTTCACGGCCGACATGCCGGGCGACAAGCTCAAGGGCTATGTTCTCGATCTGCGTAACAATCCGGGCGGACTTCTGGACCAGTCCATCGCCGTGTCGAACGCCTTCTTGTCCACGGGCGAGATCGTTTCGACGCGGGGCCGGAATGCTGACGAGACACAACGCTACAATGCCCGGCCGGGAGACCTGTCAAAGGGCAAGCCGGTGATCGTGCTTGTCAACGGCGGTTCGGCATCGGCTTCCGAGATCGTTGCGGGCGCGCTGCAGGACCACAAGCGGGCGACCATCGTGGGCACGCGTTCCTTCGGCAAGGGATCGGTGCAGACGATCATTCCGCTCGGCCAGAACAACGGCGCGCTGCGCCTGACCACTGCGCGTTATTACACGCCGTCGGGACGTTCGATCCAGGCCAAGGGAATCGATCCGGACATCCAGATCCTGCAAGACGTTCCGGACGAACTGAAGGGCAAGGACGATTCGAAGGGCGAGGCTTCGCTGCGTGGCCATCTGAAGAATGGCGACGAAGAGAAGAGTGGTTCGCAGGCCTACGTGCCGCCGGATCCGAAGAATGACAAGCAGTTGAAGGCGGCGTTCGACATGCTGCGCGGCAGCTACACGAAGGCGCAGGCGGTCATCGATCAGCCGAAGCAGCCCGAGAAAGTGCCGAACTGAAGACAGCTTTTGAACGCAGCTGAAACAATTGTCGTTCCACCTGCTGCTTACGATCTCGACGGGCCCGGCGTATGGCATAAGAATGCCTCGTCGGGCCCTTTGATTCGTTTTCGATTTCGGGCGTCCGGCGCTGCTGGTTTTGAAAGCCCACCTTAGGATTTCAACCATGGCTGGGGATGATCTGAACGCGCCGCTCGGATTCGCTCGCGAATCCGGATTGATTACTGCGCCCGTCGTACGCGACCTTCCCTGGGGCGCGTTCGCGCTCGGCGGAATGGGCATCCTTGGCGCCAGCCTTGTGGCGTTCATGATCGTCACCGACGATGGCGCGGGCGGTTATCCGCGGGTCGTGACGCCGATTGAATATGTGTCTCCGCCCAAGCAGATTCGCGTTCCGGACATGCCGGAGTCGCGCGACGACGTCACCGCCAGCGTGTCGACGGCTCGCCGCGCGCTCGGCAACCAGGTCGAAACCGAGAGCGGCGTGAAGGTCGTGCGGCGTGGTGGCGGCGACGCGCCTGGCGCCTTGATCATCCGCATCCCGGACGAGATCGGGGTTCAACTCGCTCCCGCGCCCGACCGGCGTCTCGTCGAAAAGGGTACGCACGGTCCGCTGCCAAAGATCGGCGCCGACGGCGCGCGTCCCTCCGAGGTTTACGCGCGGCCGCTCATCATGCCCACCAATATGCGGGCGGGCGCGCCCCGCATTGCGATTGTGGTGGGTGGCATGGGATTGAGCCAGACCGCGACGAGCGGCGCGATCGACAAACTGCCGGCCGCCGTGACCCTTGCCTTCGCACCCTATGGATCCGACCTGGCCCAGCAGGCCGCGACGGCGCGCACCGCCGGGCACGAAATTCTGCTGCAGTCGCCGATGGAAGGATTTGACAAGGATGCAGGCGGCGCCCGCGCGTTGCTGACGGACGCATCCGCGGCGAAAACCATCGACACGTTGCATTGGCAGATGAGCCGTTTCCCGGGCTACGTCGGCGTCACCAACTTTCTGGGCGCGCGATTCACGACCAGCCAGAACGCCTTGTCGCCGGTGATGCGCGAGATCGGCGACCGTGGGCTGTTGTTTTTCGACGACGGCTCTTCGCCGCAATCGCTCGCCCCGACAGTCGCGGCCGCAGCCGGGGTTTCCGCGTCTCGCGCCGATGTGGTGATCGACGCGTCGCAACGGGCCGAGGACATTGAAGCTGCGCTGCAGCGGCTCGAAAAGCTGGCGCGCGAAAAGGGTACTGCGATCGGCATGGCGAGCGGTTTGCCCCAGACGGTCGAGCGTATCGCGCGATTCACACAAGGGCTCGAACAGCGCGGCGTGGCGTTGGTGCCGCTCACAGCCGTGATAGCGCCCGCATCGCGCACCTCAGCGCGGTGATCCGGAGATTTGCATGACGGCCAAAGTTTATCGACCGTGCGTCGGCGTGATGCTGATCAATCGCCATGGGCTCGTGTTCGTCGGGCGACGTCGGAACAAGGCGTTGAAGGAGCATGTGGCGCCGGGACACGAATGGCAGATGCCGCAGGGGGGAATCGACGAGCGTGAAGATGCCTACAAGGCGGCGTTGCGCGAACTTGCCGAAGAAACCAACGTCACCAGCGTCACGCTTCTCGGCGAAGCAGCAGACTGGCACACATACGATCTGCCCGAGGACATCGCGCAATCCGCCTGGAAGGGTCGATATGCCGGGCAGACGCAAAAATGGTTTGCGTTGCGATTCAACGGGGCGGAGTCGGAAATCGACATCGATCACCCGGCGGGCGGCCACAAGCCCGAATTCGACGCCTGGCGCTGGGTGAAGATGAGCGAATTGCCGGGACTCATCATTCCTTTCAAGCGACCGGTCTACGAAAAGGTCGTTGCCGAATTTGCTCGCTTTGGGTCGCCAGCCTAACTTGCGGCCTTCAGCGCGGGGCCCGTCGGTCGCCCGCTGTTTCGTGCGGTTCGGGCGCCTTTGACAGGCGCATGACCGGCCCCCTTGCGGAGCTTCTCGGCGATTCCGTAGAGCGATTCCCGGCGGCTCAATTCGTTCAAGACTTCCGCTGGCGTAACCCCGCACTGGGCCCACAGCACCGCCAGATTGTATATGAGGTCGGCGCTTTCCAGCACGACGCTTTCACGTCTGCGCTGCACTGCGTCCAAACCGACTTCCACGGCTTCCTCCGCGACCTTCTTGGCCATTTTGGCGACGCCGTCCCGAAACAATTTGGACGTACGGGAGCATGCGGGGTCGAGGCTTCTAGCCGCGAGAATTGAAAGATAGAGCTGTCCAGCGAATCATCCATCCAACGATGGTGCCTCGCGTTTGTTGACAATTTGCTGACAGTTTCAAACCTTCGTCAGGATCCGCGTTTGCGTCGCGCGGTCGCGCATCCTGCCAAAAATGTTCAGGCGCGCAATTTCGCGCCGGTCTTCTTTGCGCTCGTCGTCTTGCCGGTCGAGGTTTTCGAAGATTTTCGAGACGGGGCCTTGCGGGCGGCGGGCTTGCGCGTCGAGGATTTCTTCGGGGACGCCTGTCGGGCCTTGCCTGCCGCGCGCCTGTTTTGCGCTGGCGTTTTCTGGTTAGACGACCCCGCTTCGCTCAATGCAATCGCAACGGCCTGTTTTCGGGAAGTGACCTTATCGCCGGACGATGATTGCAGGTCGCCCTCCTTGAACTCCTGCATCACCCGTTCAACGGTTTTCTTCTGGCTTGCGCGCTGCTTCGCCATGGCGGCTCTCCGGGCTGGTTTTCAGATCCGCGAAACGAGCCGGCGCGCAAGGCGTTCCGGGGCGAGGGAGCATCTGGCCATGGGAGCATGTGTTCATCGAAGAGGCCGGACCGCCCCGGCCTTTCAGCTCAGGGCGGTCCGTCGGGAGCGCGCGTGAGTCGGATGGGAAAGATGTTCCGGCCCCTCCGCCTTCGCCGGGCGCGGGTGATCAGACCGGCCGGCTGGAAATCTTCTATCCGGCTCGCGAGCCTTTCGGTCGGTGCGCGCCTTGCATTGATCATGCACGATTCGTGATCTCTATCCCAGAGGCCAAGCTATGGGACTTTTGCATTAAGCTTTAAATTCGTCGCTGCGCCGCAATGATTTTTTGCAGTGCGGCGAGAACCGGATGCGTCCGGGCAAGCTCAGGGGTTCATGGCGTCCATCTCGAACTCCCGGTTCGACGATCGGCCCTCGGGCGGTACAACACCCGGCCGGGCGCGAGCCTGGGAAGGCGGCGACAGACTATCGGCCGGCACATAGCCGCGTCCGCGATAGGGGCGTCCGGCGCGGGCGGGGCTGCCGGAGAACGTCGCTCCGGAGACCACCCATGCGGCGAACAACCCCAGAGCGCCCGCCAACAGGAGGGGGCGAATTGTGTCGGGGCCCGCGTACGGGCGCGAATAGTCCGACTGTCTCGCGCGGCGGGAGTTTTCGTACCCCGTCTCGAGCGGATCGTGGCTTATGGCGGCGAGGTGAGAGTTGGATGACGTGTAGCTCATGAGTGACGACCCTCCTGTGTAAGGGGCGCGTTCCTTGACGACCGCCCTTGTCAGGCGTTCAACCCCGGGGCGCGGCCCATCGTTCCAGACGGACGTTCGCGGGCAGTTGCGCAAAGCCGGGGTCTTATGTATTTCCTGCGTGGTGGCCGCAAGGCTGCGCCCCTATGGCGGAACTGGTAGACGCGTCCGACTCAAAATCGGATTCCGCAAGGAGTGCTGGTTCGATTCCGGCTAGGGGCACCAAATCCTGCGCTTTTTTCGACCAGGCGTCGGCCGTCAGGGCGCGGCATCGCTTCCGGTCTCCCGACCGTGCAGCTTCCGCGGCCGTTCCTGACGGGCGAGATTGCGCTGATCGGGCCTGATGCGAGGCCGACCCGGTCTTCCAAAAAAAATCGGCTCGTTTGTCGGATTGCGACGACAGGGCTCGTCCTCGTCAAAAGCGCCGGAAGAGGAGAAGCACGATGGATAGGCGAGGCGCTGGCTGAGCAGGCGAAGCCCATCCACGCGCGCCATGCTGGCCATGATCAAATGGTCAAACTCGATTTCGCTCAGCTGGAGCGCGCCGTCCATGCGGCGTAGGCCGGGCATTTGCGTCTCAGTCGAAGCCGGGGGAGTCGGATATGGCTACGCGTGTGTTTGTTCTGGTCGCCACAAAGAAAGGCGTGTTTGTCCTCGAGAGCGATGCTGCGCGCAAGGACTGGCGCTTAGGTGGACCATTCTGCGAGACATGGCCCATTCAGCATGCGATCGGCGATCCTAAGACTGGGACGATTTTTGCTGGAGGCGGCAGCGAGTGGTTTGGTCCGGCTGTCTGGAAATCCACCGATCTCGGCAACAATTGGACACATTCCAGCGCGGGACTCGCGTATGAAACCGGCGTCGCGCCGATCAAGACCGTCTGGAGTCTGGCGATGCGGGACGGCGCGCTCTATGCCGGCGTCGAGCCGGCGGGCCTTTTCAGGAGCGATGACGCGGGGGAGACGTTTACACATCTCGACGGCCTGCAACGCCATCCAACGAGGCCGGAGTGGAATCCCGGCGGCGCCGGCCTGATCCTGCATTCCTTGGTGATCGACAAGCAGGATACGCAGAAGATCTGGATTGGAATTTCCGCTGCGGGCGTTTTTCATTCCGCCGATGGCGGGATGACATGGGAGCCGCGCAACCGCGGCACGCGCGCTGATTTCATGCCGGATGACCAGAAATATCCAGAATTCGGCCAATGCGTTCACAGCGTCGTAAAGGCGGAAGACAGCGATCGCCTCTACCAGCAGAACCATTGCGGCATGTATCGCAGCGACGATGGGGGGCGCACCTGGGACAGTATCGAGGCAGGGCTGCCTTCGTCGTTCGGCTTCCCGGCAGCCGTTCACCCCCGTGATTCAGACACGCTTTATCTCCTGCCGCTCAACGGCGACATCAAGGGCCGCTTCATGCCAGACGCAAAGGCCGCCGTCTGGCGGACACGCGATGGCGGAGCGACCTGGCAGGCGATGCGCTCCGGACTGCCGCAGGAAAGCGCCTATTTCGCCGTGCTGCGGCAAGCGCTCGCCACCGATACGCTCGACGAGGCGGGGGTTTATTTCGGCACCAATTCGGGCAGCGTCTATGCGAGCCGCGACGAAGGCGAAACTTGGATACAAATCGCCCAACACCTGCCCATGATCTCTTCCGTCGAAACGCTCGTGATTGAGGATGACGTGATGGGTTCCGGAACGTGAGCGCGCTTCCATGACCTCCCATGATGGCATCGTGGATGTGAGGTTGCCGTCGCTTCTCCTACGGCTCTTTCCCGACGCAGAGCCCCGCCTTCAGCTGCAGGCGGGCAGCGTGGCGGAAGTCGTGGACGCGCTCGATGCGCGATGGCCCGGCATGGGCGACCGGATCCGCGACAGCAGCCCAGCCATTCGTCGGCATATCAATGTATTCGTCGATGGACGACGCGCGAAGCTCGACACCCGGCTGGCGCCAGGAACCGACGTCTACATCCTGACGGCGATCAGCGGCGGGTGAGGGCAGCCGCAAACTCAGACTGTTGTCGATCCGCGGGTCGACCCGGAGCCGCAACGGTGCTTTGATCGCCGGACGTCGAAGGGGAGAGGCGGGTTGAGACATCGTCGAAGTCTTCGGCGCGCGCTAGGAGCCACGCTGATCGTGCTCGCTTCAGCGACACCGTGTCCTGCGCAGCCGGGCGATACGCTGCTTTTCAATGGCCGCATCCAGACGCTTGATCCCACCGGGCGAGTCGTTGACGCGTTGGCGATCTCCAAGGGACTTGTTTCGGCCATTGGATCCCGGGCGGAGGCGGAAGCAAGCCTGCCGCCGAACGCTCGTTTCATCGATCTGGGCGGCCGCACCGTCATCCCGGGCCTGATCGATTCCCACATTCACGCCATTCGAGCCGGGCTTACCTTCACGCGCGAGGTCAGCTGGATTGGCGTGAACAGCCTGCAGGACGCGCTCAGCCGCCTGACCGAGGCCGCAGCGCGCACTCCACCGGGCGACTGGATCATCGTGGCGGGCGGCTGGAACCCCCAGCAATTCGTCGAGCGACGACGACCTACGCAAGCCGAGGTCACGGCGGCGGCTCCCGCGCATCCTGTCTACATCCAGCTGTCTTATGTGGCAGTTCTGCTTTCCCCCTCCGGCTTCATGAAGCTTGGCATAGCAGAGGATATGGATGTGCCCGGCAATGGCCGTCTCGACCGCGACGAGGCGGGGCGCAAGACGGGCTGGATCCTGGGAGACATCGACGCCGTCGTGGCATTGTATGGACGGCTGCCGAAAGCCGATCTCGCGGCCGCAAAACAGGGGACGCGGGCGTTTGTCAGGGAGCTTTTGCGCTTCGGCGTCACGGGCGTGTTGGATCCCGGCGGCCACAATCTCGCGCTCGAAGACTATGCCGCCGTGAAGGACCTGCAACGCGCCGGTCAGCTTGATCTACGCATTCGGTATTCCCTCTGCGCGCCGCATGCGGGAACGGAATTGGCTGACTTTAGCAAGATCCTGAAGGAGCAGCCGGAAGGCGATGCGTGGCTGCGATTCAACGGTTTGGGGGAATGCGTTACATGGGCGATGTACAATAATGAATCCCCTGACGCCGCAGCGCTCGCGGGTCTGGAAGAGGTGCTGTCGTGGGCGGCGCGCATGCGCCAACGCGTGACCCTGCACTGGAACAATGACGCCTCCGCGCATCACCTGCTCGATGTCATCGATCGCGTTGCGCGACGCTGGCCTATCGGCGATCTGCGCTGGTCGATCGCACATGTGCATGATGCGCGGATCGAGACGCTGGCGCGCATGAGGGCGATGGATCTCGGCTGGCTGGCGCAGAACCGCCTGCTTTTCGCCGCCCCGTCCTTTCTTGCAGCCTATACGCAGGCAAGAAATGAGACGATGCCGCCTTTCGTGTCTGCGCGACGGCTCGGATTGAATATCGGCTTCGGCACCGATGCGCATCGTGTGATGACCTACAATCCTTTCGTGGCTCTGAAATGGCTCATCGATGGGCGCACGCTTTCAGGCCAGCCCACCCGTGGGCTTTCCGAGCTTCCTGGCCGCCTGGCAGCGCTGCGGATGTATACGCAGGGAAGCGCATGGTTCTCGGGGGAGGAAGGCGTACGCGGCCGTCTTGAACCCGGGACTTTTGCGGATCTCGCAGTTCTGTCTCAGGACGTGATGAGCGCGCCGCTTGACGAACTGGCTCGGACTCACTCGCTGTTGACGATGGTGGGCGGGAAGATCGTGCATGCCGAAGGCCCATTCGAGGGCCTGCGCCAGGAACCCGGCAAAAGCAGTCGACAGCGACCGCGCTCCATTGCAACATCACGCGACAAATTGCGCTGAGGATCGCTCCCATGAAGGAGCGGCCGGGAGTCAGGCAGCCGCAGGGGAGGTTCTCGCGTGTTTACAGTCCTGCTGATCGTGCATGGCCTTTGCGCCGTTGCGCTGCTGGGAGCCATAACGCATCAGGCGCTGGCGGTCTGGTGGCCCGCGCGCGCAGCTGGGGGCTTCGTGACCCGCTTCCGCGGAGTCCCGGGAGCCGGCTACACGAACGCGATCATCGTGCTGTTTGTCTTGACGTTTCTGCTGGGCGCGGTGATCTATCCGCCCTATCGCTTGGTCGTGCGCACCTACCTCGAGAATGCACGGCTATGGACGGCGAACGGTTCCTTCGAGTTGAAGGAGCAGTTTGCGGCGATCGGCCTCGGAATGCTCCCTTTCTATTGGTTCGTTTGGCGCCAGCCACTCGATGAAGCGCTGGCTTTCAGCCGCCGCGCCACCGCGGCAATCCTGTGTTTCATCGTCTGGTTCGGATTTCTGGTCGGACATGTGCTCAACAATATCCGGGGGCTCTTCGGCCAATGAGCTTCACGCGCGTCCTCCCACTTTTTTCAGCCGCCTTCGCGCTGATCTATGTCTTGGCCGAGCAGGCCAATATCGCGCTCGTCACATATCATCCCCGGATCAACGACTGGGATGCCTGGACGCAACCCGCGCGTAGCGGGCCGGCGATGTACTGGTTCGGCTGGATCGGCACGGCATTCCTCGGCGCGACGCTGGCGAGCGTCGCAAGCCTGCCGTTTTCAAGTCGGATGAAGGGCGTGGCGTGGATCGGATGGGTCGTGCCGCTGCTCGTCATCCTGGCCTTCTTCTACCTCATGCGGGGGTTCTTCCTGCGCTAGACCGTCGAGCCGCAGCCGCCATCGCGAGGATCAAATGGGCCGCCTTGTCTTCATCATTTTTCTTCTGCTGGGGATTTCAGGGCCCCGGCTCGCTGTCGCGGGTGGCGGAGCCGTCGAGGGTCTCGAGGACAATCCCGCGGATGGCCCGCCGTTCTTTGGCGAGGCTGTCGACATTCGCGGGCACAAACCGATCACGGGAGCTACCGTCAGGGCCGATTACGGAAAGTCACAATCTCTCTTGACCTCCACCGATCCCGAGGGGCGCTTTCGTTTTACCGGTTTCGGACCAACGATCGATCCAAAGACGGTCCGGGTTTCATGCTCCATGAAGGGCTTTCGCCTCATCGAGGCGACGCAGCGCCAAGTGTCAAACGATTCGGATGCGCCCTACCATGTCGAATGTCTGATGGCCCGCGAGTAGCAAACGGAGCAGCCGCTCGACACGGCAGTCAAGCCCAGCGAGAGGGT
>JAIEQX010000191.1 GCA_019747375.1 Beijerinckiaceae bacterium | reverse complement strand
TTCGATCACGACCGGCCCGAGATGATCGCCGGTTCGCGCATCCCAGCGGCGTACGATGCGGTCGCCACCGCCGGTCAGCAATTGGCGGCCGTCGCGCGTATAGGCGAGCGACCAGACCGGCAGTCCGGGGCCGTTGAGCGTGAAGATCTGCGCGCCCGTCCGGGCGTCGAGCACGGCGACGGCGCCACGCGGGCTCGCAGCCGCCAGTCGGGCGCCGTCAGGTGAAAAGGCCAGCGCGATGACGGGCGTCTCGGCCGCGGCGATCGTGCGCGCAAGCGCGCCATCCGGCCCAAGCATGAAGACGGAACCATCTGCGCCGCCGGCCGCCATGTCTCCCGCGGCGCTGAGCGCCAATGCGTTCAGGGCGGCGTTGAGCCGGACGATGCGAGGCGTTCCGCCATCGAGCGGCCAGAGGCGCAGGGTGGCGTCATAGCCGGCGCTCACGAGCGTCCGGCCATCCGCCGAAAAGGCGACGCCATTGACGTTGCCCTGATGGCCCGTGAACGCGCGCGACTCGCGGCTTGCCAGATTGGTGACCCGCACGGTGGAGTCCCACGACGCCGATGCGATGGAACGCCCGTCGGGCGATATCGCCAGCGCCGAGATCGGCCCGTCATGCACGCCGAGCATCGCATACGGCTTCGACGGATCGCCGCCGGACCACAGCGCGATCTTGCCGTCCTCCGCGGCGGTCGCGAAGCCGCCATCCGGCAGGGCCGCGACGGCGTTCACCGCGCCTTCATGCGCCCGCATCACCGCAAGCGCGACGCCCTGGTCGAGCGACCAGAGAATGGCCGATTGATCGAAACTGCCCGTGAGCGCCAGCTTGCCATCGGGACTCGTGGCGATGGCCCGCACGGGCCCGCCATGGCCGCGCAGATCGGATTGCGCGAGCGCAGGCGTCGAAATCGCCAGCGCCGCCAGCAGGGCAAGTCGCAATCGCATGAACGCTCCCGTCGGCCCCGCGAGGCTCGCAGGACGCACAGTCACAAACTAGGGCGGCGGGAGTGTGTTTCCAACTCCGCCGGTCCATCGCCTCCGGCCTTGTGTGTTGACGGCGCCGCCCGCCTCGGCCATCTCATGCGTCATGGCCATGACGAAACTCGACCTCACCGGGCTCAAATGCCCACTGCCTGCGCTGAAGACCAGGAAGGCCTTGAAGGGGCTTGCGCCGGGCGACCGGCTGGAGGTGCATTGCACCGACCCCATGGCGGTCATCGACATCCCCAACCTCATTCGTGAAACCGGCGACCGCGTCGAGATTTCCGAGCGCGCCGAAGCGCGCACGATCTTTCTCATCGAAAAAGCCGGAGCCCCCTCATGAGCGCCGAAATCTGGCCGACCGAGCTGCGTCTGTCGAAGGACCGCCGGACGTTGAGCGTGGCTTTCGACGACGGTTCTCGTTTCGACCTTCCGGCCGAGCTTCTGCGCGTCGCCAGCCCCTCGGCGGAAGTTCAGGGGCATTCGGCGGCGCAGCGCAAGACCGTCGGCGGCAAGCGCAACGTGTCGATCCTGTCGGTGGACGCTGTCGGCAATTATGCGGTCAGGCTCGGCTTTGACGACATGCATTCGACAGGCATCTACTCCTGGACGTTCCTGCGCGACCTCGGCCAGAACATGGACGCCAGATTCCAGGACTATCTCGACGATCTCGCGGCCAAGGGGCTCGACCGCGACAAGTTCGGCATGCGCTGAGCTAAACGCCCGCTTTACCCGACATACAGACAGGCTTGAATTTACCTGAACGTGCCGACGCGCTAGTTTGGCGTCGCAGCGCGTTTGCGTGTCTGCGGGAAATGAAACAAGCGCGGTTCACGCGCGGGCGCGTCCCGAAAAGGGGCGGCCATGGGGACAGGGAAACGCCATGCAGCGCCAGGACGACGCGGACGGCCGGAAAGACGCCAGTGGCCAGCGCGCGCGCTATCGCCTCGGCGTCGATGTCGGCGGGACGCACACCGACCTCGTTCTTCTCGACACGCGCACAGGCTCGTTTGCGGTCGAGAAAGTTTCGTCCACGCCCAAGAATCCGGCGCTCGGCGTGCTCAACGGCGTCGGCAAATTTGTCGAGAAAGGCGTCAGCCCGAACGACATCGAATTTTTTGCGCATGGCACCACCATCACCACCAATGCGCTGCTCGAAATGCGCGGCGCCAAGGTCGGACTGCTGATCACCAGGGGTTATCGGGCCGTGCAGGAGGTGCAGTCGCAGGCGCGCGACGGCAATCTCTTCGATTATTTCTACGCAAAGCCGATCCCCATCGCGCCGCAGAGCCGCACGCGGGAAATTCCGGAACGCACCGATTATCAGGGCGAGGTTCTTGTGCCGCTCGATCGCGACGCCGTGCGCGAGGCGGCGCGAAGCCTGCGCGACGCCGGCGTGGAATCGATCGCCGTCTCCTATCTCTTCTCGTTCATGAATCCCGAGCATGAGGAGGAGACGCGCCGCATCATCCACGAGGAGGCGCCGGGGATTCAGGTCTCCATTTCGAGCGAGGTGCTGCCGCGCATTCGCGAATGGGCGCGCCTCTCGACGACGCTTCTCAACGCCTATCTAGAGCCCGTTCTGGTGCGCTACATCGATCACCTCAATCGCGGGCTCGACGAGCGCGGGCTCGGCACGCAGCAGCGCTTTCTGATGCAGTCGAACGGCGGCGTCATGCCCTTCACGGCGGCCATCGAGGGCGGGCGCACCGTCCACACGCTTCTGTCGGGCCCGGCGGCGGGCGCTCAGGCCAGCGCCTATCTGGCGGCCGCCGATGCCGGCCGTGGACTTGTCACGCTCGACATGGGCGGCACCAGCGCCGACATCGCCTTCATCGAAGGCGGCGCGCCGCTGGAAGTGACCGAAGGCGTGATCGCCCGCCGGCAGATCGACGTGCCGGCGCTCGACATGACGACGATTTCGGCAGGCGGCGGCTCGATTGCGTCGATCGACGGCGGCGGCTTTCTCACGGTCGGGCCGCAGAGCGCCGGCGCAGATCCCGGTCCCGCCTGTTACGGACGCGGCGGCGAGCGCCCCACCGTCACCGACGCCGACATCGTCTGCGGTTATCTGAACCCCGACTATTTTCTCGGCGGAGCGCAGAAGCTCGATCTCGCGGCGGCGCGCTCCGCGCTCGAACATCATGTGGCGCGCCCGCTCGGGCTCGACGCGCTTGAAGCCGCCGCCGGCATCCGCCGCATCGTCGACATGCGCATGGCCGACGAGGTACGGGTCTTCGCCGCCAAACGCGGCGTCGACCTGTCGACCTTCACGCTGCTGCCGTTCGGCGGCGCCGGCGCCGTGCATGCGGCGGCCGTGGCCGAGGAGCTCGGCATGAAACGCATCCTCGTGCCGATGCGCCCCGGCGCCTTCTCGGCGCTCGGACTGCTCTGCACCGATGTCGTGCACGATTACATCCGCTCCGAACTGCGCCCCTTCGCGGATGTCGCCCCGCAGCATGCCGAAGACATTTTCGCCCTGCTGGAGGACAAGGCCCGTCGCGAACTCGTGGCCGAGGGCATGAAGCTCGAAGACGCGCGTTTCTCGCGCGAATTCGACCTGCGCTACACGGGGCAGGGCTACGAATTGCGCACGCCGCTCGACGGCCTGTTCGGCGAAAAACTCGACGCCGCCTCGATGGCCGCCGCACGCGCGCGTTTCGATGAACGCCACGCGCAGATCCACGGCCACGCCGCGGCGGACCGTCCGGTCGAGATCGTCAGCTACCGCCTGCGCCTGCGCGTCGCCGTGCCGAAATACGAGCCGCGCGAAGAGGCGCCGCCGCGCGATCAAAGGCCCGCCGCCGCAGCCGAAAAAGGACATCGCAACGTCCATTTCGATGGCCGCACGCCAGTTGCGACGCGCGTCTACGAGCGCGACGGGCTCGATGTCGGCGTCAGCCTCGACGGACCAGCCATCATCGAGCAGTTCGACGCCACCACGGTGGTCAATCCCGGCTGGAGCGCACGCGTCGACGGCTTCCGCAATCTCGTTCTCGAACGCAAGGGCTGAGCCATGGACGCGATCACCATCCAGATCCTGCGCAACAAGATCGCCAGCCTGGTCGATGAAATGCACTATCATTTCTATCGCTCCGGCTATTCGACCATCATCCGTGAATCGCGTGATTTCTCCTGCGTGATCGTCGACGCGACGGGACGCCTCATCGTCGCCCCGCCGATGTTTTTCCACGCGCCGGTCTACCGCCATCTCGTCGGCCGCATCCTTGAAGTCTACGGTGACGGCGGCATCGAGCCCGGCGACGTCTTCGTATCGAACCACCCCTACGAAGGCGGCCTGCCGCATGTGTCCGACATGGCCTTCGTGGCGCCGGTCTTCGCCGACGGCAAGATCGTCGCCTTTTCGGGATCGATCGCCCACAAGGCCGACATCGGCGGAACCGTGCCGGGATCGACCTCCGCCAATGCGACCGAAATGTTCCACGAAGGCCTGCTGATTCCGCCGATCAAGATTCGGGCGGGCGGCAGGATCCTGCACGATATCGAGCGTCTGATCCTCGCCAACACGCGTCAGCCCGCCTTGGTGCGCGGCGACGTGACGGCCCAGATCGCCGTGACGGAGATGGGCGCCGCGCGTGTCGGCGAACTCTGCGCGCGTTTCGGCGCGCCCACGATGACGGAAGCCTTCGCGGCGATCCTCAAGGGCGCCACGGACGAATTGCGCGGCGCCATCGCCAAGCTGCCCGAGGGAACGTCGTCCGCCGAAGGCCTGCTCGACAGCGACGGCGTCGTGATGGACAAGCCCATCAAGCTCGCCGTCACGATCACCATGCAGGACGGGCTCGCGACCTTCGATTTTTCAGACAGCGATCCGCAGGCGAGGGGCCCGGTCAATCTGCGCCCCTCCATGGTGGAGGCCTGCGTTTTCTACGCGCTGATCGGCAGCCTCGGCCCGCGCTTCGCCTTCAACGACGGCATGCGCGACGCGGTGCGCATCGTCACGAAGCCCGGCACCGTCACGGATGCGCGCGCGCCCGCCCCCGTGTCGAATTACCAGATGGTCAATCTGAAACTCGTGGACGTCATCCTCGACGCCATGGCGCATTTCCATCCGGCGCGCGCCATTGCCGGCGCGGGCTCGTCCAGCGCGCTGCTGATCAACTGGAGCCGCGGCCGCCCCGGCGGATCGAACATGCAATACGAGATCGTCGGCTCGGCCTATGGCGGCGGCATGGGGCATGACGGAGCCTCCGCCACCGCGGCGCATCTCAGCAATCTGCACATCACCCCGATCGAGATCCTCGAATCCGAATATCCATGCCGCATCACGCGCTTCGACATGGCGCCCGACACCGGCGGCGCCGGTCGCTGGCGCGGCGGCCTCAGCATGCTGCGCGAATATGAATTGCTGGAAGACGCCAGCATCATCCGCCGCTTCGACAAGAGCCGCTTTCCGCCCAATGGCGTCGCGGGCGGCCGCGAGGGCGGACCCGGCCGCTTCGTGATCAATCCGGGCACGGAGCGCGAGCAGGTGGTGCGCGCCTCCGCGCGGTTCGACCTCCAGGCGGGCGACCGTTTCCTTCTGCAAAGCGCGGGCGGCGGCGGCTATGGCGATCCGCATGAGCGCGACGCCGCAGCCCTTGCGGACGACATCGCCGAGCGTCGCGTCACGCCGGAAGCGGCCGAACGCGACTACGGGCAAAAAATTCTCTGAAAGGGAGCACGACATGACGGAACAGATCGCCGCGAAAGAACGCGTTGGCGTCATCGGAGTCGGCCGCATGGGCCAGCCCATGGTGAAACATCTCATCAGGCATGGCTATGCCGTCACCGCGCATGACATCAATGACGAGAACGTCGCCAGGGTGCGAGACATGGGCGCGGTCATCGCGGCCTCGCCCGCCGAAGTGAGCGCGACGAGCGACATCGTGATTCTGGGCGTCGGCTATGACGAGGAAGTCAACGCCGTCGTGCTCGGCGAAAACGGCCTGCTCGCCGCCCTGAAGCCCGGCGCCATCATTGCGGTCTGTTCCACGGTCGCGCCCGACACCGTCAAGGCGCTCGATGAGAAGGCCCGCGCCCGGGGCGTCGACATTCTCGATGCGCCGATCTGCCGTGGCCGCTGGTTCGCCGACGAAGGCAAGCTGCTGGCGCTGTTCGGCGGCAAGCCCGATGTGGTGGCGCGCGGCCGCAAGGTCTTCGGCACGTTCGCGTCCGACATTTCGCATCTCGGCGATGTCGGGCATGGTCAGGTCGGCAAGGCGATGAACAATCTCATGCTCTGGATCACCTCGATCGGCCTGATCGAGGCGGGCCGCATCGCCGAATCGACCGGCATCGATCTGCCGAACCTGCGCGACGCCCTGATGATGAGTTCCGGCAAGAGCCAGGCGCTGGAAGACTGGGATCAGACCACCTTCACCTGGGCTCTGAAAGACATGCAGATCGTCTCCAGAATGGCCGATCAGGCCGGGCTTTCCGTGCCCGTCACCGGGGCCATCAAGGAACTCGTCAAGGA
Organism: Beijerinckiaceae bacterium; assembly: GCA_019747375.1. Classification (GTDB taxonomy): domain Bacteria; phylum Pseudomonadota; class Alphaproteobacteria; order Rhizobiales; family Beijerinckiaceae; genus Terripilifer. Next base: position 27,686 of record JAIEQX010000191.1, on the reverse strand, counting down.
GGGCCGCCGCATCAAGGCCGCCAATCCTCCGGGCTGGACGCGCAAATAGGCTTACGTGCCGACCGGCACCATCTCGTTATAGAGCGTCACCACGTCCTTCGGCGTCGTGGCGCTTTTTTCAACCAGCGTCTTCACCGCGTCGCCGTCGATCGGCGAAAGTTCGACCTTCATCTTCTCGGCGTCCGCCCTGAAGTCCCGGTCGCGCGTCATCTCCATGAAAGCCGTCTGCAGCGCGCCGGCGCGGTCCGCCGGAATGTCAGGCGGCGCCAGAAACGGCAGCGCCATGAAGAACGGAAGTTCCGCGAATTCGATCAGCGACAGCATGCGGGCGTCGGGCGCAAGTTCGCGTCCGGTCGGCACGTCCGGCATAGCGGCGAGCCGCTTGACGCGGCCGAACTGGATCAGCGGCCTGAGCTTCTTCTCGTCCCAGAGGTTCGGTTGTCCGGCGCGCACCGCCTGAAGCCCGATCACCTGTCCGTCGATCTCGCCGCGCTGCATGGCGAGGAACATCGGCGCGGCGCCCGGATATCCGCACACCACCTCGATGTTCAATCCCAGCACCGTCTTGGCGATGATCGCGAAGGTGAGGTTGGTCGAGCCCGGCTGGTCGCCGCCGAGCCTGACCACTGCGCCGCCCTTCTTCAGGTCGGCCGCCGTGCGCGCCGGATGGCTGGCGTTGACGAGCAGCAGATAGGCGTCGTCTTCATAGGACGACAGGCTGCCCAGCCAGGTGAATTTCATCGGGTCGAATTTCGCGTTCGCGTGGCCCTGGATGGCGAGCTGCATGGCGCCGCGCTGGATGATCGAAATCACGCTGCCGTCACGCTCAGCCGTGTTGTAGAGGCGGTTCGCCGCCACGAGTCCGCCGCCGCCCGGAATGTTCTGCACCACCACGTTCGGCGCGCCCGGCAGGAAACGCCCGATATGCCGCGCGGCGAGCCGGGCCGAAATATCGTTGATGCCGCCCGGAGACGTCGGCACGAACAGCGTGATCGTCCGGCCCTTGTAAAGGCCCGCCACGGAATCCTGCGCGCGCGCGGCGCCCGAAAATCCTGCTGTTGCGCCCGTGGCTGCAAGCCCCGCGACAAGCTGTCTACGATCCATGGCCGTCCTCCCGCTGTTCCGCTGTCTCTGGCCGGGGCCGGGCGCGGATTATGCAGGCAGTGTAGGGGCGAAACCCCACCGGAACCAACGCCAAAAAAAGATCCCCGGAACGCGCGTTCCGGGGATCGATCTCGATCATGAAGCGAAGGCGGAGCCGTCTCAGCAAGCGACCTTGAACTTGTCCATCTTCGGCGTCACGTCGTTCTTGCGCATTTCTTCCAGCCACTCGCGATGGATGCGCGGATCCTGATCTTCATACTCGATCTGGTCGCCGCCTTCCTTGATCGAGAGCGACACCGCGCCTTTCTCGCCATTCACGCCGAGCAGCGAGCGCCGCTGCGCCAGCATGGTGGGATAACGCAGGCCGCCGACAGCGGTCGCCAGATAGCGGGCGGGCGCCTGGCTCGTGTTGAAATGCTGATGGAACTGCTGGTCCGCCGGCGGAAACACCGTGCCGTGCTTCCAGTCGATGCGGATGAAATCCTTCTCGTGCGGATACCAAAGCAACGAATAGCCATGTCCGGTGACGCACATCACATGGAAGCTCGGCCCGTGCTTGTGGCCCTTCTTGTAGGTGCCGACCGGCATTTCGGAAATATGCGCGTGCATGATTCCGTCGGCCAGCACGAACATGATGTTGGTGCCGCCGGCGCCGCGGTCGCCCCAGGACTTGAGTTCGATCGCCGCCAGATCGGGGACGAAATTCGTCTCCCACATATGGTTTCCGGGCCGCACCGTGATGAGGTCGCCCTCGCCGGCGAAATAGCCCTGCTTGCCGGCGCGCTCCATGAAGTCGCGGTCGGTGCCGAACACGAAGCTCTCGTCGTGAAACACGTTGAGGATCATCGGCAGGTTGGTGGTGGAGACCAGCAGCGCGCGCTCACGGCCGCTGCCGTTGAAGTGGCGATGCCTGGCGTTGAGCGGAATCGCGAACAGGCTCTTCGGCCCCCATTCGAAGCTGCGCTTCGTGCCGTCCGCGAACTCGACCTGCGTCGAACCCGATCCCTCGAGCACATAGATGACGTCTTCGTAGAGGTGCCGCTGCGGCGTCGTCGATTGTCCCGGTCCGATGTCGAACAGGAACATGTTCGAAAAGTCGCCGCGGCCCTTCAGGTGCACGGCCGCGCCCTTCACGCCGTAGCGCGCCCAGGGCTTGGTCTCGACCGAGAAGAGGTCGATGCCGTAATGCTCGGTGACCGGCAGGCCTTCCCGCGCGACCCAGTCGAGATACGGATCCACGCCATAGCGCGGCTGTTCCTGTGTGCTCATGCAAACCTCCCGTTTTTGCTGTTTGGCCGCCCGGCTCTTCGGCCGGGCGATCCGTCATGAGAAGAGCAGCGACTTGATGACGACCGGAACGACGCCGGGCGGCGAGATCAATTCGCCGACATCCACATAATCGAGCTCCTGCAACTGCACGCCGTCGATCGAGACGAGGGGTCCGTCGAGTCCCACCTCGTCGGAAAGGAGCCGGCCCATCGTGCGGCCGACATCGCCGTCGATCATCATCAGCAGCAGGTTCTTGCGGCGTCCCTCGGGCGCGACCGCATCCCGGATGGCGCGCGCCGCGGAAGCGAGGCGGCTGTATTCCGGGTCGCCATGCCATGGAAATGCAATGGCCATGCGGTCCGAAGGTTCGAGATCGAGCTGCGCGATCTTTTCGAGGATGCGCTTGGTGACGACCTCGGGCGCGATGTCGTCCGACAGGTCCATGCCGACCTGGATGACCGGCACATTGTGCACCGGCAGCGATCCGTCGGGCGGAAGATAGATCGTCTTGCCGCTGACCTGCACGGTGAACTGCGAGGCGCCGATCACGGTTGCGCGGATGCGATTGCCCGGATCGCTGATCGGCAGGCTCGAACGCGCCGCGAGCTTGGTGCGGATCGCCGCGGCCAGAAGCTTGGCGATGTCGCCATATTCGGCTTCTTCCGTGCCGAAAATATACTCCGACACGCCGCCGGAAAACGTCAGGATCGTGGGCGTCAGGCTGCGGTCGAGCGGTTCGGTCAGTTCGAGCTTCTGCCCCAGAGCGTCGAGCTTGGCGCCGGTGATCTGGTCGACCGCGATATCGGCCAGCCGTTCGGCGATCTTCTTGCGGGTCATCAGGTTCGACAGCGCGCCAGGCGTCGTCGAAAGGCCGAGTTCGTCGGCGACGAGTTGCGCGGATTCGTCGACGCGGGTCCAGCCCTCGCGGCCGTCATGCGCGAGCAGGCGCCCGCCGACCGCGAAGGCCGCGACGCTGCGGATGACGCCGCGGTCGATGAGCGACAGTTTCGTGGTGCCGCCGCCGATGTCGATGTGCAGCACCACGGCGTCCTGCGCCTTGGACAGCGCGACCGCGCCCGATCCATGCGCCGCCAGCGTGCATTCGAGCTTGTGGCCGGCGGTGGCGCAGACGAATTTTCCGGCTTCTTCAGCAAACAATTCGTCGATGGCGCGCGCATTGGTGCGCTTGATCGCCTCGCCGGTCAGGATCACCGCGCCCGTGTCCACGTCCTCGCGGCGGAAGCCGGCCGCCGCATAGGCGCCGCGGATAAAATCTTCCAGGCTGCGCGCGTCGATGGTGCCGTTCGGCAGGAATGGCGTCAGCATGATGGGCGAGCGCCACAGAACGTCGCGGCGCGTCACCAGAAAGCGGCTCGAAAGTCCCTGCGACTGCCGCTGCAGGGTGACCTTGGCGAACAGGAGATGCGACGTCGAGCTGCCGATGTCGATGCCGATCGTCTTCAGTTCGACGGTTTCCTGGCTCCAGATCCAGGCCGCCATGGCGGCCTTGTCTTCCTCCGACATGCCGGCGTGGTCATGGGCTTCATCGAGGTCGTGCATTCGAACCTTCTTGGCGGAGCGCGTGGAACCATGAGGCGGTTGCCCCGCGATGGCCGCCCCCGCCCTTTGTAGCGGCGCAGAGCGCCCGAGTCATGCGATGCGGCTATTCCGCCGCGGTCGTGGCCGGCTGCGCGCCATGCGCCATCTCTTCCGGCGTCACGCCCATGACGCGCCAGTCGGTCGTCTTCGGCACGACGCCCTCGAAGGACATCAGCCGGTTTTGCGGAATCCGCGGCTCGACCGTCCCGATCGACGGTCCGCCCTCCTGTTTGGTCCGCGCCGCCGCCACCATCTGCTTGCGGAATTCGACGATCGCCAGATCGCTGGCGCCGAGCCGGTCGAACGTGCGGTCGGCGATCGGGCCCATGGTTTCCCACATCACGATGTCCTGGTTCGGGATGCCCGGAATGCCGGTGAAATTCCCGAGCTTCATCGCCTTGCGGTCCTGCAGGTAATTGTTGGCGCGCGTGCGCACCTTGCGGAAGTGCTTGTCGACGTCGATGCCGACCTGCGCGTGCAGGAACTTGCGCCATTCCTCGGTGCTGGGCGTCGTCGCCCCCCCGAAGGCGATGAAGTGAAACGCCGTATGGGTGTCGTCCGTGGGGACGTGCAGGATCGCCACATTGTACATGTTGTTGGGCGGGATCAGCACCGAATAGGGCGCGATGAACAGGGTCGTGCGGATGTAGTCATGCGTGTTCGGATTGTTGATCGGACGACGGATCGCCGCGTAGCGGAACCCGAAGCTCGTCAGCTGCACCTGCATGCGCGGCGCCTTGTCGGTGGACGGGCGCAGCCAGTTGACGTCCGTGGCCTCCGCCCCGGCCACGCGCGCCGGCACCATGTCGGAGGAATGCAGGCTGGAGCTGTGGGCGGAATCGATCGCGCCTTCGAGAATCTGCGCCCAGTTGCAGTCGATGTGGATCTTCGCGATGGCGATCCGCGTGTCGGGCGTCGGCTGGAACACCGGCGGGGCGAATTCCGGCATTTCCTCGGCCGGGCCCATATAGGTCCACACGAAGCCCGCGCCTTCGCGCACCGGATAGGATTTGTGCTTCACCTTCTCGGCGAAGCCGCTGCCGGCCGGCTCGGACGACATTTCGACGACATTGCCGTCCACGTCGATCTTCCAGCCGTGATAGAGGCAGCGCAGTCCGCATTCCTCGTTGCGCCCGAACACCAGCGAGGCGCGACGATGCGGGCACATTTCGTCGAGCACGCCGACGCGCCCGTCCGTGTCGCGGAACACCACGAGATCCTCGCCGAGCAGGCGCACCTTCAGGGGGTCGCCATCGGGCTCCGGCACTTCCTCGATCAGGCAGGCCGGGATCCAGTGGCTGCGCATGATCTTGCCCATGGGAGCATCGCCCTCGACACGGCACAGAAGATCGTTTTCCTGTCTGGTGAGCATGGGGTTCCTCCGAAGCGATCGAGCGCCAGTTTCTTAGACCTCTAAGTATCTAGCGCGCGAGCCCGGTCTTGTCCACGCGGTTTTTGCGCGGCCGCCAAGGTTTTTCGCCGCCGCAGTCAAGCTGCGGCGCGCTTGGCGAAGGGCCTGGCTGCGGCGCCTTTGCCCTTGCGCAATGATTATTAGATGTCTAAGTATCCGGGTGAAGACGTCTGGACCGGGCCCCTTGAGCGCCCCGGCGGGGAGGAATGCGACGTGTCCGAACAAGCCGACATGATGGCCCTGCGCATCACGCAGAAGCAGCCCGCGGCCGAAGATATCGAATTTTTCGAGTTGCGCCATCCCGACGGCGCGGACCTGCCGGAATTCACCGCGGGGGCGCATCTCGCCCTGCGCGTGCCCAATGGCGAGATCCGCAAATATTCGCTCTGCAACGATCCGGAGGAGCGCGACCGCTACTGCATCGCGGTCAAGCGCGAGGTCGGCGGGCGCGGCGGCTCCGTGAGCCTCATCGACGAGTCCAGGGTCGGCGACGAGATCATGGTCGAGGCGCCCCGCAATGACTTTTCGCTCGCGCCTTCGCCGCAATATCTGTTCATCGCGGGCGGCATCGGCATCACCCCGATCCTGTCGATGATCCGCCACATCCGCTCGCGCGGGGAGGGGCGTTTCAAGCTCTACTATCTGTCGCGCACGCCCGCCATGACGGCCTTCCTCGACGAGCTGAAGCAGCCCGAATTTCGCGGCATGGTGACGATCCACCACGACGAGGGAAACCCCGACAATGCGCTCGATCTCTGGCCCGTGCTGGAAAAGCCCGGCGCGCAGCATCTCTATTGCTGCGGCCCGCGCGGCCTGATGCAGGCGGTGCGCGACATGACGGGCCACTGGTCGACCGCCAAGGTGCATTTCGAGGATTTCACGCCGCCCGGCGCCATGACCAAGCCGGAGGACAAGCCTTTCACGGTGCGCCTCGCCAAATCCGGCGCCGCCTATGAAGTGCCGGTCGGCAAGACCATCCTGGAAGTGCTGCGCGACAATGGCCATGTCGTGCCGAGCTCCTGCGAGAGCGGCACCTGCGGCTCGTGCAGGACGAAGCTCGTCGCCGGCGAGGTCGATCACCGGGATCTCGTGCTCTCCGATTATGAGAAGCCCGAAAACATCATGGTGTGCGTGTCGCGCGCGCTGGGCGATGAGATCACCATAGACGTCTGACGTCCCGAAAGGCGCAAGCGCATGAGCGATCGCAAGGTGAGACTGGGGATCGCGGGGCTGGGCCGCGCCTTCTCGTTCATGATCCCGACCTTCCGGGGCGATCCGCGCATCGACATCGTCGCGGGCTTCGATCCGCGTCCGGAAGCCCGCGCGCGCTTTGCCGAGGATTTCGGCGCGCGCACGTTCGACACGATCGAGGCGCTCTGCGCCGATGACGGAGTCGATGCGGTCTACATCGCCTCGCCGCATCAGTTTCATGCGCCCCAGGTGGCGGCCGCGGCGGCGCGCGGCAAACATGCGCTGGTCGAGAAACCCATGGCGCTCAGCCTCGACGAGTGCCGCGCCATGATCGACGCCGCAAGCGCCGCTGGCGTGCGCGTCATCGTCGGCCACAGCCATTCCTTCGACGCTCCCATCGTGAAGACGCGCGAACTCGTCGCCGGCGGCGCCTATGGCCGGCTGCGCATGATCACCGCCATGAACTTCACGGATTTCATCTATCGCCCGCGCAGGCCCGAAGAGCTCGACACCCGGCAGGGCGGCGGCGCCGTCTACAACCAGGCGCCCCACCAGGTCGAGATGATCCGCCTGATCGGCGGCGGCCGCGTCAAAAGCGTACGCGCCACGACGGGAATCTGGGATCCGGCGCGACCGACCGAAGGCGCCTATAACGCCATCCTGACCTTCGAGGACGGGCTCTCCGCCACCATGACCTACAGCGGCTACGCCCATTTCGACTCGGATGAATTCTGCGGCTGGATCGCCGAGAGCGGGCTGAAGAAGAACCCGGCCGACTACGGCGCTGCGCGCGCCGCGCTCGCGAAGTCGAAGGACATCGCGCAGGAAACCGCGCTGAAGAACGCCAAGAACTACGGCGGCGCCGCCTATGCCGACGCCTCTGCGGCGAGCGGCCGCCAGCACCAGCAGTTCGGCCTCCTCATCGCCTCGTGCGAACGCGCCGACCTGCGTCCCTTTCCCGATGGCGTGCGCATCTATGGCGATCTCGCCCAGGATTTCGCCGCTTTGCCGCCGCCGGGCGTCCCGCGTTCGGAAGTGATGGACGAACTCGTGGCCGCGGTGCTGCATGGAACGCCGCCGCTGCATTCGGGCGAGTGGAGCATGGCCACGATGGAAGTCTGCCTCGCGATCCTGCAGTCCGCGCAGGAACAGCGCGAGATCGAGCTGCGCCATCAGGTCGGACTGCCGGGGGAGACGGGCCAGCATGGTTGAGCGCACACCCAAGAAGGCGCCGGCGCTGACGCAGGCGATCCTGCATCACTGGCGCGAATCCGTGCCCGACGATCGCCTCGCCCATCTCATCAAGGATGCGAGCCGCGGTCTCGGCCGCGCGCTGCAAATGCGGCTCGCCGAACATTCGGTGTCCTTCGGCCATTGGACCTTCCTGCGAATCCTCTGGAATCGCGACGGCATCACCCAGCGCGCCTTGAGCGAGCAGGCCGGCGTCATGGAGCCCACGACCTTTTCGGCTTTGCGTATGATGGAGAAGCTCGGCTACGTCGAGCGCCGGCAGAAGCCGGGCGACCGCAAGCAGGTGTTCATCCACCTGACGCCGGAAGGCCGCGCCTTGCGCGACAAGCTCGTGCCTCAGGCCGAAGAGGTGAACCGCATCGCCGTCAGCGGCCTCGCCGAGGAGGAAATCGCCGTGATGCGAAAGGCCCTGCTGGCCATGATCGACAATCTCGCGCAGGACGAAGCCCGGGCGGCCGAAGATCACCGCCGCATTCCCTCCACGCGCGAATTGTCGGACCGCCTGCGCCGCGTCGCCGGCGACGCGTGAGGCCGAACTTGCGTCTTTCACCCTGACCTTCGATAAAGCCCGAAACGCCAACCCGGAACCCGCCATGTCCCTCGCCTTCTTCAATCCCATCCTGCTCGAAACGGCCGTCCGCGCAGCGCTCGACGAGGATCTCGGCCGCGCCGGCGACATCACCTCGCAGGCCACCATCCCGGCCGCCATGCAGGCGAGCGCCGTCATGGCTGCGCGCAAGCCCGGCGTCATCGCCGGACTGGCGCTGGCGGAAGCGGCGTTCCGCATCATCGATCCGTCGCTGCGCTTCGAGGCGCTGGTGGAAGATGGCGCCCATGCGCCCGCCGGAACCGCTGTCGCCCGCATCGTCGGCAATGCCCGCGCCATTCTGACGGCGGAGCGCGTCGCGCTGAACTACGCCTGCCGGCTGTCGGGCATCGCCACGCTGACGGCCGAATATGTGGCGCTTGTCGCCCACACCAATGCGAAAATCTGCTGCACCCGCAAGACCACCCCGGGCCTGCGCGCTTTCGAGAAATATGCGGTGCGCTGCGGCGGCGCGATGAATCATCGCTTTGGCCTCGATGACGCGTTCCTCATCAAGGACAATCACATCGCCGTGGCGGGCGGAACCCGCGCCGCCCTGCGGGCCGCAAAGGCGGCGGCGGGTCATCTCGTCAAGGTCGAGATCGAGGTCGACAATCTCGATCAGCTGCGCGAAGTCGTGGACGAAGGCGCCGACTTCGTGTTGCTCGACAACATGTCGATCCCCGACATGCGCGAGGCGGTGAAAATCTGCGCCGGCAAGGTGAAGCTGGAAGCGTCGGGCGGCATCAACAAGGACACCGTGAAGGGCATTGCGGAAACGGGCGTGGACCTGATCTCCTCAGGCGCGCTGACCCATTCCGCTCCCATCCTGGATCTCGGCCTCGACATCGAGATCGGCTGAAGCCGGTCTCGCGCTGTCGTCCGCGGCGCGGGATCAGGGAATCGTGATCGCGCCGCCGTTCACCGCCACCGACTGACCGGTCATGTAGGCGGCGTCGTCGCTGAGCAGAAACGCCACCACCTTGGCGATGTCTTCCGGCTGGCCGATCCGGCCCAGCGGAATTTTCCTGCCGCGCCTGTGCAATTCCTCGAGCGTCGTGTCGGCGAGCGGTTGCGCCGTCTCGGTCACGCCCGGGATCACGCAATTCACCCGGATGCCGCTCTCGGCGAATTCGAGCGCGCTGCTTTTCGTGAACGACACGATGCCGGCTTTCGAGGCCGCATAATGCGCGCCGCGCGGCGTGCCCTGAAGCGCGCGTCCGGACGCCATATTGACGATGGCGCCGCGCCCGCGCGTCATCATGTCTCGCGCAAAGGCCTGCGAGCAGAACACCGTGCCCATCAGGTTGACGCCCAGCACCTGGCGCCAGGTTTCCGGCGTCACGTCCATGATCGGCACGCGCGGAAAGATCCCGGCATTGTTGACGAGTCCGAAAATCCCGCCGAAATGCGCGATGGCTTCCGCGGCCGCCTGCGCGATGCGGGCGGGGTCGCCCACATCCACATGCGCGACGAGCGGCGTCGCGCCGAGCGCCGAACAGAGGGCGGACGTTTCCGCCAGCCCCTCGTCGGAGACGTCCCACAACGCAAGCCGCGCGCCGCGCTTCGCCATCTCGACCGCGATGGCGCGGCCAATTCCCTGCGCCGCGCCCGTCACCACAAGCGCATCGCCCTTTTGAAATCCTGACATGGCCTACTCCAGACGGACATTCTTGCTGAAATCATAGTCCGCCCCGAAGCTGCAGTCGTAACGCTGCGTGATCGGATCGGTCTTGTAGCCTTCGGCCAGCACTTCGGCGAGAAAGCGCTGCTGCGCGGCCCAGCCCGCATCCGCCTGCGGCTTGCGGTACCGGCCCGGCATGGTGTCGTTCAGCCAGCCATGCGGCGCGCCCGCATAGACGTGGATGTCGTAGGTCTTCTTGTGCTTTTCGAGCACGTCGCGCATGTAGCGCACGTCCTCGACCGCGATGATGTGATCCGCCGCCCCGAAAGCGCCGAACACCGGGCAGCTCACGTCGGCGATCACGTCTTCCAGCGGGCGCGGTTGCAGGTCGCTGGTCTTCCATTCACGTTTCGAGGCCGCGCCATACCACACGATGGCGGCGGCGATCTTCGCCTGCGACGCATAGACCAGCGGGTGACGCCCGGTCTGGCAATAGCCAGCGACTGCAAGGCGGCTCATGTCCGCGGAAGGCTCCTTTGAAATGGCGTCGACCGCCGCCTGGATCAGTTCGATCGATTCCGGATCGCTCAGATCGTAGCGCGAGTTTCCGGCGTTGAGCACGTCCTGCTCAGGATGCCGGAAGAAGAAGTTCGGGGCGATCACCACAAAACCGTCGCTGGCGCAGCGCTTGGCGAGATCGCGCGTATGGTCGACGAGGCCGTAGCGCTCGTGCATCAGCACGACGACGGGCTTGCGGCCGGAACCTTCGGGCTTGGCCACGAATGCCGGCATGCCGCCCGCGCAGGTGAGCGTCCTGGTTTCAATATTGGTCATGACGCTCTCCTCAGGCGCGCATCAGCGCGATGATATCGTCGACATCCATGACGCGGCCCATGCGCGGGAACACGCGTTCCATGAAGAACTGGTTGTTGTTGCCGCGCGCCGAGAAACAGGCGTCGCGCGCCACCACGATCCCGTAGTCGAGATCCCGCGCCGCAAACACCGTGCTGGCGATGCCCACATCGGTGGAGCCGCCCGCAATGATGATCGTCTCGATGCCGCGCACCCGCAATTGCAGGTCGAGATCGGTCTGGAAGAACGAGTTCCAGCGATGTTTCGGAATCACGACGTCGCCTTCCACGGGCGCAAGCTCCGGGGCGATCTTGGAATCTTCCGATCCGGCATAGAACCGCGGCTTGATCGCCTTGGAGGCTTCGCCGGTCGCCCCGAGGTCCATGTCGGTGTCGGTCAGCCGCGCCACCGTGTCGGACCCGTCGGGCGTGTGCGCTCCGCTCGGATAAAAGGCGTTCATGCCGACCTTGCGGGCGCCGCCGAGAAGCCGCTGCAGATTGGGGAGGATGTTGCGCTCTTCGAGGAACTTCACCTTGTTGGGATCGCGCGGGTGCAGGTAGCCGTTCAGTGAATCGAACATGATCAGACCGGTGCGCTGCGCCGAAAGTTCTTTTTCAAGTCGCGAAATCCTCGCCATCAGAGCTGTTCTCCCTTTGTGTTGAGCGCCTGTTGCGCGCAACGATATCGGCTTACCGCGCCGGAAACAATGGCGCCGGCGACGTCGTCGGTCGCATGGCGCGACATGGCGCATGGCTTGCTTGGTGCGAAGCGTCCGTATTGCGCGCTCGTTTCGCAGGATCGGCCGGCTTGCAAACCGGACGGAGCCGACCGCGTTGACACCATGGGGCCGTCGTCACCACAATGGCGGCAGGGCCCGTCGCACGATCGGGCCGCGCCATCGGGAGAAAACGCATGACGGTTCTGGTGACCGGAGCAGGGCTGATCGGTACGGCCTTCGCCCGCGAGGCGATCGCGCGCGGCGAGACGATCGTCTTCTTCGATCCTGAGCCCCGCGCGGATTTCATCGATTTCAAGCTCGGCGCCGGAAAGGCGAAATTGCTGCGCGGCGACGTGCGCGATCTGCCGACCCTGATGGCCGCCGTGCGCGCGCATGACGTCGAGGTCATCGTCCATACGGCCGGATTGATCGGCGGGCGCGTGCAGCAGTCGCTGAACCTCGCCTTCGACATCAATCTGGGCGGCGTCCGCAACGTCGCCGAATGCGTCAGGCTCTGTGGCCTGAAGCGCCTCGTCCACATGAGCACCTTCGGCGTCTATGACGGGCGCAGGCCCGCGACCGGCAGCATCGACGAAAGCTTTCCGCGTGGCGGCGGCCGCGGATACGGCAACCTGAAGGTCGGCCAGGAACTGCTGCTGGAAGCCTATGCGGACGCGCACGGATTCGAACTGATCATGCTGCGGCCCGCCAATGTCTTCGGCTTCGGCCACTTCTGGGCCGGCTCTTCGGGCGGGGCCAAGATGCAGGCGCTGCTGGAGGCCGGGCTCGACGGCGTCAAGGCGAAGATCACCTCGGCCGAGACGATGGCCAACGAATATATCTACGCGCGGGACATGGGCCGGGCAGTCGATCTTGCCGTCACCGCGCCCATGCCGCGCCAGGCCTTCTTCAACATCGGCAACGGCTATGTGACGCCCTTCGACGATGTCGTCGCCTCCGTGTCGCGACTGCTGCCGGGCCTGTCCTATGAGGTGATGCCGGGCGCGCCGCCAAAATCGAAGAGCGCGCATCTCGATATCGGGGCGGCCCGCGAGCAGCTGGGCTGGGCGCCGCAGTTCGACATGGACGCGGCTTTCGCCGATTACCTGTCCGAACTCAAGGCCGCCCGAAAGGCGCTGGCGAAGGGGTGAAGGCGCAGGACCCGAAGGCGCCTTGCTGTCGGATTCATGCACTCATGAGTGCTTTTATCACAATCATCCGACTTTAGTCTGGACCCTTGGCATACGGATGGCTTTGGGCGCCCGAGACGGCTATGATTGTGTCAACAAGGGGACGAGACGTACGGGGTCGGCGAACAAGCCCGCAGGGTCATGCATGGACCCGCGGGGCGCCCGGCGCCGGCATGGATCAAGTCAAACGCGGGAGCCGCTCTCCCGCGCCGATCACACAAGGTGCTGCAAGAATGTCGGAACAGACTTCGCCGGATGACCGCAAGCCATCCTTCGGGATTCGCTCAGGCCAGGATTTTGGAGCCGGCCTCTTCCTCATCGCCCTCGGGATCTTCGCCTTCTGGCAGGCCCAGACGCTCGGGCGCGGCACGCTGAACGCCATGGGCGCCGGCATGCTGCCGCAATCGCTCGCCGTCATGGTGGCGGTCGGCGGGCTCGGCCTCGTGATCACCTCCTTGCTGGTCGACGGTCCGCGTCTCGAGCGCTGGTCGCTGCGCGGCGCCTTCTTCATCTTCGGCGGCATCGTTCTCTTCGCCCTCACCATCCGGCCTCTCGGTCTCGTGGTCTCGGGGCCGCTCGCAATGTTCTTCGGATCCATGGCCAGCGACGAATTTCGCTGGAAGGAATCGGCGATCTTCGCGGTCATCCTGACCACCATCTGCATCCTCCTTTTCAAAGTTCTGCTGCGCCTTCCGATTCCGGTCGTCGGCTCGCTGCTCGAACCCATTCTGCCTTTCTGAGCCGGAGCCCGACATGGAAGCCTTTCTGGGAAACCTTTCGCTCGGTTTCGGCACCGCGCTTACGCTGAACAACATCTTCTTCTGCTTCATCGGCTGCATGGTGGGCACGCTTGTGGGCGTGCTTCCGGGCGTCGGCCCGATCGCCACCATCGCGATGCTGCTGCCTATCACCTTCGGTCTTGATCCGACCGGCGCGCTGATCATGCTGGCGGGCATTTATTACGGCGCGCAATATGGCGGCTCCACCACCGCCATCCTGGTCAACCTGCCGGGCGAAGCCACCTCGGTCGTGACGGTCCTCGACGGCCACCAGATGGCCAAGCAGGGCCGCGCCGGCGTGGCGCTCGGCATCGCCGCCATCGGGTCGTTCTTCGCCGGCACGGTCGCGACGCTGCTGATCGCGGCGCTCGGCCAGCCGCTCACCAAGCTCGCGCAGCTGTTCGGCCCGGCCGAATATTTCTCCCTGATGATCATGGGCCTGGTCTTCGCGGTCGTGCTCGCGCGCGGCTCGATCCTCAAGGCGATCTGCATGATCCTCGCGGGTCTGCTGCTCTCGACGGTCGGCACCGATCTCGAGACCGGACAGGAGCGTCTGACGCTGGGGCTGCAGGATCTCTCCGACGGCATCGATTTCGCCGTGCTGGCCATGGGCATTTTCGGCTTCGCCGAGATCGTCCGCAACCTCGAGAATCCCGAGACCCGCGACGTCGTCCAGCGCGCGGTGGGCAAGCTGCTCCCCGGCAAGGAGGACTTCAAGCAGGCCTACCGGCCGATCCTGCGCGGCACTTTCGTGGGCGCCATCCTGGGCATCCTGCCCGGCAACGGCGCGGTGCTCGGACCCTTCGCCTCCTACACGATGGAAAAGAAGCTCGCCAAGGACCCGAGCCGCTTCGGCCGCGGCGCCATCGAGGGCGTCGCCGGACCCGAGGCCGCCAACAATGCGGGCGCCCAGACGGCCTTCATCCCGCTGCTGACGCTCGGCATCCCGCCCAACGCCGTCATGGCCCTCATGGTCGGGGCGATGACCATCCACGGCATCATTCCCGGCCCCCAGGTCATGACCAAGAACCCGGACCTGTTCTGGGGCATGATCGCCAGCATGTGGCTCGGCAACCTGATGCTGCTGGTCATCAACCTGCCGCTGATCGGCCTGTGGATCCGCCTGCTCAAGGTGCCGTACCGCATGATGTTCCCGGCCATCATGATCTTCTGCTGCATCGGCATCTACTCGGTGAACAACTCGACCAGCGACGTGCTCTTCACGGCCTTCTTCGGCCTCGTCGGCTACACGCTGCTCAAGTTCGGCTTCGAGCCCGCCCCGATGCTGCTCGGCTTCGTGCTCGGCAAGCTGATGGAAGAGAAGCTGCGTCAGGCCCTCATCCTGTCGCGCGGCAGCTTCATGACTTTCGTGGAGCGTCCGGTCTCGGGCGTGCTGCTCGCCATCGCGGTGCTGATGCTGATCATCGCGCTCCTGCCGTCGATCCGGAAGGGCAGGGACGAAGTCTTCGTCGAGTGATCGAAAGTCTTAGACCCCCCGCAGCAGCTCTGCCCTATACTGCTGCGGGACGGATCCTATCTATGGAAAGCAGCCGAGTTGCTTAAGCTTGCGCTGACGGATCCGATTTGATCAGGGAGTGAAACATGAAGAGACTGATTTTGGCGCTGGCCGCCAGCGTGGCCTTTGCCGGCATGTCTGTCGCCCAGACCTATCCCACCAAGCCGATCACCATGATCGTGCCCTTCGCGGCTGGCGGACCGACGGACATCGTGGCGCGCCTGGTCAGCGAGAACATGTCCAAGACGCTCGGCCAGCAGATCGTGGTCGAGAACGTGGCGGGCGCCGGCGGCACCACGGGCATCACCCGCGCGTCGCAGGCCAAGCCTGACGGCTATACGATCATGATGGGCCACATGGGCACTCATGGCGCGGCTCCCGCGCTCTACGCCAACCTGAAATACGATCCCGTCAAGGATTTCGAGCCCGTCGGCATGGCGGCCGGCACCCCGATCCTGATCGTCACCAAAAAGGCCTTCCCGGCGAACGACATGAAGGAATTCGTCGCCTACCTGAAGGCCAATGCCGACAAGGTGAACCAGGCCCATGCGGGCGTCGGCGCCGTGTCGCACATGACCTGCATCCTGCTGAACAGCCAGATCGGCGTGAAGCCCACGGCGGTCCCCTACGGCGGCACCGGCCCGGCCCTCAACGATCTCGTGTCCGGCCAGGTCGACTACATGTGCGACCAGATCGTCAACCTCGTCAGCCAGGTGAAGGCGGGCTCCATCAAGGCCCTGGCGATCGCCAGCGCCGAGCGCTCGCCGGCCCTGCCGGACGTCCCGACCACCAAGGAAGCCGGGCTGCCTGAATATCAGGTCGCCGCCTGGAACGCCGTCTTCGCCCCCAAGGGCACCCCGAAGGACGTCGTCGCCAAGTTGACGAGCGCGCTCAACACCGCGCTCGACGACGCCGGCACCCGCAAGCGCCTCGAGGACCTGGGCGGCGTGCTGCCCACCAAGGACGAGCGCGGCGGCGAATGGCTCGGCAAGTTCGTGGCCTCCGAGGTCGCGCGCTGGAACCCGGTGCTCAAAGCCAGCAAGTAAGGCCTGAAATCTCAATTTTTGAGAAAGTAAGTTGACATAGCCTCCCGTTTTATCGAATATCGGTAAAACGGGAGGAATTCATGACCTACACCACCTTGAATGCAGCCGCCTATCTGCATCATGTCGCGTTCCAGAGCGCCGATCCGGCCCGCCTCGCCAAATTCTATGGCGACGCCATGCAGATGAGCGTGGAACAGCAGGGCGACCTCTTCATCTGTCGCGGTCCCGGCCGTCGTCTCCTGGTCAGCAAGGGCGCCACGAAGCAGCTCGAACACGGCGCCTTCGCGTGCCGCGACGAGGATTCGCTCGCCGAACTTCGCGCCCGCGCCGAGAACGAGGGCCTGGCCCCGCAGGACGCGCCGTCCATCCTGTTGGAGCAGGCCTTCTCGGTGCTCGATCCCGACGGCAACCGCATGCTGTTCGGCCTCGCGCTGGAGGAGGCGGAGACGCGCCCCGGCATCAAGGGTCCGACCCAGCATCTCACGCTCGCCACGCATGATCCCGACGCCATCGAGGCCTTCTACGCCGGCAAACTCGGATTCGGCGTGTCGGACCGCGTGCGCAAGCCCACCGGCGAAGTCTCCACCTGCTTCATGCGCTCGAACCACGAGCATCATTCGCTCGCCTGCTTCCGCTCGGACCGGAAGGGCGTCGACCATCATTCCTACGAGGCCGGCGACTGGAACTCGATCCGCGACTGGTGCGATCACTTCGCCACGCAGGACATCCAGCTCATGTGGGGTCCGGGCCGCCATGGTCCCGGCAACAACCTCTTCATCTTCATCGTCGATCCGGACGGAAACTGGATCGAGGTCTCGGCCGAACTCGAGATCGTGCACGACCGCAAGGTGAAGGAATGGCCGCATGCGGAGCGCACGCTCAATCTGTGGGGCAAGGCGATCCTGCGCAGCTGAGGCGACCCGCATGGCCGGTCTCGAACGCTACATGGCGGTGCTGCGCCTCTTCGGCGAGGCCGAAGGGGCCTGGACCGTGCAGGCCATGGCGGATGCGCTCGCCGCGCCGCAGAGCACTGTCTATCGCACGGTGCGCGATCTTCTCGCCGCCGGCCTGCTGGAAACCGGCGTCGACGCCAGCTATCGGCTCGGCCCGGCCTTCATCGAGTTCGACCGGCTGACGCGCCTGACCGATCCGCTGCTGCGCGCCGCCATGCCGGTGCTGGAGGATGTCGTCGCGCAGGCGCGCCGTCCCTGCGTCGGCCTGTTGTCGCGGCTCTACGATGATCAGGTCATGTGCATCGCCGACCGCGCCTCGCCCGACGCGCATTTCCGCCCGAGCTACGAGCGCGGACGCCCGATGCCGCTGATGCAGGGCGCGACCTCCAAGGTCATTCTCGCGCGCCTGCCCGCGCGCCGTCTTGCGAAACTGCTGGCGCATGCGGGCAAGTCCGCCGACGACGCCCTCAGGGCGGATCTCGCGGCGATCCGTCGCCAGGGGTTCTGCGTCGGTCGCGGCGAAATCGATCGCGGTCTGGCGGGCCTCGCGGCCCCGATCGTCTGCGAGGATGCGGGCCTCGTCGCCAGCCTCAGCCTCGTGCTGGAGTCCGACGGCCTTGACGCCGCCGAGGAACGCAGGCTCGTCCTGCTTCTCGTCTCGGCCGCCGCGATGATAGAAGCGGCGCTGCGCGCGACATTCATGCCGTCGGAAGAGAAAATCGCCGCGCCCTTGATGACGTGAAGGACATTGCATGACGGACGCGAATGAAACGGCTTCCCTGACCTGCGATGTCGCCATCGTGGGCGCAGGTCCGACAGGGCTGACCATCGCGCATCTTCTCGGACAGGCGGGCCTGCGCGTGCTCCTGATCGAACGCAACGCCAGCACGGTGTCGCAGCCGCGCGCCGTCTCGATCGACGACGAGGCGCTGCGCACCATGCAGGCGATCGAGCTGGCGGACGAGGTCATCGCCGACGTCATGCTGGATTACGGCTCTAATTATTTCACCCCCAATGGCGTCTGCTTCGCCAAGGTCGAACCGACGACGCGCGAATATGGCTATCCGCGCCGCAACGCCTTCACGCAGCCCAGGCTTGAAGCGACATTGCGCGCCGCGCTCGCCCGCTATCCGCATGTGGAGCCCTTGTTCGAGCATGATTGCGAAAGCGTCGTGGAAGACGAGGCGGGCGTCAGCCTGACCCTGCGGGCGGGCGCGCAGGAGAAGCAGGTGCGCGCCGCCTATGTGGTGGGCTCGGACGGCGCGCGCAGCAAGCTGCGTCAGATCATCGGCGCCACGCTGGAAGGCTCGACCTACAGGCAACGCTGGCTCATCGTCGATCTGGCCGAGACGAAGGAACGCTTCCGCCAGACGCGCGTCATGTGCGATCCGGCGCGGCCCTTCATCACGCTTCCCGGACCCGGCGGCATCCGCCGCTACGAATTCATGCTGCACGAGAACGAGAACGAGGAGGCGTCCTCGACGCCCGAATTCGCCCGTTCGCTGCTCGCCGCCGCAGGCCCGGATGCGGATTCGCCGGTCGTCCGCCGCCAGGTCTATACGTTCCATGCGCGCAAGGCCGACAGGTGGAATTCGAAGCGCATCTATCTGGCGGGAGACGCCGCGCATCTGTCGCCGCCTTTCGCCGGGCAGGGCATGAACAGCGGCATTCGCGACGCCCATAATCTGGCCTGGAAACTCGCCGCCGTGGTGAAGGGGGCGGCGGGCGCGGGCTTGCTGTCGACCTATCAGCAGGAGCGTTCGCCGCACGCCTGGGCGCTCATCGAACTGGCGATGAACATGGGCCGCATCATGATGCCGAAATCGCTGCGGCAGGCGGCTTTCGTGCAGAACGCCTTCCGGGCCGCGAGCCTCGTGCCGCCCGTGCAGGCCTATTTCGCCCAGATGAAATACAAGCCCAAACCCTTCTATCGGGATGGCTTCCTCGCCGATGACGGCGGCCTCGCGCTCAGCGGCCGCATGCTCGCGCAACCCTGGCTGGAGCGCCGCGACCGCAGCCGCATGCGCCTCGACGACGCGGCAGGGCACGGCTTTGCGATCGTGGCCATCGGGCCGGAGGCGCAGGCCGTCGCCGCGCAGGTCGACGCCGAGGCGCTCGGCCTCGGCCCGCTGCCGCGCATCGCGGTCGTGCCGCAGAAGATGAACCTGGCGCCGCGCGTCGACGAGGACGTGGTGGCCGGGCGCGATCTGGACAATCTCTTCGGTCCGCTCGCGCCGGCCGGCGACATTCTGGTCTTGCTGCGGCCCGACCGCTATGTCGCGGTGGCGACGAAAATCGGCGGCTCGCAGACGCCCGGGACCTTCGTGGAACTGTGCCGCAGGCTGGTGGCCGCGACGAGGCTGTGAAGCCGCGCCTGCTCGTCCGGAGCGGAGGAGCAGGCGCGCTTGTCAGCCGTCGATGTCACGCAGGAAAGCGAGCACGCGCGCGTTGAATTCATCCGCGCATTCGATATTGCCCATGTGCCCGGCAGTCTCGAACATATGCAGAGTGGCGTTCGGGATCTTCGGCACGAAGCCGTCCGTGTAGCCGGGCGACCGCAGCGTGTCGTGGCGGCCCGCGAACACCAGCACCGGCACGGAGATCTTTCCATAGTCGATCGAGTCGCGCTCGCGGCGCTCGGCGGAACCGTCCCGGAACGGCGCCTTGAAACGCGCCGCCGCAGTGGCCTCCCAGGCGCCCGGCAGGGTCGCGATCTCCTGCCTGCGGTCGAGATAGGCTTCGTCCGCCGCATAGGCCTGGTCGACGAACATCACCTTGACGATGGCGCGCATGTGCTCGCGCGTTCCGTCATAGGTGTTGAGCGTCTTGCGCGCCTCGTTGTTGGGCGCGTCGCCGCCGCCCGAACAGCAGGTGACGCTGACCAGCGGCCAGTCGGGCGTCTCGCGCGCCGCCACGGTCATGCACAGGCCTCCCGACATCGAGCTTCCCATGGCGTGCACGGGGCCGAGGCAGAGCGTTTCGATGAAGCGGCGGATATGCGTGATGCGCCGGTCGAACTGGCCGGTGAAATCGAACACCTTGTCGGTGCGTCCGAATCCGAGATGGTCGGGCGCCACCACATGGTAGCGCTCGGCCAGAACGTCGATGTTGCGCTCCCACGAAATCTCGGCGGCGCCGCCGAATTCCGCGGAATGAAGCAGGAGGACGCTCGGGCGCCGACCGCGATGGTCGGCGCCCGCTTCGAGATAATGCGTCTTCACTCCGTCGACAGAGACGAAATGGCGCGTGCTCATTCGGCGGCCGCGCGGGTTTCGAGCGGCTTGGTGCGGGCGAGGTCGCGGATCTGCGGATAGACCTCCTTGGCGAACAGCTTCATGCTGGACGCCGTGCGCTTGTGGTCGAGCCAGCCGGCCTGCTGCATCATCAGCAGGTGGTCGAAGCCGCCCACGAGGTCGTAGAGGCGCTTGATCTGCTTGGCGACGCTGTCGGGCGTGCCATACACCATCACGCCTTCTTCCTTCAGGAACTCCATGCTCTTCTTGCGCATGGCGTCGGTGCGGCCCGTAAACGTGCCCTTGAGCGCGTTGACGTTGAATTCGACCGGCACGTAGCCCGGAGGATTGCGATATTGCGGCTCCGCCTTGGCGTTGAGATACCAGGTCAGTTCCTGCGCGCCCTTCTCGGCTTCCGCTTCCGTGTCGGCCGTGTAGACGAGCGGCATGTAGGCGGTGCCGCCGCCGCCCGGCAGGCCGGTGTCGCGATAGGCGCTGCGATAGCCGTCGAACATCCACTTCACCTTTTCATGCGGCTGCAGGAAGGTGGCGAAGACGAAGCCGCGGCCGGCCGCGCGCTTGATGTTTTCCAGATCGCTCGAACCCGTGATCCAGATGCCCGGATGCGGCGTCTGGTAGGGGCGCGGCCACAGGTTGATGGCGCGGCGCTGCGTGAAGCGGCCTTCGAAATTGAACGGCTCGTCGGTCGGGGCCCAGGCCTTGACCACGAGATCGATGCCTTCCCACAGACGCTCGACCGTGGTGGTCGGGTTGGTGTTGGCGGCGAAAATTTCATAGGGCACGCCGCGCACGAAACCGACGTCGAGACGGCCGCGCGAAATGCAGTCGATCATCGCCATTTCTTCGGCGATGCGCAGCGGGTCTCCGCGATTGGCGATCGGATTGCCGAGAATGCAGATCCGGCCCTTGCTGGTCTGGCGCGCCAGGATGGCGGCGGTCAGCGGAGCCGCGACGTCGATGCAGGTCGCGGTCTGGTGATGCTCGTTGCAGAGCAGGTTCAGCCCGACGTCGTCGGCGATCATATATTCGTCGAGATAGCGGTTATAGAGATCGGCGCCGATCTTGGGATCGAAATGCTTGTTCGACAGCGAGACGCGCATCGTGCTGAGCGAGTCGATCGGCGGAAGGTTCGGGTAGGGCATTTCCGTGAAGTGCCAGGCTTCCATGTTCTGTCTCTCCTGCAAAAGTGAGGATGGGCCGTGTCAGCCGATGAAACCACGCAACGTCGTCATGAATGCTTGCGGCGCTTCCAGATGCGGATAATGGCCTGCGCCCGGCACGACCGCGAAGCGCGACCCCGGGATGAGCTTGCCATAGGCCTCGCCGTAGCGCGTCTCGACGATGCCGTCCTTCTCGCCCCAGATCAGCAGCGTCGGAACCTTGATGAGGTGCAGACGCTGCTTCAGCTTGGGATTGTGCATGTAGGGCTCCCAGCAGAAGCGCGCGAAACTCTCGATGTTGCGCGCCACGATGGTGAGTTCGTCGTCGCTCATCTTGGTGAAGTCGCGTTCGCCCTTGGCGGGATCCGCCCATTTGGCCGCCGCCACCTTGGTGGGGTTCGACGTCCAGATGTCCATGATGTCGCGGTCGGTCGGGCCGCCGATCTTGACGCCATAGGCGTCGACCAGCACGAGTTTGGAAATCGCGCCGTTGTTTTTCGTGGCGAGTTCGGCCGCGATCCAGCCGCCGAGCGAGAAGCCCACCACGGTCACGTCCTTCAGCGACAGCGTGTCGATCAGGTCGAGATACATGTAGGCGATGTCGTCCGGCCCGGTGATCCAGTCGGGCCGCTCGGAATGTCCGAAGCCCGGCGCCGACGGGATGATCACCTCGAAGCTCTTCGCCAGTTCGTCCACGAAGGGGGCGTCGAGTTCGAGATGCTCTTCGCCCAGCAGCAGCAGAAGCGGCCGCCCCGAGCCCCTGCGCTCGACCTCCAGCGTGACGCCCCCTAGTTTGACGGAGGTTTTTTTCCTCTCGTTCGTTGACATGTGCTGCCCTTCCTTTGGCGTTTCCCGGTGTTGTTTTGGCGCTCTCAGAGAATCGGGATGGGATGCTGCCCGACGAGCGAGATCCCGTAACCGTCCAGCCCGACGACCGTGCGTTTTGTGTTGGAAAGAAGAATGATGTTGCGCACGCCGAGATCGAGCAGGATCTGCGCGCCCACGCCATACTGGCGCAGTTCCGCGATCGGCACGCTCGCGGCATGCCCGTCGCGCTCGCGCACGGCGTTGCTGAGGCTGGTGGCGTTCGGCTCGCGGATGATCACCACGACGCCGCGGCCCTTTTCGGCGATCAGCCGCATCGAGGCTTCGAGTTCGCCGCCGCGCCCGCGCGACTCGCCGCCGAAGAACTGGCCCGGCGTCGTGTCGCCGAGGCTGTCGGCCAGGAGATTGTGCTGATGCATGCGCACCAGAACGGGTTCCTCGCCGGTCACGTCGCCGCACACCAGCGCCAGATGTTCCGCATAGTCGATGCGGTTGGCGTAGATCTTCACCTTGAACTCGCCGCCGAAGCGGCTGACGATCTGCGTCTCGGCGATCGAGTCGACGAGCTTTTCCTTGCGCCGGCGATAGGCGATGAGATCCGCGATCGTGGCGATCTTCAGCCCGTGCAGCTGCGCGAATTTCACGAGGTCGGGCAGCCGCGCCATGGTGCCGTCGTCGTTCATGATCTCGCAGATCACGCCCGACGGGTTCATGCCGGCGAGGCGCGAAATGTCGACCGCCGCCTCCGTGTGGCCGGCGCGCACCAGCACGCCGCCGTCCTGGGCGACCAGCGGGAACACATGGCCGGGCGACACGATGTCGGCGCGCCCCTTGCTGGGGTCGACCGCGACCTCGATGGTGCGGGCGCGGTCGGCGGCCGAAATGCCGGTGGTCACGCCCTCGCGCGCCTCGATCGAGACCGTGAAGGCGGTCTGGTGCGGCGACTGGTTCTTCGGCGCCATATATTGCAGGCCGAGCTGCTCGACCCGCTGGCGCGTCATCGACAGGCAGATCAGGCCGCGGCCGTGCCGGGCCATGAAGTTGATCACCGAGGCGTCGGCCTTTTCGGCCGGAATGACGAGGTCGCCTTCGTTTTCACGTCCCTCGTCGTCGACGAGAATGAACATGCGGCCCTGGCGGGCGTCTTCGATGACGTCTTCGATGGACGAGAGATAAGCGTTATGTGGGGACATGGACCGCCGACTTGCCGGAGAACCGGCCGATGGGAGCCTGAGGCCGACCACGCCATGGGCTCGTTGGGGCGAAACTTGCAGTGAACGCCAAGGGAGGGTCAAGGCCCGTGGCGGCGGAAGGTTGAAGGACTTTCCTCAAAACGCAAGCATTTGACTGCACGCGCAAGATTCCGCATCCTTCGGATTAGATAGGGTCCGGGCCAAGCTCGGCAATACGCCGCGCATCTTATGCGCATGGAGGAACGCGCGCCATGTCGAACACGTCCGGCTCCGGAGTCCAGCTCCCGCAGCCGCCCATGACCGACTGGATCCGCAGCTGCGCCAGCCTCGCCTTGCGCTCGGGCGCGCCGCTGTCGGCCGATTACGGCGGCGCCCGCCAGCGCATCCTGGAAATGTCCAAGGGCCGCTGCATCTTCGAGATGATCGAGCCCGGCCGTTTCCTGGGTTTCCGCGGCGCCGAGGCCCGCGTCGGGCGCATGAGCGTCAAGTTCCTGAGCTGGGACTGCGAGGGCCGCTACGAAACCTCGACCTGGCGCACCCACGACCATCATCTGGCGCTCCACATCCCCCTGCGCGGCAGTTTCGAGGCCCGCCAGGGCGGCGACTGGATCGAGGTCGCGCCCGGCGCCGCCCTGGTGGTGAGCGCCGCCGGCGAGCTGCGCCGTCGCTGGGAGGGCCCCTGCGACCTCCTCAACATCATGATCGACCGCGACGCGCTGGACCAGAGCGTCACCCGCGAGGCCTTCGCGGGTCCCGACGGGGTGCTGCACTTCCCCGACCTGACCCTCATCGACCTCGCCGGGGCGCAGACGCTCACCCGCTTCGTCGAGATGATCGTGCGCGATCTGGAGACCGACAATTCCGCCTTCTCCGACCCGGCGGTCGGCATCGAGGCCGAGCGCGTCCTGCTTCAGCTCCTGCTGCGCACCATGCGGCAGGAGGTCGAGCGCCGCCCGATCCACGAGCGCTACCGCATCGTCCCGGCCTATATGCGCCGCGCCGAGCGCCTCATCCGTGAGCGCCACGCCGAGCAGCTCGACATCGGCGCCATCGCGCAGGGCAGCGGCGTCAGCCCGCGCACGCTGCAATACGGCTTCCGCAAATACCGCCGCGCCACCCCCATGGCCTTCCTGCGCGACATCCGGCTCAGCTTCGCCCGCCGCGCCCTGATCGACGGCCGCGGCGCCTCCATCCGGGCGGTCGCGACATCCGTGGGCTATTGCAGCGACAGCCAGTTTTCGCGCGACTACCGGGCCTCGTTCGGCGAGTCCCCGAGCGAGACGCGACGCACCATGCGCGGCTGAGTCCGTCCGCACCGGACCACGATCCCCTTGCCAGCCGACCCCAAAACGGGGGATATCCGGAGCAACGCCCGCGCTGCGCCAGCACGCGACAGGGCAAGACCAAGCTTCCGGAGGAAATGAATGATCCGCTTTCAGCGCCCTTGCCTCACGCCCGCGCGCGCCGCCGCGAGCCTCGGGATCGCCGCAAGCCTCGGTCTCGCGCTCGCCGCCACGCCGGCCGCCGCGCAGCAATCGGTGGCGGATTTCTACAAGGGCAAGACGATCGACTTCTACATCGGCTTCTCGGTCGGCGGCGGCTATGACATCTACGCCCGCACGGTCGCGCGCTTCATCGGCGAGCACATTCCCGGCAAGCCGCGCGTCGTGCCCAAGAACATGACCGGCGCCGGCAGCCGCGTGGCCGCCAATTACGTCTACAACGTCGCCCCCAAGGACGGCACCGTCCTGGCCACCGCCGACCAGTCGATCCCGCTCGAACAGGCCATCGGCGACAAGGGCATCCAGTTCGACTCGCGCAAGTTCAACTGGATCGGCAATCCCATCGTCGACAACAACACGCTCGTCACCTGGCACACCTCGCCGGTGAAGACCGTCGCGGACGCCCGCAAGCAGGAAGTCGCCATCGGGGCCACGGGCTTCAACACCTCGTCGCAATATCCCCAGGTGATGAACCAGCTCGTCGGCACGAAATTCAAGATCATCATGGGCTATCCGGGCGGCAACGAGGTCAATCTCGCGATGGAGAACGGCGAGGTCGCGGGCCGCGGCTCGAACAGCTGGGCGTCCTGGAAGGCCAGCAAGCCCGATTGGGTGCGCGACAAGAAGTTCAACATCCTGGTGCAGATCGGCCTGTCGAAATCCGCCGACCTGCCGGACGTGCCGCTGCTCGTCGATCTCGCCGCCAACGAGGACGACCGCGCCGCGCTGCGCCTCGTCTCCGCGCCCCCGAATGTCGGGCGTCCGGTCTTCACCACGCCCGGCGTTCCGGAAGAGCGCGTCAAGGCGCTGCGCGACGCCTTCGACGCCACCATGAAGGATCCGGCCTTCCTTGAGGAGGCCCGCAAGACCGGTCTCGACATCAACCCGATTTCCGGGGTCGAACTGCAGAAGGTCGTCAGCGACATCATCGATACGCCCAAGCCCGTCACCGAGCGTCTGGCTTCGATCCTCTCGCTGATCGAACGCGAGAAGAAGTAAGCCCGCGACAGCGCAATCTCGAACAGGAGCACGTCGAAATGAAGAACAACAAGCTCGTGGCATGCGCGGCCTTCGCGGCGCTTCTCGCGGCCGCGCCCGCCGTCGCGCAGGACGCCGATTTCTATCGCGGCAAGACGATCGACCTCTATATCGGCTATGCGCCGGGCGGCGGCTACGACACCTATGCGCGCCTCGTCGCCCGCCATCTCGGCGAGTTCCTGCCCGGCAAGCCCAAGATCGTGCCCAAGAACATGGCGGGCGGCGGCGGCCGCGTGCTGGCGGGCTACATCTACAACGTCGCCCCCAAGGACGGCACGGCGCTCGCCACCGCCGACCAGTCGCTCGTTCTCCAGCAGGCGATCGGCGATCCCACCATCCAGTTCGACGTCAACAAATTCGTCTGGATCGGCAATCCGTCGGCCGACAACAACACGGCGGTCGCCTGGCATACGACCGGCGTCAAGACGATCGACGACGCCAAGCAGAAGGAAGTCATCGTCGGCGCCACCGGCCCCAACACCTCGGCGCAGCTGCCGCAGGTGATGAACGCCATTCTCGGCACGAAATTCAAGATCGTGAGCGGCTACAAGGGCGGCAACGAAATGAACCTCGCCATGGAGAGCGGCGAGATCGGCTCGCGCGGCAGCAATCCGTGGGCGTCGTGGAAGGCCACCAAGCCCGACTGGGTGAAGGACAAGAAGATCAACATTCTGGTCCAGATCGGACTGACGAAGGCGCCCGACCTGCCGGACGTGCCGCTGCTGATCGATCTCGCCAAGAACGACGAGGACCGCGCGGTCCTGCGCATGATCTCCGCGCCCGCCACCATCGGCCGCCCGATCTTCGGACCTCCCGGCACGCCGCCCGAGCGCGTGAAGATGCTGCGCGCAGCCTTCGACGAAATGGTGAAGAGCAAGGCGTTTCTGGAGGAGGCCGAACGCGAGCGTCTCGACATCAATCCTGTGTCGGGCCCGGAGCTCGAAAAGATCGTGGCCGATATCGTGGCGACGCCCAAGCCCATCGCGGACCGTTTCGCCAAGATCATCTCGGAAACCGGCGTCAAGTAATCACTTTCGGAGAATGAAATGACCAAGCTGTTCTATTCGCCGGGCTCCTGCGCGCTCGGCATCCATGTCCTGCTCGAGGAAGTCGGCCAGCCCTATGAGCTCGCCAAGGTCGACCTGATGGCGCGCCAGCAATACGAGCCTGCTTTCGTGGCCGTGAATCCGAAGTCGAAAGTGCCGGCGCTCGTGCGCGACGACGGCAGCGTGCTCACCGAATGGCCCGCCATCGCCACCTGGCTCGCGCTGACCAATCCGGGCAGGAAGCTCCTGCCGACCGATCCGGAGGCCCTCGTGCGCACGCTCGAATCCGTCGACTATGTCGTCGCGACCCTTCACATGCAGGGATTCACGCGCGTCTGGCGCCCGGATCACTTCACCCCCACGGAGGCCGATTATCCGGTGGTGAAGAAGAAGGGTCACGAGATCGTCGAAAAGGGTCTTGCGGCTTTCGAGGAAAAGCTTGAAGGCCGCGACTATCTCGGCGGCGCCGACATGAGCATCGCGGACGCGGCCCTGTTCTATTTCGAGTTCTGGATCGACTCCCGCCTCAAGCAGGCCATGCCGAAAAACCTCGCGGCGCATTACCAGCGCATGCGGGCC
>JAIEQX010000384.1 GCA_019747375.1 Beijerinckiaceae bacterium | reverse complement strand
CCAGCACGCCGGCGGACGGCGCGTTGACTTCGAGCGTCACCTTGTCGGTTTCGAGCTCGAGCAAGGGCTCGTCGGCCTTGACGACATCGCCGGCCTTCTTGAACCAGCGGCCGATCGTGGCCTCGGAAACGGACTCGCCGAGTGTGGGAACGCGAATTTCTGCCATTTGATCACGCCCGCGCTTCGGCGCGGCCCTTCAAGTTTCAAGGATGGTCGCAGGATTCTGGGAAGATCGGAGGCGGCGTCGCGGCTCAGGCCGCGAACGCCTCGTCGAGGAACGCTTTCAACTGCGCGAGATGCTTGGACATGAGGCCGGTCGCCGTCGCGGCCGAGGCCGGACGTCCGACGTAGCGCGCACGCTTGCTCTTGCAGCCGGTCTGGCTGAGCACCCATTCCAGATAGGGCTCGACGAAGATCCAGCTGCCCATGTTCTTGGGCTCTTCCTGGCACCAGACGATGTCGGCCTTCTTGAAGCGCGACAGCTCCGCCACCAGGGCCTTCAGGGGGAAAGGATAGAGCTGCTCGACGCGCAGCAGATAGACGTCGTCGATGCCGCGCTTCTCGCGCTCCTCGTAGAGATCGTAATAGACCTTGCCGGAGCACAGGACGACGCGACGGATCTTGTCGTCCTTGACGAGCTTGATCTTCTCGCCCTTCAGGAATTCCGCATCGTCCCACAGCAGGCGATGGAACGACGTCCCGGTCTTCATCTCGTCGAGCGTCGACACGGCGCGCTTGTGGCGCAGCAGCGACTTCGGCGTCATCAGGATCAGCGGCTTGCGGATATCGCGCTTCAGCTGGCGGCGCAGGATGTGGAAATAGTTCGCCGGCGTCGTGACGTTGGCGACCTGCATGTTGTCTTCCGCGCACATCTGCAGGAAACGTTCGAGACGCGCCGACGAATGTTCCGGTCCCTGCCCTTCGTAGCCGTGCGGCAGAAGGCAGACGAGGCCCGACATGCGAAGCCACTTGCGCTCGCCCGACGAGATGAACTGGTCGAACAGGACCTGCGCGCCATTGGCGAAATCGCCGAACTGCGCTTCCCAGGCGGTCAGGCAATTCGGCTCGGTGAGCGAATAGCCGTATTCGAAGCCCAGCACGGCCTCTTCCGACAGCATGGAATTGATGACTTCGTAACGGCCCTGGCCTTCACGAATATTGTTGAGGGGCACGTAGCGCGCCTCGGTTTCCTGATCGATCAGGACCGAGTGGCGCTGCGAGAACGTGCCGCGTTCGCAATCCTGACCCGACAGGCGGACGCGATGGCCTTCATCGACCAGCGAGCCGAAGGCGAGCGCCTCGCCCATCGCCCAGTCGATGTCGCGTTCCGTCTCGATCATCTTGCGACGGCCTTCGAGGAAGCGCTGGATCGTGCGATGCACGTTGAAGTCGGACGGCACGCTCGACAGGCTTTCGCCGATCTGCTTCAGCCGCGACAGGTCGATGCCGGTCTGGCCGCGACGGGCCTCGTCGCCTGAATCGCCCGCAGGCCGCATGCCCGCCCAGCGTCCGTCGAGCCAGTCGGCCTTGTTGGGCTTGTAGCTCTGCCCGGCTTCGAATTCGGCGTCGAGGCGGTTGCGCCAGTCGGCCTGCATCTTGTCGGCCTCGCCCTGCGTGACGACGCCTTCCTCGACCAGCTTCTTGGTGTAGAGCTCGAGCGTCGAGGCGTGGCCGCGGATCTTCTTGTACATCAGCGGCTGGGTGAAGCCCGGCTCGTCGCCCTCGTTATGGCCGAAGCGGCGATAGCAGAACATGTCGATGACGACAGGCTTGTGGAATTTCTGCCGAAACTCGATCGCGATCTTGGCCGCGTACACGACCGCTTCCGGATCGTCGCCGTTCACGTGGAAGATCGGCGCCTCGATCATCTTGGCGACGTCGGACGGATAGGGCGAGGAGCGCGAATAGCGCGGATAGGTCGTGAAGCCGATCTGGTTGTTCACGATGAAATGGATCGACCCGCCGGTGCGGTGGCCCTTGAGGCCCGACAGTCCGAAACATTCGGCGATGACGCCCTGGCCCGCGAAGGCCGCGTCGCCGTGGATGAGCAGCGGCAGCACCTGCGAGCGCTCGACCACGTCGTTCAGCTGGTCCTGCTTGGCCCGCACCTTGCCGAGCACCACCGGATCGGCGATCTCGAGATGCGACGGATTGGCGGTGAGCGACAGATGCACCTTGTTGCTGTCGAACTCGCGGTCCGAGGAAGCGCCGAGATGGTACTTCACGTCGCCCGAGCCTTCGACTTCGTCGGGCGTGAAGGACCCGCCCTTGAACTCGTGGAAGATGGCGCGATGCGGCTTGCCCATCACCTGCGCCAGCACGTTGAGGCGGCCGCGATGCGCCATGCCGAGCACGATCTCGCGCACGCCCAGCGCGCCGCCGCGCTTGATGATCTGTTCGAGCGCCGGCACCATGGCTTCGCCGCCGTCCAGGCCGAAGCGCTTGGTGCCGCGGAAGCGCAGGTCGCAGAACTTCTCGAAGCCCTCGGCCTCCACGAGCTTGTTCAGGATGGCGCGCTTGCCTTCGCGCGTGAAGCTGATTTCCTTGTCCGGCCCCTCGATGCGCTCCTGCATCCAGGCCTTTTCGGCCGGATCGGACATGTGCATGAACTCGAAGCCGATCGTGTCGCAATAGGTGCGGCGCAGGATCGCGAGCATTTCCGGAATGGTCGCATAGTCGAGGCCGAGGACGCGATCGATGAAGATCTTGCGGTCGTAATCGGCTTCGCTGAATCCGTAGCTCGCCGGATGCAGTTCCTCGTGATCCTTCGGGGGTTCGAGGCCGAGCGGATCGAGATTGGCGTGCAGATGGCCGCGCATGCGATAGGCGCGGATCATCATCAGGGCGCGGACGCTGTCGCGCGTGGCGCGCAGCACGTCGGCCGGCGAGGCTTCGACGCCGGTCGCCGCAGCCTTGTCGGCCGCCTTCGCCTGGATCTTTTCCCCGACCTTCTTTTCGACGACGCCCCAGTTTCCGTCGAGCGCCGACACGAGTTCGCCATTGGCGTGGATCGGCCAGTTGGGCTTGGCCCAGGAGGCGCCGCGGGCGCTCTTCTGCACCGCCGCCGGATCATCCTTCAGGGCTTCGAAGAACGACTTCCACTCTGCGTCGACGCTGGAGGGATCCTTCTCGTACCGCGCATAGAGATCCTCGATATAGGCGGCGTTGCCGCCGTAGAGGAACGAGGTCGAGAGAAGTGCGTCGTTGATGTCCTGGCGTGCCATTTCGAGTCACCTGGTCAGACTTGTGGCCGAATCATTCCGGTCTCGGGCGCTTCGTTTCCGTGCCGAGGCTGTCGGAATTGCGGCGTCGGATCGACCCGCCGCGCGAACGCGGCGGGTTGTTTCGTTGAAAGGGCTCAGCCCTTGAGCAGTTCGGCGAGCGTGCGGCCGAGACGCGCCGGCGACGGCGAGACGCGGATGCCGGCCGATTCCATCGCCGCGATCTTGTCTTCCGCGCCGCCCTTGCCGCCCGAGATGATCGCGCCCGCATGACCTATGCGGCGACCCGGAGGCGCCGTGCGGCCCGCGATGAAGCCGACCATCGGCTTCTTGCGGCCGCGCTTGGCCTCGCTCTTCAGGAACTCGGCCGCTTCTTCTTCGGCCGAGCCGCCGATCTCGCCGATCATGATGATCGAGGTGGTCTTGTCGTCGGCCAGGAACATCTCGAGCACGTCGATGAATTCCGTGCCCTTGACGGGATCGCCGCCGATGCCGACCGCCGTCGTCTGGCCGAGGCCGACCTGCGTGGTCTGGAAGACCGCCTCATAGGTCAGCGTGCCGGAGCGCGACACGATGCCGACATTGCCGGGCTTGAAGATATTGCCCGGCATGATGCCGATCTTGCATTGGCCCGCCGTCATCACGCCCGGGCAGTTCGGCCCGATGAGGCGCGACTTGGAGCCCGAAAGCGAGCGCTTCACCTTGATCATGTCGGCGACCGGAATGCCTTCCGTGATGCAGACGATGAGCGGGATTTCCGCCGCGATGGCTTCGCAGATCGCATCCGCCGCGCCCGGCGGCGGGACGTAGATCACCGAGGCGTCGGCCCCGGTGGCGTCTCGCGCTTCGCCGACCGTGTCGAACACCGGCAGGCCGAGATGCGTCGAGCCGCCTTTGCCGGGCGACGTGCCGCCCACCATCTTGGTGCCGTAGGCGATCGCCTGTTCGGAATGGAAAGTGCCATTCTTGCCGGTGAAGCCCTGGCAGATGACCTTCGTGTTTGCGTCGATGAGAACGGACATTATGCAGCCTCCTTGACGGCCTTGACGATTTTCTGAGCGGCGTCGTCGAGGTCGTCTGCCGAGATGACGTTGAGGCCGGAGCCCGCGATGATCTTCTTGCCGAGTTCGACATTCGTGCCCTCGAGGCGCACGACGAGCGGAACCTGCAGGCCGACTTCCTTCACGGCGGCGAGCACGCCCTCCGCGATGACGTCGCACTTCATGATGCCGCCGAAGATGTTGACCAGAATGCCCTTCACGTTGGGATCGGCCGTGATGATCTTGAAGGCCGCCGTGACCTTCTCCTTCGTGGCGCCGCCGCCGACGTCGAGGAAGTTCGCCGGGAATTCGCCGTAGAGCTTGATGATGTCCATCGTGGCCATCGCGAGGCCGGCGCCGTTGACCATGCAGCCGATCGTGCCGTCGAGCGCGATATAGGCGAGGTCGAACTTCGAGGCTTCGATTTCCTTGGCGTCCTCTTCCGACTCGTCACGCAGCGCGACGATCTCGGGATGACGGTAGAGCGCGTTCGAATCGAACGAGACCTTCGCGTCGAGGCACTTCAGCTGACCCTGCTTGGTGATGATGAGGGGGTTGATCTCCAGCATCTCCATGTCCTTCGCCACGAAGGCCGTGTAGAGCTGCCCGACCAGCACGCCCGCCTGCTTGGCGATATCGCCCGTCAGGCCCAGCACCTTGGCGACCGTGCGGCCGTGGTGCGGCATGATGCCGGTGGCCGGATCGACCGAGAACGACACGATTTTTTCGGGCGTCGAATGCGCCACTTCCTCGATGTCCATGCCGCCCTCGGTGGACACCACGAAGGACACGCGCGAGGTCGCGCGATCGACCAGCGCCGAGAGGTAGAATTCCTTCTCGATGTCGGAGCCGTCCTCGATGTAGAGGCGGTTGACCTGCTTGCCGGCGTCGCCCGTCTGGATGGTGACGAGCGTGTTGCCGAGCATCTGCTCGACGAACAGCTTCACTTCGTCGACCGACTTGGCGAGGCGCACGCCGCCCTTTTCGCCCGCGGCCGCTTCCTTGAACTTGCCCTTGCCGCGGCCGCCCGCGTGGATCTGCGACTTGACCACCCAGAGCGGCCCGCCGAGTTCCTTCGCGGCCGCCTCGGCCTCGTTGACGTTCATCACGGCGACGCCGCGCGATACCGGCACCCCGAATTCCTTCAGGACAGCCTTGGCTTGATATTCATGAATGTTCATCGGATCGGTCTCGCAATCCACAAAAGAGGTGGTCGCCGGCGGACGCGCCGCCGGCGGGCGGGTCGCTTACTTGGCGAAAGCGGGATTGATGGTCTTGCAGGCGTCGACGAGGCCCTTCACGGCTTCGACCGACTTGGCGAACATGTCCTTCTCGGCGGCGTCGAACGACACTTCGACGATCTTCTCGACGCCGTTCGCCCCGATCATGACCGGCACGCCGACATACATGTCCGTCACGCCATATTCGCCGTTGAGATAGGCGGCGCAGGGCAGCACGCGCTTCTGGTCGCGCAGGTAGCTTTCGGCCATCGAAATGGCGGACGCGGCGGGCGCGTAGAAGGCCGAGCCGGTCTTGAGCAGCGCGACGATTTCGCCGCCGCCGCCGCGCGTGCGCTTGACGATGGCGTCGAGCTTCTCCTGGCTGAGCCAGCCCATCTTGACGAGATCGGGAAGCGGCACGCCGCCGACGGTCGAATAACGGATCAGCGGAACCATGTCGTCGCCGTGGCCGCCGAGCGTCATCGCGTGCACGTCGCGCACCGAAACCCCGAGCTCTTCGGCGAGGAAATAGCGGAAGCGCGCCGAGTCGAGCACGCCCGCCATGCCCACGACCTTGTTCTTCGGCAGGCCCGAGGCCTTCTGCAGCGCCCAGACCATCGCGTCGAGCGGATTGGTGATGCAGATGACGAAAGCGTTCGGGGCATGTTTGGCGATGCCCTGGCCGACCGATTCCATGACCTTCAGATTGATGCCCAGCAGATCGTCGCGGCTCATGCCGGGCTTGCGCGGCACGCCGGCCGTCACGATGACGACGTCGGCGCCGGCGATGTCGGCGTAGTCATTGGCGCCGGACAGCTTGGCGTCGAACCCGTCGACGGGCGCGGATTCCGCGAGATCGAGAGCCTTGCCCTGCGGCGTGCCTTCAGCGATATCGAACAGGACGATGTCGCCCAGTTCCTTCAATCCCGCGAGGTGAGCGAGAGTGCCGCCGATCTGGCCGGCTCCGATCAATGCAATCTTGTTACGCGCCATAGCTACGTCCTTATAGGCTGGCGGAGCGGACAGGCCCTCGAGGCCCCGCTTCGGTGGACCGCGGCCTCTTTGACTCGCCTCTCGGATCCTTTCAAGTCGCAGATCGGCCAGACTTTAGGCGGTCGGCTCGGGACCGCCATTGCGGCGGTTGCGCCGCAAACCGAATAAGCGCCAAGTTTTCAGGATGTTACCAGGCCATTGCACGGCCCTCGATCGGGCCAGTCTTAAGCCTTCATTATTCATAACAAATGACATTTTTTGTCATTTGTCACTCGCGCCTGGCTACAATCGGCCGCTCGACAGGATGCGAAGCGTGAGTCGGACGCACCGGTCGCACCGCCCGTCCATCTGGGCGCGCGGCGTGTCCCGGTCAAGCCGGACGGAGATCGGACTCATGAAACGGTAGAGCGCGTCGAACACCAGGGCGAGCGCGCGGCGCTGGTCTGCGACGTCGAAAAGCCCGCCCGCCATGCCCTCCTCGAGCACGCGCTGAATCTCCGATTGCAGCTTGTTGCGGTGCTTGCGGGCGGTGCTGCGCCCCTCCTCGACAGACCGGCAGAACAGGTCGAACAGATGCGGGTCCGTCTCGAGCTTGTCGCGATACGACCGGTGCGCCGACACCACGATGCGTTCGAGCTTGTCGAATGCCGGATCGGGCGCGTCGGCGATCATCCGCCAGCCGGCCTCGACGGGCTTCAGCCATTGTTCGCTGATGGCGTCGAACAGCGCCTCCTTCGAGGGAAAGTAACGATAGACATTGCCGTGCGACATGCCGGCCTCGCGCGCCACCGACACGATGGTCAGGCGCCCGGCCCCGAGCTTGCGGACCTGATCGGCCGCGAGATCGAGGATGCGCAGATCGGCCGGCTCGGACTGGCTCGTGACTTTCATGGCGCTGCTCAGGTTTCGACAAGCCCACTCGTATTGCCCGAACCTTCCGACGTCGCCGACCCGTGCGGCAAGGCCAGATATTCGGTGGAGCGCATTTCGATGAGCCGCGACGCGGTGCGGTCGAATTCGAACGCCTCGCGCCCGCTCGTGCCGAGATAGAGACCGGTCGGCTCCGCGTCGGCCGATGCGATGAGCTTCACGTGCTGGTCGTAGAGCGCGTCGATCAGGTTGATGAAGCGCTTTGCTTCATTGCGCTTCTCCGGTCCCATCACGGGAATGCCCTCGACCACGAGCGTGTGGAACTCGCGCGCCAGCTCCAGATAATCGGAAGCGCCGAGCGGCTGCTCGCACAGATCCGCGAAGGTGAAACGCGCCACCGCGCCGGAGCGCTCGGGCACCGGCACGATCCGGCCGAGCACTTCGACGGAATCGGGCCTGCCGCGCTCGACGCCCGTCAGCCGCTTGAACATGCGGCCGAGCGCCCGCGCCGCCTCGGCGTCGGCCGGCACATGATAGACCGGCTCGCCGCTGAGTTTTTCCAGACGGAAATCGGTGCGCGACTGCAGTTCGACGACGTCGACGCGCTCCTGCAGATGATGGATGAACGGAATGAACAGCGCGCGATTGAGCCCGTTTTCGTAAAGTCTGTCGGGGACGACGTTCGACGTCGCCACCACCACCACGCCATGCGCGAACAAGGCGGTGAACAGGCGCCCGAGGATCATGGCGTCGGCGATGTCCGTGACGGCGAATTCGTCGAAGCAGAGAAGCGCGGCCTTGCGGGCGAGCGCCGCCGCCACCGGGGCGATCGGATCCTCGCCCTTCACTGTTCCGAGCTTGAGCTCCTGTCGCCAGGCATGGATGCGCGCATGCACATCCGCCATGAAGGCGTGAAAATGCACGCGGCGCTTGCGCGCCACCGGAGCGGCCTCGAAAAACAGGTCCATCAGCATGGTCTTGCCGCGACCGACCGGCCCCCAGATGTACAGGCCCTTGACCAGCTCCGGCCTGCGCTGGCGCAGGAAGAAGCGCTTCAGCGGGTGCGGCTTTCCGGGCAGGCGATAGCCCGCGAGCGCGCGGGCCAGCGCATCGAGCCGCGCCAGCACGATTTCCTGCGCCGGATCGCGTTCGAGCGCGCCGTCGGAGACGCGGGCTTCATAAAGATCGAGAACGGTGGGTGAGGTCACGCGGGGCTTCCGAAGGTTGCCGGTGGACTACCCCCACGGACCGCGGCGCGCAAGCCTCGCGTCCCGGATACGCGGAAAGCGCCGTGGCGCGGAAATGAAAAAGCCGGCCTCCGAGAGGAGACCGGCTTTGCGTCTCTTGCAAACCGTGTCCGGTCAGGTCTGGCGCTGGACCATCATGTTCTTGATCTCGGCGATCGCCTTGGCGGGGTTGAGCCCCTTCGGGCAGGCCTTGGCGCAGTTCATGATCGTGTGGCAACGGTAGAGCCGGAACGGATCTTCCAGATTGTCGAGGCGCGCGCCGGTCGATTCGTCACGCGAATCGATGAGCCAGCGATAGGCCTGCAGCAAGGCCGCCGGACCGAGGTAACGGTCGCCGTTCCACCAATAGCTCGGGCAGGACGTCGAGCAGCAGGCG
The DNA here is from genome assembly GCA_019747375.1 of Beijerinckiaceae bacterium. Taxonomy (GTDB): domain Bacteria; phylum Pseudomonadota; class Alphaproteobacteria; order Rhizobiales; family Beijerinckiaceae; genus Terripilifer. The sequence goes on along the minus strand of JAIEQX010000384.1, from coordinate 24,410 downwards.
CACAGGATGCACTCGTACAGGCCGTCGAGCTTGAAGCGGTCTTCGGGAGACTGCTTCCATTCGGCTTCCGGCTGCGGCGTGTCGGTCTGCAGCCAGGGCTCGATCGACGCATGCTGCGCGTAGAAGCGCGTCAGATCCGGCACCAGATCCTTGATCACCGGCATGTGCGGCAGCGGGTAGATCTTCACCGCGCCCTTGATGGCGCTGAGGTCCATCGTGCAGGCCAGCGTGTTGGTGCCGTCGATGTTCATCGCGCAGGAGCCGCAGATGCCTTCGCGGCAGGAGCGCCGGAACGTCAGCGTCGGATCGATCTTGCTCTTGATGTAGAGCATCGCGTCGAGGACCATCGGGCCGCAATCGTCCATGTCGACGAAATAGGTGTCGATGCGGGGATTGGCGCCGTCGTCCGGATTCCAGCGGTAAATCCGGAATTCGCGGAAATTGGTCGCGCCCTGCGGCTTCGGCCAGGTCTTTCCGGCGGTCGGCCGTGAATTCTTCGGAAGAGCCAGTTCAACCATTGATTCTCTCTCGACCCTGGTTCGGAAGCGGCGTTCCGGCCGCCTCCGCAATCACATCATGTCCAGTCCGCAGCTGTCGGACCCGCGTCAGTAAACGCGCGCCTTCGGCTCGATGTACTGGATCTCGTTGCTCAGCGTATAGGTGTGCACCGGACGATAGTCGATCGACACCGTCTTCTTCTGGTTGTCGAGCCAGGAGAGCGTGTGCTTCATCCACTGCTTGTCGTCACGGTCCGGGAAATCCTCGCGGGCGTGCGCGCCGCGGCTTTCCTGGCGGTTCAGCGCCGAGTCCATGGTCACGACGGCCTGCACCAGCAGATTGTCGAATTCCATCGTCTCGATGAGATCCGAGTTCCAGATCAGCGAGCGGTCCGTGATGGCGATGTCGGGCAGCTCGCTCCACACGTCGTGGATCATCTTCGAGCCTTCCTGCAGAATTTCGCCGGTGCGGAACACTGCGCAATTGTTCTGCATCGTGCGCTGCATGCGGTCGCGCAGGGCGGCCGTGGACGTGCCGCCCTTGGCGTTGCGGAAGCGGTCGAGGCGCGACAGCGAGAGGTCGGCCGAATCCTTCGGCAGTTCCGGCTGCTTCTCGCCCGGCGTCACGATCTCGGCGGCGCGCAGGCCGGCCGCGCGGCCGAACACCACGAGATCGATCAGCGAATTCGAGCCCAGCCGGTTGGCGCCGTGGATCGACACGCAGGCCGCTTCGCCCAGCGCCATCAGGCCCGGCACGACCGAGTCGGGATCGCCGTTGACCTTGGTGAGCACTTCGCCGTGGAAGTTCGTCGGGATGCCGCCCATGTTGTAATGGACCGTCGGCAGAACCGGGATCGGCTCCTTGGTGACGTCGACGCCCGCGAAAATGCGCGCGCTTTCCGAAATGCCCGGAAGCCGCTCGTGCAGCATCTTGGGATCGAGATGATCCAGATGCAGGAAGATGTGATCCTTGTTCTTGCCGACGCCGCGGCCTTCACGGATCTCGATCGTCATGGCGCGCGACACCACGTCGCGCGAGGCGAGGTCCTTGGCGGAGGGCGCATAGCGCTCCATGAAGCGCTCGCCATTGCCGTTGGTGACGTAGCCGCCTTCGCCGCGCGCGCCTTCGGTGATCAGGCAGCCCGAGCCGTAGATGCCGGTCGGGTGGAACTGCACGAACTCCATGTCCTGCAGCGGCAGGCCGGCGCGCAACACCATCGCATTGCCGTCGCCCGTGCAGGTATGCGCCGAGGTGGCGGAGAAATACGCGCGTCCGTATCCGCCGGTCGCCAGGATCACCAGATTGGCGCGGAAGCGGTGGATCGAACCGTCGTCCATCTTCATGCAGACGACGCCGCGGCAACGGCCCGCGCTGTCCATGATCAGGTCGATGGCGAAATATTCGATGAAGAACTCTGTCTTGTTGCGCAGCGCCTGCCCGTAGAGCGTGTGCAGGATGGCGTGGCCGGTGCGGTCGGCCGCCGCGCAGGTGCGCAGCGCCTGGCCTTCGCCGTAATTCGTGGTCATGCCGCCGAACGGGCGCTGGTAGATCTTGCCCGCCTCGGTGCGCGAGAAGGGCACGCCCCAATGCTCGAGCTCGTAGACGGCCTCGGGCGCGTTGCGGCACAGATATTCGATGGCGTCCTGGTCGCCGAGCCAGTCGGAGCCCTTGACGGTGTCGTACATGTGCCAGCGCCAGTCGTCCGGACCCATGTTGCCGAGCGCCGCCGAGATGCCGCCCTGCGCCGCGACGGTGTGGGAGCGCGTCGGGAAGACCTTGGAGATGCAGGCGGTGCGAAGCCCGGCCTGGGAGCAGCCGACCGTGGCGCGCAGGCCGGCGCCGCCGGCGCCCACGACCACGACGTCGAACGTATGGTCGGTGATCGGGTAGGCAGCGCCCGCGGTGCCCTGAGAAGTCGCCATCTTGAATGACCTTTCAACGAAGACCGGGCCCACGGACCCGCAAAATTCAAGTGAAGCTGAGACGCAGCACAGCGTATACGCAGGCCAGTCCGATGCAGATCGAGAAGAACATGTTCGCCGCCAGCGAAACCGTCTTGGCCGGCTCGCCGTGGACGTAATCCTCGATGATCGTCTGCATGCCGAGCATCATGTGGTAGACGCCCGCCAGCACGAACAGCAGCATCACGATGGCGATGACCGGCGTGCCGAGCGCGAGGCGCACGGCGTTGTAATCCTTGCCCACCAGCGTCAGCATCAGCCACACGAACGCGATGGTCAGGGGCAGCAGCGCCATGGAGGTGAGCCGCATGTGCCAGGCGTGGTGCGTCCCGGACTTGGCCGAGCCGAGATAGCGAACCTGCCGGAGCGGTGAACGCATCGAATTGGGATCGTTCGACATTTTGTCCCTTTCTCTCAACGCGCCATATAGGCCGCGACCCAGACCACGATCGTCAGCAGGATGCCGCCGATCAGCGTCGCCTGGGCGAGATATTCGCGCTCGGGATGATCCATCCCGCGGCCCGTATCCCAGATGAAATGGCGGATGCCGCCCAGCATGTGGTGGAACAGCGCCCAGGTGAAGCCGAACATGATCAGCCGGCCCGGGATCGAGCCGAGCACGGCCGAGACGGTGGCGAAAGCGCGCGCATCGGTCGCAGCCGCAATCAGCCACCACGCCATGAGCAAGGTCCCGAGATACAGGCCGATGCCCGTGATGCGATGCATGATGGACATCATCATGGTCAGCATCGGGCGATAGATCTGCAGGTGGGGAGACAAGGGCCGCCGCGCCTCGGGAGAGACGGGGCGGGATTTGGCCTCGGCCATGGATTTGCCCTCTTTCTTGGTTTCAGGCTGGTTCAGTAATGGAAGAAGCAGAGCCGTGCAACGCCCGCGCGGCCGGTCGGAAGGGTTGGCGGCCTGTCCAATCGTTCAAGTCGCGGGTTTGCGCAGGGCTCCGAGAAGCCGGACCGCATCCTCGGACGCCCATTCAGCCGCGCCCGCCAGGACGCCGAGGTCGCAGCCCTCCGAATCGATCAGGATCGTGGTCGGCAGGCCCACCACTCTACTGGTTCGCTTCAGCGTCTGGAACACGTCCGCCGCCGGATCGGCGTAGAACGCCAGGCTCTTGACCCCGATTTCGTTGAGAAACTGCTGGCGCCGCTCGAGCCGGGCGGTGTCGATATTGATCGCCACCACCTCGAAATCCGGTCCCCCGAGCGTCGCCTGGAGCCGGTCGAGCGCCGGCATTTCCTCGCGGCACGGCACGCACCAGGTCGCCCAGAGGTTGAGCAGCACCGCCCGCCCCTTGAAGTCGGAGAGCTTTTTCGGCGCCCCGTCGGGCCCCAGAAACGTCAGGTCGGTCGCCGGCCGGGGCGTCTTGGCGACCGTGAAGGCCGCCACTTCGCCGCGCGCCAGCGGGGCGATTCGCGCCGCCGTTTCGGCCGAGGCCAGGCACGTCTTTGCGCCCGCCACGGCGCTTTCCTTGCCGGGCGGGCCGCTGATCCCGTATAGGACCGCGAAGGACACGGCCGCGAGGGCGAGAATCGCCAGGGCGGCGACCGGCAGGATGGTCCGCAGACCGGTTCGGCGGGGTCCGGACCCGCGGGGATCTTGCGTCTGCCCGGCTTGCGTCATGCCGGGCCCGTGAGGGTCTTGGGGATCATGCGGGCGTCACTCCGGGGGCGTCAGAGCCAATGTCTTGAGCCAGGGTTTTGGGGGCGAGGATGAGCAACAAGATGTGGGGCGGCCGGTTCGCCAGCGGTCCCGATGCGATCATGGAGGAGATAAATGCCTCCATCGGCTTCGATTACAAGTTCGCCTCCCAGGACATCCGCGGATCGCTCGCCCATGTGGCCATGCTGGCCGAGCGCGGCATCGTCTCGCAAGAGGACGCCGACGCCATCAAGGCCGGTCTAGACCAGGTCCGCCGCGAAATCGAGGACGGGACCTTCACCTTTTCGCGCGCGCTCGAGGACATTCATATGAATGTCGAGTCGCGCCTCGCCGCCATCGTCGGCCCCAACGCCGGCCGGCTGCACACCGCCCGCTCGCGCAACGATCAGGTGGCGCTGGATTTCCGCCTCTGGATCCGCGACACGATCGACACGCTCGACTTCCAGCTGCGCGACCTGCAGGGCGCGCTGGCCGAACGCGCGCTCGAACATGCCGGCACGGTCATGCCGGGCTTCACCCATCTGCAGTCGGCCCAGCCGGTCACGTTCGGTCATCACCTCATGGCCTATGTCGAAATGCTCGGCCGCGACCGTGGCCGCCTCGTCGACGCCCGCCGCCGGCTGAACGAATGTCCGCTCGGCGCCGCCGCTCTGGCCGGCACCTCCTTCCCGATCGATCGCGACATGACCGCGCGGGCGCTGGGATTCGACCGGCCGACCGCCAATTCGCTCGACAGCGTGTCGGATCGCGACTTCGTGCTCGAGACCCTGTCGGCCGCCGCCATCTGCGCCGTGCACCTGTCGCGCTTCGCCGAGGAGATCGTGCTCTGGGCGACGCCGCAATTCGGCTTTGCGGGACTGTCGGACGCCTTCACGACCGGCTCGTCGATCATGCCGCAGAAGCGCAATCCCGACGCCGCCGAGCTGGTGCGCGGAAAGTCGGGCCGGGTCATCGGGTCGCTGACCGCCCTGCTGGTGGTCATGAAGGGCCTGCCGCTCGCCTATTCAAAGGACATGCAGGAAGACAAGGAAGGCACGTTCGACGCCCTGCAGGCGCTGTCGCTCTGCCTTGCCGCCATGACCGGCATGGTCCGCGACCTGACCGCCGATCCCAAGCGCATGAAGGCCGCGGCGGGCAGCGGCTACGCCATTGCGACCGATCTCGCCGACTGGCTCGTGCGGGCGCTGAACATGCCGTTCCGCGACGCCCACCATGTCACCGGGCGGCTGGTCGCCATGGCGGCGGGCCGCAAGATCGTGCTGGAAAAACTGACCCTGGAGGAGATGCAGTCGGTCGATCCGCGCATCACCGCCGAGGTGCATGCGGTTCTGGGCGTCGACAAGTCGGTGCGCAGCCGCACCAGCTACGGCGGCACCGCGCCCGCCAATGTGCGCGCCCAGGCGAAGAAATGGCTGAAGAAACTCGCGGCCGAAAAGCCCGCGCCCTGACGCCCCGCTTGCGATATACTTGCCCCTCCGCAGGAGTCCGATCGTGAATCGCGCCATCACCCGCCCATCCAGCCGCCGGCTTGCCGGCCGCGCCCTCGTCGTTTTCGCTATCGGCCTCGCGCTGTCGGGCTGCGGCCGGCGCGGCGAACTGGAGGCGCCTCCCGGCTCGACCCCGCCGCCGGCGGAAAGCAGCGTGATCGGCCAGACCCAGACCAACACGATCGACGCCGTGACCCCCGCGACGCGCAGCAATGTCGTGCCGCCGCGAAAGCCCTTCATCCTCGATTCGATTCTCTGAACGAGCCGGACCCGACATGCGTCATTTCGACTATCGCGACGGCGTGTTCCATGCCGAGGACATCGACCTGCGCGAGATCGCGCGCGAGGTCGGCACGCCGTTCTATTGCTATTCGCGCGCCACGCTGACGCGCCATTACGAGGTTTTCTCGCAGGCCTTCGCCGGCATGGACGCGATGGTGTGCTTCGCCATGAAGGCGAATTCCAACCAGGCGGTGCTCCGGACGCTCGCCAGGCTCGGCGCCGGCATGGACGTGGTGTCTGAAGGCGAATTGCGCCGCGCCCTCGCGGCCGGCGTGCCGGGCGAACGCATCACCTTCTCGGGCGTCGGCAAGACGGCGCGCGAGATAGCCCTGGGGCTCGATGCGAAAATCTTCTGCTTCAACGTGGAATCCGAGCCCGAGCTGCAGGCGATTTCGGCCATCGCGGCGGCGCGCGGCGTCAGGGCGCCGATTTCCATCCGGGTCAATCCGGACGTCGACGCCCGGACGCACGCCAAGATTTCGACCGGCAAGTCGGAGAACAAATTCGGCATTCCACTCTCGCGGGCGCGGGAAGTCTACGCCCATGCGGCCGCCCTGCCGGGTCTCGACGTCGCGGGCGTCGACATGCATATCGGCTCGCAGATCACCGATCTCCAGCCTTTCGACGACGCCTTCGCGCTGCTGGCGGAATTTGTCGGCGACCTGCGCGCCGATGGCCACCGGATCCATCACATCGATCTCGGCGGCGGGCTCGGCATTCCTTACCGGGAGACCGACGACCCGGACAGCTATCACCCCGAACGCTACGCCGAGATCGTCCGTCGCCATGTCGGCGGACTGGGCTGCAAGCTGGTGTTCGAACCCGGGCGTCTGCTGGTCGGCAACGCCGGCGTTCTGGTCACCGAGGTGATCTATGTGAAATCCGGCGAGGGCCGGACCTTCGTGATCGTCGACGCCGCGATGAACGACCTCATCCGCCCGACGCTCTACGAAGCCCATCACGACGTGAAACCCGTCTTGGAGCCCGCGCCGGATGCGCGGCGCATCACCGCCGACATCGTCGGGCCCGTCTGTGAAACCGGCGATTATCTGGCGCAGGGCCGCGAGATGGCCGAGCCGAAAGCCGGCGATCTTCTGGCCGTCATGTCGGCGGGCGCCTATGGGGCGGTTCAGGCCGGCACCTACAATTCGCGGCTGCTCGTGCCGGAAGTCCTCGTGGACCACGACCGCTTCGCAGTGGTTCGCCCGCGCACGAGTTACGAAGTTTTGATCGGTCTCGACAAAATTCCGCCGTGGCTCGACTGACAGGCTCCGATCATGTGATCAGGCGGCGTCGACGTGGCGCTGGATTGCCTGTGGAGCCGTGTTAGGTTCGGCCTGACGGATCCATGACGGACCAGGGAGAGCCGCGTGACGGACCGACGGGGCCAGCACAGCCAGGACGAGGATCGCGGCGGTGGCGACGGTCGCGGCCGTTCGGAACGCCCGGACCCGCGCGGGGCGCTCGATCGGCTGGCGCGTCGCGCCGGCGCAGCCATCAGCTGGGAGCGGCTGTGGCCCGCCATCGTCCCCATTCTGACCCTTCTGGCGATCTTCCTGGCCGTGTCGTGGGCGGGCCTTTGGGTGGCGTCGCCGCGCTGGCTGCGCATGGCGGGCGTCGCAGTCTTCGCCCTGCTGGCCGGGGCCGCGATCTTCCGCCTCGCGCTGTTTCGCACTCCGACCCGCGCCGAAAACCTGAAGCGCCTGGACCGTGATTCGGGCCTGCCGCACCGCCCCGTTTCGGCGATCGAGGACCGTCTCGCCAATGATGGCGGCGACCCTGCCACGCGGGCGCTCTGGGACCTGCATGTCCAGCGCGCCGAGCGCACGATCGGGGCGCTCAAGGTTGCGTCTCCCAAGCCCCGGATGGTCGAGCACGATCGCTTCGCGCTGCGCGCCGCCGCCCTGATCGCGCTGGTGGGGGCCGGCTTCATCGCCGGGCCGGAAAAATACGCCCGCGTTCTGGCGGCTTTCGACTGGCGCTCCGCGCCCGTGCAGGCGCAGGGCTTCCGCCTGGACGCCTGGATCGATCCGCCCGCCTATACGGGCCGTCCCCCGATCCTGCTCAAGGCCGGGCTCGACGCCGAAAGCGCGGAAACGCGCCGGCCGCAGGCGCCCGCCGGCTCGGTCATCGTCGTCCGGGCGTCGTCGCAGGCGGGCGTCACCGTTCAGGTCGAGGGCGGGCTGCAGGCCGTCAAGCCTGACGAGACGGCCGCCGGCAAGGTAGCGATTCGCGCCGATGCGCCGCCGCCCCGCCCCGCAGCCGCCTCCGATGAAGAACACCGCTGGTCGCTGCGCGGCGACGGCAAGCTCGTGCTGCGCCGGTTCGGCGACGTGCTGGCGAGCTACGACATCGCGGCCGTGCCGGACAGGCCGCCCGCCATTGCGGTGCGGGGCGAGCCGAAGTCCAACGCCCGCGGCGCATTGACGATCGCCTATAACGTCGAGGACGATTACGGAATCATCGGCGCCGAGGCCGGCTTCGCCAAGCCGATGATCAACGGCCGCGCGGTCACGGGGCGCTCGCTCGTCGAGCCGCCGAAAATGGTGCTGGCCCTTCCCTCCGCGCCGGGCGGCATGGGCGAAGGCGAGACCACGGGCGATCTTTCCGAACATCCATGGGCCGGCGCGCGCGTCAGCATGACGCTGTTGGCCCGCGACGAAGGCGGCAATGAAGGCCTGAGCGAAGCCGTCGAAATGACGCTGCCGCAGCGCACCTTCGTGAAGCCGCTGGCGCGCGCCATCGTCGAGCAGCGCCGCAATCTGGTGCTCGCGCCGGACGACCGCCGCCGCGTTCAGATCGCCATGGAGGCCCTGGCGTTCGAGCCGGACCGCTTCGCCATTCCGAGCGGAATCTATCTGGGTCTGCGCACGATCTGGCAGCGTCTGCGCCTCGCCCGCACCGATGCGCAGCTGCTCGATGTCGCCGATCTCATGTGGGAAATGGCGCTTCGCCTTGAAGAAGGCGATCTTTCGCAGGCCGAGCGCGATCTGCGCGCCGCCCAGCAGCAATTGCGCGAAGCGCTCGAACGCGGCGCCTCGCCGGACGAAATCAAGCGCCTGATGGACCAGCTGCGCGCCGCGCTGGACAAGTTCATCCAGGAATTCGCCGAACAGCAGATGCGCGACCAGCAGAACCAGGATCAGCAGCAGGCCGACAACAATCAGCCGACCATGACGCTGACGCCGCGCGACCTGCAATCCATGCTCGACCGCATGGAGGAAATGGCCCGCTCCGGAAACATGGCGGACGCGCAGCGCATGCTCGATCAGCTGCAGCGCATGATGGAAAACCTGCGCAGCGCCCGCCGCAACGGCCCGCAGGAGAACGCCCAGCGGGAGATGAACCGCCAGCTGAACGAGCTGGACCGCCTGACCCGCGAACAGCAGCAGCTGCGCGACCAGACGTTCCAGAACCGCCAGCGCTCGCAGAACCAGCAGCGCCGCGGCCAGCAGCAGCAGCAGCCCGGCGAACAGGGTGAAGGCGGCGAGCAGCAGCAGGGCCAGCAGGGACAGAGTCCCGAGGAGCTGCAGCGCCGGCAGGAAGCGCTCCGCCAGCGCCTCGAGCAATTGCAGCGCCGCATGAAGCAGCTCGGCATGCCGGGCGAGCAGGGATTCGACGAGGCCGAGCAGGCCATGAAGGACGCCGAACAGGGTCTCGGCGAAGGCGGGCAGGGCCAGGACAAGGCCGTGGACGCTCAGGGCCGCGCGCTGGAAGGCCTGCGCAAGGGCGCCCAGTCCATGGCGCAGCAGATGCAACAGGGCAATGAACCCGGCGAAGGCCAGGCGGGTCCCGGCCCGGGCGATCCCAACGGCCCGATGCGCCAGGGCCGCAACGCCCCCAACCCCGATCCGCTGGGCCGCGAGTCGCGCGATCGCAGCTACAACCCTCAGAGCCGCTACGATCCGCTCGGCGTCCCGGCGGCCGAGCGCGCCCAGCGCGTGCTGGAGGAATTGCGCCGCCGGCTCAGCGACCCGTCGCGCCCGCGCGAGGAGCTCGACTATCTGGAGCGCCTCCTGCGCCGGTACTGATGTCGGCTCGGGCCGGCCTGCGTCGCTGCGCGCCCTTGCCGGACGCGCGGCGGGGCCCTAATTCCGGGAGCTCAAACTCCACGGGTCGAGGCCGCCATGTCCGGGCGACCGGATCGCTGATCGGGCTCCCATGTCGAATTCCACCTCCAGTCTGCTCGTCGCCGTCGCGGTCGGGGCGGTCGCCATCGTGCTGCTGCTCGGCCTCGTCAACATGATGCGGGGCGGCAGCCCCAATCTTTCGCAGAAACTCATGCGCTGGCGCGTCGGGCTGCAATTCTTCGCTATCGTGATCATCATGGGCGTGCTCTGGCTGCGCAGCTGATCGAATTCCGGAGTTTTCCATGGTCATTCTCAACCGCATCTACACGCGCACGGGCGACGACGGCACGACCGCGCTCGGCACCGGCGAGCGCCGCGCCAAATATGACCTGCGCGTCGAGGCTTACGGGACCGTCGACGAGACCAATGCGACGCTCGGCCTCGCCCGCCTGACATGCGCGACGGAGGACGCCGCGCTCGACGCCATGCTGGGGCGCATCCAGAACGACCTGTTCGACCTCGGCGCGGATCTCTGCACGCCCGACACCGGCGTGAAGCCCGAATGGGAGCCGCTGCGCATGCTGCAGTCGCAGGTCGACCGGCTCGAACGCGAGATCGACCAGCTCAACGCCGAGCTCGCGCCGCTGCGCTCCTTCGTGCTGCCCGGCGGAACCCCGACCGCCGCCGCCCTGCATCTGTCGCGCACGGTGAGCCGTCGCGCCGAACGGCTGATCGTCCAGCTGGCGGCGCAACCCGGCGAAATCGTCGGCGAGCCGGCGATCAAATACGTCAACCGCCTGTCCGATTTCCTGTTCGTCGCCTCGCGTTACGTCAACAAGCGCGGCGCCGGCGACGTCCTCTGGGTCCCGGGCCAGAATCGCTGAGGCCCGGCGGGAGACGGCGATGTTCATTCCGATCCACGACGGCGTCGCCCTGCATCACATCCGCTACCCGTTCGCCACCAAATCCCTTCTGGCCGTCAATATCGCGCTATATCTCGCGGCGCTGCTGGGCATTCTCGGCGACACGCAGCGCATCGATCTGGGGTTCGGATTCATTCCCGCGGTTCTGTTCGGCTCGGCCTTCCTGTCGCCGGATCTCAGCGTCGTGGCGCCGGAACTGACGTTGCTGACGAGCATGTTCCTGCACGCCGGCTTCGCGCATATCGCCGGAAACATGCTGTTTCTCTTTGTCTTCGGCGACAATGTCGAAGACGCCATGGGGTCGTTGCGGTTTTTCTTCTTCTATCTCGCGTGCGGCGCTGCGGCGGCGCTCGCCTATGGCTGGATGGCCCCCGAGTCGCAGGCGCCGCTGATCGGCGCGTCCGGGGCGGTGTCGGGCGTCGTCGTCGCCTATCTGATGCTCTATCCGCGCGTCAATGTGCTGGGCCTCGTGTTCGCCTGGCTGCCGCTGCGCATCCGCGCGGTCTGGCTGATCGGCGCCTGGATCCTGTTTCAGCTCGGCTCCGCCCTGTTCAGCGCCGACGCGGGCGTCGGCTGGTGGGCCCATGTCGGCGGCATGGCGGCGGGCGCGGTTCTCACGCCCTTTCTCAAGCGCCGCGACGTGCCCTTGTTCGGAGATCGCAACGCATGAACCGCGCGAGCGCCGACCGTCTGCGCAATTCTTTCGTTGAGTTGACGGACAGGGGGCCGATCATTACCAAAACCCCAGCTCATCTTGCGCATCAGCGCGCCAAAATCCCGAGCGATCCGACGCCCGCTTGCGTAGACGTTCAGGTTCAGGGAGTTCCGACATGAAGCTTCTGGTCCCGGTCAAGCGGGTGGTCGACTACAACGTCAAGATCCGCGTCAAGTCGGACGGCTCGGGCGTGGAGCTCGCCAACGTCAAGATGTCGATGAATCCGTTCGATGAAATCGCCGTCGAGGAAGCCTTGCGGCTGAAAGAGGCCGGCAAGGCGACCGAAGTCGTCGTCGTGTCGATCGGACCCGCCCAGGCTGCGGAGACGATCCGCACCGGACTCGCAATGGGCGCCGATCGCGGCATTCTGGTGAAGACCGACGGCGTCGTGGAGCCGCTGGCGGTCGCCAAATTGCTGAAGGCGATCGTCGACGCCGAACAGCCCGGCCTCGTCATCATGGGCAAGCAGGCGATCGACGACGATTGCAACCAGACCGGACAGATGCTGGCGGCGCTTTTGGGCTGGGGCCAGGGCACCTTCGCCTCGAAGGTCGAGATCGCCGACGCGACTGTCGATGTGACGCGCGAGGTCGATGGCGGACTGCAGACGGTGTCGCTGAAACTTCCCGCCGTCGTGACGACGGATCTGCGTCTCAACGAGCCGCGCTACGCCTCGCTGCCCAACATCATGAAGGCGAAGAAGAAGCCCATCGATGAAAAGTCGCCCGCCGATTACGGCGTCGATATCGCCCAGCGCCTCAAGGTGCTGAAGACCGCTGAGCCGCCAGGCCGCAAGTCGGGCGTGAAAGTCGCCGACGTCGCCGAACTCGTGTCGAAACTGAAGAACGAAGCAGGAGTGCTGTGATGGCGACGCTTCTACTGGCTGACATCAACAAGGGCCAACTCGGCGACGCCACCGCGAAGGTGCTGACCGCCGCCCGCGAGATCGGCGGCCCGATCCACATTCTGGTGGCGGGCGGAGACGTCGGCGCCGCCGCGCAGGCGGCCGCGCAGCTCGACGGCGTCGAGAAAGTGCTGACCGCCGAAGGCGAAATCTACAGCCACGGACTGGCCGAGCCGCTCGCCGCGCTGATCGTCTCGATCGCGGGCGGCTATGACGCGATCCTGTCGGGCGCGACATCGACCGCCAAGAACGTCATGCCACGGGTGGCGGCCCTGCTCGACGTCATGCAGGTGTCCGAGATCACCAAGGTGATCTCGCCCGACACGTTCGAGCGCCCGGTCTATGCCGGCAACGCCATCCAGACCGTCCAGGCCACCGACGCCAAGAAAGTCGTCACCGTGCGCACCGCCGCCTTCCAGGCGACAGGCGCGGGCGGCGCGGCGTCGGTCGAGGCCGTCTCGCCGGCCGCCGATCCGGGCGTGTCCTCATTCAAGGGCGAGGCGCTGGCGAAATCCGACCGGCCCGAGCTGACATCGGCGAAGATCATCATCTCGGGCGGCCGCGCCATGCAGAACGCCGAGAATTTCAAAACCTATATCGAGCCGATCGCCGATCGCCTCGGCGCCGCCATGGGCGCATCGCGCGCCGCGGTCGACGCCGGTTACGCGCCCAACGACTGGCAGGTCGGCCAGACCGGCAAGGTCGTGGCGCCGGATCTGTACATCGCGGTGGGCATTTCGGGCGCCATCCAGCACCTCGCCGGCATGAAGGACTCCAAGGTGATCGTGGCGATCAACAAGGACGAGGACGCGCCCATCTTCCAGGTCGCCGACTACGGTCTCGTGGGCGACCTTTTCACCCTCCTTCCCGCGCTTGCCGACGAATTGGGCAAGGGCGCGTAAGGTTCATCTGGACGGCTCGCGATCATGCCCTATGATCGCGCCACTTCCATCCGGTCGAGTGACAGGACCTCATGAGCATCGAAATTCGAAAACTTGGCGTGATCGGCGCCGGCCAGATGGGCAGCGGCATCGCCCAGGTCTGCGCGCAGGCCGGCATCGAAGTGTTTCTGCACGATGTGTCGGAGGACCGGATCAACGCCGGGCTCGCCACCATCAACGGAAACCTGGCGAAGCTGCAGGCCAAGGACCAGCTGACGGACGTCGAGCGCAAGGCCGCCATGGAGCTGATACAGCCCGCGGTCGCCTATGAAGCCTTCGCGGATTGCGACATCGTGATCGAGGCCGCCTCCGAGAACGAGGAGGTGAAGCGCAAGATTTTCACGCGCCTGTGCCAGGCACTGAAGCCGGAAGCTCTGGTCGCCTCCAACACGTCGTCGATCTCGATCACGCGTCTGGCCTCCGTGACCGATCGTCCGGAGCGCTTCATCGGCATTCATTTCATGAACCCGGTGCCGCGCATGCAGCTGGTCGAGCTGATTCGCGGCATCGCGACCGAGGATTCGACCTTCGAGACGGCCCGCGGCCTGATCCTCCGGCTCGGCAAGACCGCGACGGTTTCGGAAGATTTCCCGGCCTTCATCGTCAACCGCATCCTGTTGCCGATGATCAACGAGGCGATCTACACGCTCTACGAGGGCGTCGGATCGGTCGACGCGATCGACACCGCCATGCGGCTGGGCGCGAACCATCCGATGGGCCCGCTGCAGCTGGCCGATTTCATCGGCCTCGACACCTGCCTGTCAGTCATGCAGGTCCTGCACGAAGGGCTGGCGGATTCGAAATACCGCCCCTGCCCGCTGCTGGTGAAATATGTCGAGGCGGGCTGGCTCGGCCGGAAGACCCAGCGCGGTTTTTACGATTACCGCAGCGGCACGCCCGTTCCTACGCGTTGAGGCTCATCCGCGGCTCCGGGGCGACGCCCCGACGGCGCTGCGACGCTTGTTCGCGGCGCGAACGCTTTTCAAGCCTTCACAAGCCTGTCATTCCGACGCTACACTCTCTGCGCTAGGTTAGATCCCGCCCGGAATTTCCGGGCCAACCCTGCGAGAGGTGTCCGGTTTGACGGTTCACTTCCAGCCTACGGTGTCCCCGGACTCCTGTCCGGCGCTCGTGCTCAATGCGGATTTCAGGCCGCTGAGCTATTACCCCCTCTCGCTCTGGTCCTGGCAGGACGCCATCAAGGCTGTCGTCCTGGATCGCGTGAACATCGTGTCGCAATATGACAAGACGGTGCGCAGCCCGAATTTCGAGATGCGCCTTCCCTCCGTCGTATCGCTCAAGACCTACGTGCGCCCCTCGCGCCAGCCGGCCTTTACGCGGTTCAACGTCTTCCTGCGCGATCGCTTCACCTGCCAATATTGCTCCACCCACGAGGACCTGACCTTCGACCACGTGATCCCGCGTTCGAAAGGCGGCATGACCACCTGGGAAAATGTCGTGGCGGCCTGTTCGACCTGCAATCTGCGCAAGAGCGACCGGTTGCCGGCGGATGTTCACATGTGGCCCGCCCGAATGCCGTTTCAGCCGACCGTCAACGATCTGCACCAGAACGGCCGCCTGTTTCCGCCCAACTATCTGCATGACAGCTGGGTCGATTATCTCTATTGGGACTCCGTGCTCGAACCCTGACGCCCGCCTCGTCGCGCTGGACAGGTTCATCTCCACGAGACACGGCCCATGTTCGCTCGCGCCTTAATCACGCTTTTCGGCCTCGCTTGCGCCAGCGCGGCCGCCCTCGTGTTCCTGCCGCTCGCCACCCTGTTCGACCCGTTTGTCCGCGCCGCCGCGGGCGGAATGTCTCCCGAACACTGGATGGATATTTTCGCCGCGATCCTAAGCGCCGATGCGCCTGACGAAACCCTTGCGGCCATGTTTCACCTGGTCTGGACCATCGTCATGCTGATCTGCGTCCTGCCGATCACCATCGTGGCGCTGGTCGGGGCTGTGGGCAAAGCGCAGGCCTATCTCTTCTATGCGGGAGCCACCGGCGTGCTGGCCGCCGCCATGCCGTGGATCGTGCGCGCCGGCAAGATGAACGAGCGCAGCGCCAGCATCACGGCCGGCGAGAGCCACATCGCCCTGATCCTGTTTCTCACAGGCGTCGTCGCCGGCACGATCTATTGGCTTATCGCGGGTCGCGGGGCCGCCGGGCCGCGCAGGGGCGGCTGGCGCGAGTCTCAGCCGAGCTGATAGGCTGCCTCGACCACATAGGGCCCGCCGCCGACCGAATCCCGGGCGGAATAAAGCACGAAGCGCTGCGGCGTGAACGTGCGCGTATGAAACAATCCGCGCATCCCGAGATAATCCGCGACCTCCAGCGCGCCGGTTGAGCGCAGCCGCGCCAGCGTCACATGGGGGGTGAATTTGCGCGGCTCCGGCGGCAGGCCAAGTCGGCGCATCAGCCTTTCCTGCTCGGCCTGCAGATCCACGAGAGGCGCGGTCGGCTGCACCCGCGCCACGATGGCGCGCGGCTTGTCGCCGCCGAAACTCGCAAGCCCGTCAATCCGGATCTCGCATCTGTCGCGGCGGATGAGGTCGAGCGACGACGAAATGTCGCGCGCCATCGCGTGATCGACATCGCCGATGAAGCGCAAGGTGACGTGATAATTTTCCGCGTCGATCCAGCGCGCGCCGGAAATGCCGCCGCGCATCAGCGACAGTTCGAACGAGAGATCGGGTGGAATCTCGAAACCCGTGAACAGACGGGGCATTTTTCTCTCCCGCAGGGCGCTGTGCGGCCCTGACTCGAATCACGTGCGCGCCTGGCCTCATCAACATCATTCACATGAAGCCGACGCGACGCTGGCTCAGCCCGCGACGCCGTTGAGAAACTCTCGCACGGTCGGAAAGATCGAGCGGACGATCATTTCGACGCCACGCCGGTTCGGATGCATGCCGTCCTCGAGGTTGAGGGTGCGGTTGCCCGCGACGCCCTCGAGAAAAAACGGATAGAGCGGCACGTCGTGCTTCCTGGCGAGATCCGGGTAGATCGCATTGAAGCGGTCGCCATATTCGCGACCCAGGGACGGAGACGCCACCATCCCGGCGAGCATCACCTTGACGCCGCGCAGCTTGAGGCGCGAGATGATCTTGTCGAGCGAATCCTTTGTCACTTCAGGGTCGGCGCCGCGCAGCATGTCATTGGCGCCAAGCTCGACGATGACCGCATGCGTCCCGTCCGGAACCGCCCAGTCGAGCCGTTCGAGGCCGTTGCGCGCAGTATCGCCCGACACCCCCGCATTGGCGACGTCGACGTTCAATCCATCGGCCCGGAGCGCCCGCTCGAGCAAGGTCGGGAACGCCGACTCCTGCGGCAACTGGTACCCGGCGCTCAGACTGTCGCCCAGAACCACGACCTGCAACGGGGGCGCCGGTTGCGCGGCGACCGACGAAACGGAGGACGGAAGGCACGCGACCGCCAGAAGGGCGGCGATCACGAACGCGCTGGAGATCGGCTTTATGAACTTGAACATCTGACAGATTGCCTCGCGGCTCCCATATGGAACGGAGTTTGCTCGCCTCGACGGGGTGAGCCATGCGACCGTGCGCCCGTCTTGCGGAGACGGTTTGCTTCGTCTGGATCTAAGAAGGATCATCGAATGTCGGCGCCAGCCATTTCTTTGAGGAACGTAGACCTGAGTCTGGGGCGCGGAGCCGCCCGCGTCCACATCCTCAAGGGAATTTCACTCGATATCCCGAAAGGCGAGGCCGTCGGTCTGGTGGGTCCGTCGGGATCCGGCAAATCGACGCTGCTGATGACGATGGCGGGCCTTGAACGCCCCGACTCCGGCGCCGTGGTGGTGGATGGCCAAGACCTTGGCCTTCTTAACGAAGACAGGCTGGCGCAGTTCCGCGGGGCGCGGATCGGGATCGTCTTCCAGTCCTTTCACCTGATCCCCACCATGACGGCGCTCGAAAACGTCGCCATCCCGCTCGAACTCGCCGGCAAGGGCGACGCTTTCGACCGCGCCTCGGCGGAATTGCGACTTGTCGGACTTGGCGACCGGCTCGGTCATTACCCGTCCCAATTGTCGGGCGGCGAACAGCAGCGCGTCGCGCTGGCGAGGGCCATCGCCACCGATCCTGCGATTTTGGTGGCCGACGAGCCCACGGGCAATCTCGACGAGACCACCGGCCGCAGCATCGTCGACCTGATTTTCGCGCTGAAAAACGAGCGCGGCGCGACCCTCGTCCTCGTCACCCATGACCCGGGCCTGGCAGCGCGCTGCGACCGGCAGATCAGGCTGCGTTCAGGGCTGGTCGAGGTCCGCGGCGCGGATGTGGCCCTGGAGGCCGCCCGATGAGCGTTGATTCGGTCGTTTCCGGTTCGGCCCGCTCTCCCGCACGCTCCCGCATTCCGCTGATGCTTCGTCTCGCGGTGCGAGACCTGCGCGGCGGCTTCGCGGGATTTCGGATCTTTCTCGCCTGCATCGCCCTGGGGGTCGCCACCATCGTGGGCGTCGGCTCGGTGTCGGAGGGTCTGACAGACGGCCTGGCGCGCGAGGGGCGCCGGATTCTCGGCGGCGACGTGTCGTTCTCGCTCATTCACCGCAAGCCGACGCCAGAGGAAAACGCCTTCTTCACCTCGCGCGGGACCGTGGCGACCATTGGCGTCCTGCGCGCCATGGCGCGGCGCGACGGCGGCTCATCCGCGCTCATCGAGGTCAAGGCCGTCGACCCCGCCACCTATCCGTCTCAGGGAACGCTCGTGACGGAACCGGCGCTCCCCATCGCCGACGCCTTGGCCGAACGCGAGGGCGCCTATGGAATCATCGCCGATTCAGCGCTCGCCGCCCGCCTGGACCTGAAGCTCGGCGATCGCGTCATGATCGGCGAACAGGCTTTCGTTCTGCGCGCCGACCTGCGTTCCGAGCCCGACAAACTTGCAGGCGGAATCGGCTTTGGTCCGCGCGTCATCCTGTCCCAGAAGGCCCTCGAAGCAACCGGGCTCGACCAGCCGGGCTCGCTGGTGCGCTGGAACAATCGCGTCACCTTGAACGGGCCGCGTCCCGGCATGCCGATCGGCGACGAGGGCCTCGACGCCTTCGTGGAGGCGACCGCCAAGGCCTTCCCGGACGCCGGATGGCAGGTCCGGACGCGCGATAATGTGTCGCCGCAATTCGAGCGGAATCTGGCGCGCTTCACGCAGTTTCTGACGCTGGTCGGCCTGACCGCCCTGATTGTCGGGGGCGTCGGCGTCGCCAATGCCGTTCACGCCTTTGTCGAGCGAAAGCGTCCCGACCTGGCGACGCTCAAATCCGTCGGCGCCACGGGCGGATACGTCTTCGCCGCGACGCTCGTTCAGGTTCTCTGCGTCGCCCTTGTGGGCATCGCCATCGGACTGGCGGTCGGGATCGCGCTGCCCTTCGCGATTTCGGCGCTGTTCGGCGCCGTCATCCCGTTTCCGTTCGCGCCCGCCATCTATCCCGCCCAGGCGGCTTCGGGCGTTCTCTACGGTCTCCTCACATCGCTCGCCTTCTCGCTCGGCCCGATCGGCCGCGCCCATGACGTGCCTGTCTCGGCGCTGTTCCGGGACATTGTGGAGCAGTCCGCAGAATGGCCCCGCGCCCGTTATCTGGCGATGACCGCGGTTGCGGCTGTCGCGCTGGTCGTGTCGGTGGGCTATTTCGCCACCGACCGCCGTCTGGCGATCATCTATATGGCGGCGACCGCCGTGGCCTTTCTGGTCCTGCGCGCCGTGGCGCTGGGGATCATGCAGATCGCCCGAAAAGCTCCCCGTTCGAAACGGACCGAATGGCGGCTCGCGATCGGCAATATCCACCGCCCCGGCGCCCTGACGCCCGCCGTGGTCCTGTCGCTGGGCCTCGGCCTGACCCTTCTGGTCGCCCTGACGATGATCGACGGCAATATTCGCGACCAGCTGACGCGCGGTCTGCCGGGACGCACCCCGAGCTTCTTCTTCCTCGACGTCCAGAATTCGCAGGTCCCGGAATTCAGCGCCTTTTTGGCCGAGAAAGCGCCGGAGGCGCAGATCGAGCGTGTGCCCA
Source organism: Beijerinckiaceae bacterium (assembly GCA_019747375.1). Classification (GTDB taxonomy): domain Bacteria; phylum Pseudomonadota; class Alphaproteobacteria; order Rhizobiales; family Beijerinckiaceae; genus Terripilifer. The sequence goes on along the minus strand of JAIEQX010000384.1, from coordinate 4,923 downwards.
TGATGCGCGGACGCGTGGTCCGCCTCAACGACCAGTCGGCCAGTCAGGTTCAGGCCGCCGAAAACGCCCAATGGGTTCTGGATGGCGATCGCGGCATCAGCTATTCCGCGACCATTCCGGACGGGTCCAGCCTGCGCAGCGGCGAATGGTGGCCTGCGGACTATTCGGGCCCGCCGCTCGTCTCCCTCGAAGCCGAGATCGCGACAGGACTCGGGCTGAAGCTCGGCGACACCATCACCGTCAATGTCGCGGGCCGAAACCTCACGGCGCGAATCGCCAACACCCGCACGGTGAACTGGCAGACGCTGGGCATCAATTTCGTCCTGGTCTTCTCGCCCAACACATTTGCGGGAGCGCCCCACACATTCCTGGCCACCGCCACCTTCCCGGAAGGCGGCGGCGAGAAGCGCGAGCTGGATCTGCTGCGCGAACTTGCGACGCGCTTCCCCACCATCACAAGCCTGCGCGTCAAGGATGCCCTGGACGCCGTCAACACCGTCATGGGTCAGCTGGCTTTCGCGATCCGGGGCGCGTCCGGACTGGCTCTTGGCGCGTCGATCCTGGTTCTCGCGGGCGCCCTGGCGGCAGGCCAGAGAAGCCGGATCTACGACGCCGTGGTGCTGAAAACGCTTGGGGCGACGCGGCGGCGCCTGCTGGCCGCGCTGGTGATCGAATATGCGCTGCTGGGCGCCGCCACCGCGCTGTTCGGCATGCTGGCCGGCGGAGCCGCCGCCTATTTCATCCTGACGCGCGTCATGAAGTTCGAGACCTTCATCTGGCTCTGGGGACCCGCGACGGCCGCCGCCGCCATCGCCCTGACGGTGACGGTCGGCCTTGGCCTTCTCGGGACCTGGCGCGTTTTGGGACAGAAACCGGCGTCCTATCTCCGGAACTTGTGAGGCTGTGAAGTTTTCACAATCAACTGAATCGGTGTATGCTGGCGCCAATCGCGGCGGCCTCGGCTAACCAACCGTTCAGACCCGGTGGAACGGCCCTTGTACGTGACGCGGGCGCGATACATATTATCACAGGGCAGAGCTTCGACCCGGATGTCGGCAGAAGCTGATGCTCATTGGGAACTGAGAGGAAACCATGTCCGACTTCGACCGCAACGCTTCCCTTCGCTGGGGGACAGGCGTAGCCCGGGCCGGCACCGCCGAGTACGATCTGGGCCTGCGCTCTTATATGCTTGGCATCTACAACCACATGACGCTGGCCTTGGCGATCTCTGCGCTCGTCGCCGTCGGCATCTTCATGCTCGGACGTAGCAGCCCGGTAGTTCAGGCGCTTTACGGATCGCCGCTCCGCTGGGTGGTGATGCTTGCGCCGCTCGCCTTCGTGTTCGTGCTCTCCTTCCGATTCGAGAAGATGAGCTATTCCTCGTTGCTGATGACCTTCTGGGCGTTTGCAGCCGTCATGGGACTGTCGATGGGCTCCATCGGCTTCGTCTACAAGGCCGGCAGCATCGTGCAGGCGTTGTTCGCCACGACCGCGGCCTTCGGGGCGCTGAGCCTTTACGGCTACACCACCAAGCGCAGCCTGTCCGGCATGGGCTCGTTTCTGGTGATGGGCCTGATCGGCCTCATCATTGCGAGCCTGATCAACATCTTCATGCAGTCGAGCGTGATGAGCTTTGCGATCTCGTCGATCGGCGTGCTGATCTTCGCAGGCCTCACCGCCTGGGATACGCAGCGCCTGAAGAGCGAATACGACGTCGTCTCGGGTGACCGGACGATGGCCGCGAAGGCTTCGGTGATGGGCGCGCTGTCGCTCTACCTGAACTTCATCAACATGTTCCAGTTCATCCTCGCGCTGACAGGATCTCGCGAAGACTGAATTGACGGACATGCGTGACAGACGCGAAGGCCCCGCTCCGGCGGGGCCTTTTGCGTTTCGGCGTCAGCTGGTCACGAGCCGGAATGACTTGTCGAGAACGCTCAGGACGCGGGCGAGATCATGCCCGCGCTTCAGCACGAGTCCCCCCGCCGCGATCACCGAATAGGCGCCCTGCTTGCGGGCAAGCCGCGGATCCTTCTCGATCCGGTAAAGCGGGGTCTCGGAGGTTCGCCGGAACACCGAGAAGACCGCCGTCTGTCGCCCGAAATCAATGGCGTAGTCGCGCCATTCGCCCTGCGCGACCTTGCGCCCGTAGACCCCCAGGATCAGGCCGAGCTCAAGCCGGTCGAAAGTCACCTGCGGCGGCGCGGGCGGGGCGGGCTTTTCGGCAGGCGACGCTAAAAGGCGCAAGTGGCGCTCAGGAGAAGGGCGGGGTTTCGCGGCGCGCCCGTCCCCCGAGGAAAGGGTCTGATCATCCGGGCCTGCGCCCTGTTCGGTCTGGTCCATACAGCCTCCTGACGCCGCATGATCTCGCGAACTTCGGAGACGCACAAGCAGCGCAGCGTCGCTTCCCGGGGCGGCCGGGTGATTTCACGATTTCGCCCCGATATGGACCAACCCACGCCCCGATCCGGCACGAGTTTGAAACCGTTGCCTCGGGGCCCGGTTCGTCCGGCTTCCTGGATTTCGTCAGCCCCCCAGCCCCCTGGGAGGCCGATGCGAGCCGGGCCTTACTTCTGTCGAAGCGAGCGACACGGACCGCGCGGGAGTCCTCTCCGGCCGGTCCTTTTTTTTGCGCCCGGCGCCGTCACGCCTCCAGTTGGCGCTTGAAACTCGAACCCGCCCCCGCGATATCTCGTGCCGCCAGACAAGCTGCCGGTCGCCCCGCGACCGCATTCGGATGAGGGTCAACTCGTGGATCAAGAAAACGCCGCCGGCGCCGGGGCAAGCGCCCCCCAGCCGCACCCCTTTCAGGCCGATGTCGCCCGCCTGCTGCACCTCATGGTGCATTCCATCTACTCGGATCGCGATATTTTCGTCCGCGAGCTGATTTCCAACGCCGCCGACGCCTGCGAGAAGCTTCGCTACGAGGCATTGTCCAACGCCGACCTGCTCCAGGGCGAAGAGGGATTCGCCATTACATTGACGGTCGATCCCGAAGGCAACACCATCACGGTCGCCGACAACGGCGTCGGCATGGACCACGACGAACTCGTGGGCGCGCTGGGCACCATCGCGAGTTCCGGGACCCGGGCTTTCCTGGAGAAGCTGACGCCACAGACGGACGCTGAGCCGAAGGGCGACGATGCCGCCCCCGCGCCCGGCAGCGATCTGATCGGACAGTTCGGGATCGGATTTTATTCAGCTTTCATGGTTGCCGACCGGGTGGACGTCGAAACCCGAAAAGCCGGCTCGACACGTGCCTGGCGCTGGTCGTCGGATGGCAAGGGCGCGTTCACGACGGCGGAAATTCCGCACGACAGCGCGCCGGCGCGGGGCACGCGCGTCATCCTGCGCCTGTCGGAAGCCGGCAAGCCCTATGCGGCGCCCGGCCGCCTCGAGCGGATCATCCGCGAACATTCCGGCGCCGTCGCGGTTCCGGTTGATTTACGTGAGAAGCCCGACGGTGAGACAAGGCGCATTTCCGAAGGCGCAGCCCTTTGGGCGCGTTCGAAATCCGAGATCACGCCGGATCTCTACGCCGAATTCTACCGCGGCCTCGCCGGCCAGTTCGACGATCCGGCGCTGACGATCCACTGGCGGGCGGAAGGCCGCCACGAATATACCGTTCTGGCCTTCGTGCCGGGGTCCCGTCCGCTCGACCTGTTCGAACCGGCGCGCAAGAGCCGCGGCAAACTGTATGTCCGTCGCGTGCTGATCACGGCGGACGCCGACATCCTGCCGGGCTGGCTCCGGTTCGTCCGCCTCGTGGTCGATTCGAGCGACCTGCCGCTCAATGTCTCGCGCGAGATGATTCAGGACAGCCCGATCTTTGCGGCCATCAAGAAGGGCGTCGTCAACCGGGTCCTGCAGGAACTGACCAAACTGGCTGAAACGGACCCAGACGCCTTCGCGAAGATCTGGAAGAATTTTGGCGCCGTGTTGAAGGAAGGCCTTTACGAGGACCCCGAGCGTCGCGACCAATTGTTCAAACTCGCGCGCTTCTCCACCTCGACCCAGACCGAGCCGGTCCGCACCCTTGCCGATTATGTGGCGAACCTCCGCCCCAACCAGACCGCCATCTGGTACATCACCGGCGAAGATCAAAAGCGGCTCGCCGCCAGCCCGCAGCTGGAAGGATTCCGGGCGCGCGGGATCGAGGTTCTGCTGCTATCGGATGCGGTCGACGCCTTCTGGGTCGAAACCGCCGTCGGCTTCGATGGCAAGCCGTTCAGGTCTGTCACGCATGGGGCGGCCGACATCAAGTCGGTGCCGGTCGTCGAGGGTCAGGAAACCGCCTCCGAAGCCCCCCCGACGGCCGCTGTCGCCACGCTGCTCGCTTTCATGAAGCAGACCCTGTCGGAAAAGATCGAAGACGTGCGGGCTTCGGACCGTCTCGCCGCAAGCGCCGCCTGTCTCGTCGCGCCCGAACATGGCCGCGACCGCCGACTCGAGCGGATCCTTGCGGAACATGGCGGCATGGACCTGATCTCGCGGCCCGTGCTCGAGATCAATCCGACGCATCCGCTGGTCGCCGCCCTCGCGGACCGCTTTACGGCCGGCGGCGATCAGGCGCTGGTTGAGGACGCCACCTGGCTGATCCACGACGAAGCCCGCATTGCGGATGGCGATGCGCCGCTCGACGCATCGGCTTTCGCCGCCAGGCTGACCCGCGTTCTGACCCGGGCCGCGCAGTCGGGCGACGCAAAGGCGACGCCCCAACAGCCAGCCGGGGAAGCGTGAAGAACCGCGCCCCCGACGCCGCAGCGCCGGGCGACACGCGCGCCTCGGCCTTGCGGCGATTGACTGGCCAGCTGGCCGAAGCCGGGATCGAATCGCCCGGCTTTGAAGCCAGGACGCTTCTTTGTGCGGCCAGCGGCTGCGATCATGCGGGTCTGATTCGCGACCCGGGCCGTTTGCTCGGCG
>JAIEQX010000285.1 GCA_019747375.1 Beijerinckiaceae bacterium | reverse complement strand
GTGGTTGGTGTTTCCCACCGGAGAGCCTTCCGAAAGCTGGGCTCTCGACGCATTCGATTCGGACAAGCTTCGCGAGAAATTTCCGGACGCCGCATCCTATGCGCTGATCCCTGTCGCCCAGATCAATCGCCGCGTCCGCGCATACTTCGACGCGAAATCCGAAGAGCATGAGGGCTGACCTATGGCGCGCCGCGCAGCGACCGTTTCCCAGACTGATGTCGCCCGCACGATCCGCGCGGTGATCGCCGCCGGCCTGACGGTCACGCGGGTGATCACGCGCCCCGATGGCGTGGCGATCGAAACCAATGCCGGCGAGCAGCCTGTCACGCCAGCGACGACCGAACCCAAACGCAAGTGGGCCCTCTGATGCCGCGCCCTCGCCCGCCTTATCTCCACCATGAGACCACGCGCCACGGCGCGCAGGTTTGGTACGTGCGGCGCGAGCATGGCCACCGCATCCGCCTCCGCGCGCCCTACAACTCGCCGGAATTCTGGCGCGAATACCGGGCTGCACTGGAAGGCTCGCCGGTTCAATCGGCTGCTCCAAAAATCAAACCACAGACCCTCGCCTGGGCGATCGAGCGCTATCGCGCCAGTTCAGCGTGGGCGGGCCTGGCGGTCGCAACTCGGCGCCAGCGCGAGAACATCTATCGTGCGGTCATACAGGCCGCTGGCGCCGCCCCCCTGACCGATCTGCACCGCGATGCGATCATGGCAGGACGCGAACGTCGCGCCGCCACGCCGCATTCGGCAAACAATTTCCTGAAAGCAATGCGCGGCTTCTTCGGATGGGCGGCAGGCGACGGCAAGCTCGTTTCTGTCGATCCGACAAAAGGCGTGTCACTCCTGAAAGGCGCGAACGACGACACCGGCTTTCACACTTGGACAGAGGAAGAGGTGGAGCGCTTCGAAGCACGCTGGCCAGTCGGCACGCGCGAACGTCTCGCGCTCGACATCCTGCTCTACACCGGCCTTCGCCGCGGCGACGCAGTCCGCGTCGGCCGGCAGCATGTGCGCGAAGGCGTGATCACGATCCGCGCCGAGAAGACTCGCGAGCAACTGGTGCTTCCGATCCTTGCGCCCCTGGCCGCCTCGATCGCCGCCACAAAGACAGGAACGCTCACCTATCTAGCCACCGAGCGCGGCACGCCTTTCGTCAAGGAAAGCTTCGGCACCTGGTTTCGGAAGGCATGCACGGCCGCGAAGTGCCCGGGATCGGCTCATGGACTTCGGAAGGCCGGCGCGACACGAGCGGCGAACAACAGCGCGTCAGACCGCGAGTTGATGGCGCTGTTCGGCTGGTCGACCGCGAAGATGGCGACGCATTACACGCGCTCGGCCGATCAACAAAGGCTTGCGCGGCAGGCTTCCGAGAAGCTGCTGCTGGATCACAACCGGAACGAAAAATGCCCTCACCAAGGATCTGGTGGGGGCGCGGACGTCGAAACTCCAAGAAAGACAGGAGCTTAAAAAATGGCTGGTGCCCAGGAGAGGACTCGAACCTCCACGTCCTTTCGGACACTGGCACCTGAAGCCAGCGCGTCTACCAATTCCACCACCTGGGCACGGGCGGTGTCTTACGGGTCGGGACGGCCCGTTGTCAACGCCTGCGGCGCGCCGATGCGACCTTTTCGTGACCCTGCCCGACCTGTCACATCAACCTTCTGGTTCCCATATCGTCATTATGCCCAGGGCAGCCGGATTCCCGACACAGTTTTCCGGTGGTGTTCGGGATAGAATGATTTTTCACGAAACGGTTTCGGCGGCCATGCGTTCGGTCCTGACGCCGGATCCCCCTCCCAAAACCGTCATGGGTTTTGGCCCGGGACAGGTCGAAACGAGGTTCGTTCCATGATCAAGCGGTCTGAGCGTCACGTGATTCGCCTTCTCGCCTGGAACGCCGCCGCGGGCGCGGCCCTGGGCGTGCTGTTCGCCGCCTTCCTGGTCTATTGGGACGTGGCGGGCCTCGGCTCGCTGCTGGCGCGCAGCGACTCGCCGCTGCCGGCGCTTGCGCTGCTGTTCGCGGGTTTCGCCGTGACGTTCGGGAGCGCCGTCTGCGGCACCGCGCTGATGAGCCTGTCGCCCGACGACCGCGACGACGACGACCATGGCGGCCGCCTGCAGCCGATCCCGATTCCGGTCCGCGCGCGGCGCAAATAGGCTGCTTCAAACGGCGCTCTGTACAGACAGGCGCCCGTCGACTATGGAGCGAGCCACAAGCACAGGCCGGCACGCGAGGATTCCATGGTCGAGGTCAACGACACATCCACCCGACTGGTGACGATCTTCGGCGGAACCGGCTTTGTCGGCCGCCATGTCGTGCGGGCGCTGGCCCGGCAGGGCTGGCGCATCCGCGTCGCCTCGCGCCGCCCCTATCTGGCGGGCCATCTGCAACCCATCGGCCGCGTCGGCCAGATCCACGCCGTGCAGGCGAACCTGCGGTACCCCGCCTCCGTGGCGGCCGCGCTGAAGGGCTCGGACGCGGTGGTCAACCTCGTGGGCATTCTGACCGAGAGCGGCCAGCAGCGCTTCGACGCCGTGCAGGGTTTCGGGGCCCGGGCGGTGGCGCGCGCGGCGCGCGACGCGGGCGTGCGCATGCTGGTGCAGATGTCGGCCCTGGGGGCCGATCCGAAATCCGATTCGGACTATGCCCGCAGCAAGGCGGCGGGCGAGGCTGCGGCCTTCGAGTTCTTTCCCGGCGCCAATGTGCTGCGGCCCTCGCTGGTGTTCGGCCCCGAGGATGACTTCTTCAACCGCTTCGCGGCTCTGGCCCGCATGTCCCCGGCCCTGCCGCTGATCGGCGGCGGCGAGACGCGGTTTCAGCCGGTGTTCGTGGGCGATGTCGCGGAGGCGGTCGCCAAGGCGCTCGCGGGCGAGACCACGCCCGGCGCGATCTACGAACTCGGCGGGCCGGAGGTGAAGACGTTTCGGGAGCTGATGGACTATGTCTGCGCCACCATCGGGCGCAAGCGCGTGATGATCCCCGTGCCGTTCGGGGCGGCGCATTACATGGCGCTCGCCACAGAGATCGCCTCGACGCTGTCGCTCGGCCTCTATCCCTCGATGCTGCTGACGACGCGCGACCAGGTGCGGATGCTGAAACGCGACAATGTGGTGTCGCCCGAGGCGATCCAGCAGGGCCGCACGCTGGCGGGCCTGAAGATCGAGCCCGAGGCGATCGAATCGATCGTGCCGTCCTATCTCTACCGCTTCCGCAAGTCCGGGCAGTTCGAGCGTCAGCGCCCGGCCTGACCGATCAGGCGCTCTTCGTCGCGCGACAGTTTCTGGTGGATGCGCACCATGAAGGCCGTGCCGAACAGCGGCGTCAGCAGGTTGACGATGGGCACGGCCACAAAGGCCGCCATGAAGAAACCGCACAGGAAAATATAGAAGCGGTGGCGCCGGCGCATCTCGCGCACCTCCTCGATGGGGCGGTAGCGCAGGGCTGCGAGCTCGAAATATTCGCGGCCGAACAGATAGGCGTTGGCGACGAAGAACGCGATGATGTTGACGCCCGGCAGCAGCAGCACCATCAGGGCGAACAGGTTCACCAGCACGGACACGAGGGCGAATTTGGTCGCGAGCCAGACCGCCTGCCCGGCCGGCAGCGCCCGGCCCGTGGACCCCGTGGTGTCGCGCTCGACGCGCTCGGCCAGTTCGTCGACGAAGAAGCCCGCGACCAGCATCGACACGGGCGCGACCAGAAAGGCGAGGCCGAGGAACAGGCCGAGCCCGGTGAGGATCGACAGGGTGGTGGCGAGCCACGGATAGGGCACGGCGATATAGGATTCGATGACCTTGTCGAGGCCGAGCCAGACCAGCGCCAGAAGCCCCAGCGTGAGCGCCAGGATCTTGTAGAGCACGCGCCGGAAGGGCGGCGTCAGGATTTCCTTGAAGGCGGCGGTGGCGGCGTCCAGCATGGCGGGTCTGCGTCCGTTTGGGTGGGCGTGACTGACGTCACGTGATCTTGGGCTCGATCGGTTTGGTCACGCCGCGCGCCAGCAGCGCCGCCCAGGTCTGCTCGGCCGTTTCGGCGAAGCAGAAGAGATCGAGATCGCGCTGGCTGATCATGCCGGCCTCCACCAGCCCCTCGAAGCGGATGCAGGAGCGCCAGTAGGCCTCGTCAAACAGGATGACGGGCATGTCGGGCGCCTTGCCAGTCTGGCGCAGCGTCAGGATCTCGAACAATTCGTCGAATGTGCCGAAGCCGCCGGGAAACACCACGAGCGCCTTGGCGCGCATCGCCAGATGCATCTTGCGCATCGCGAAATAATGGAACCGGAAGGTCAGTTCCGGGGTGGTGTAGCGGTTGGGCCATTGCTCGTGCGGCAGCGTGATGTTGAAGCCGATGCTGGGCGCGCCCGCCTCGCTCGCGCCGCGGTTGGCCGCCTCCATGATTCCCGGCCCGCCGCCGGTCGCGATGACATTGTCGCGCTGCCCGCCATTGTGGTCGAGCGCGCCGCCCTCGCGCGAGCAGAGATGCGCAAAGGCGCGCGCCTGCGCGTACCAATGCGCCTGGCGCCCCGGCCCGTCCTCGCGCGTGCGGGCGCTGCCGAAGACCACCACGGTGGAGCGCACGCCCCAGGCGCGCAGGGCCTGTTCGGCTTTCTCGTATTCGAGCATGAAACGCAGACCGCGCTGCGCATCGGCGAGCAGGAAGTCCTGATCGAGCGCGGCGAGGCGGTAGGCCGGAGAAGCAAGCTGGCGTTCGAGATGCGGCGGCGGCGTGGCGGCGTCTTCGGTCATTCGGTCTTCTCGATGACGATCTTCTGCAGCTTCTCGCCTTTCAGCCAGAGCGCCAGATTATCCGCCAGAATCTTGCTCATGCCCGCGCCCGTGCCGGTGGATCCGGCGCCCGCGATATGGGGCGTCACGATGACATTGCCAAGATTGTAGAGCGGATGCTGGGCGGGCAGCGGCTCCACCATTGTGACGTCGAGGCCGGCGCCGGCGATGCGGTTCTCGCGCAGGGCGTCGACCAGCGCGGGCTCTTCGACGAGCTGGCCGCGACCGATGTTGATGAAATAGGCCGTGGGCTTCATGGCGTCGATCAGCGCGCGGTTCAGCATTTCATGCGTCTGCGCCTCATAGGTGGCCGCCATGACGAGCATGTCGGCGGCGGCGACCGCCTCGCGCAATTGCTCGCGCGGGCGCACGACGTCGAAATGTTCGAGCGGCTGCGTCGAGCGGCTGACGCCCGTCACGACCATGTCGAAAGCCTTCGCCTTGCGGGCGATCTCCTGCCCGATGGAGCCGACGCCGATGACCACGAGATGCTTGCCCGCGAGATTGTCCATGCGGGGCGTGACGACGTCGCGACACCAGACATTGTCACGCTGACCCTGATCGGTGGCGCGCAGATTGCGCACGAGCGCCAGCATGAGGGCGAGCGCGTGTTCGGCGACCGAAAAGGCGCGCAGGCCCGCCGCATTGGTGACGACGACGCCGCGCGGCAGGCCGAAGGTCGTGGCCTTGTCGATGCCCGACGTTGTGAACTGGATCCAGCGCAGCGACGCGCCATTCTGGCGGATCGTGCGCGCCGCCTCTTCATCATAGGCGCGATTGCCGATCACCAGCGCTTCCGCATCCGCGAGGCTTGCGGCGAGTTCTGCGAGGCTGGAGGGGCGGACGAAGTCGATGGACGGAAAGGCCGCAATGGCGGGGCCGAGATCGTCCCGGCGCGAAAACGGATCGTAGCAGACGACTTTCATCCAAACCCTCCCGACGTGAGGCGCCACGATAGGAGCACGCACGCCCCGCGTCCAGACAAGCGCGACGGGCGCAACCATGGCGGTGGCTGACGCGTTGTCTGGAGCAATTCTACAGTGGGGATTTCTCAGGCATGGCGCATCAACGGACGGCGACGAAAGCTTTGCTGCACACCGGCCTGTTGGCCCTTGCGGCGCTCGGCGCTTCGCTTGCATCGAGCGGCGCCGCCATGGCGCAATATGAAGAGATCAGGCCCGGAGACCGCATCGTCTACGTGCGGCCCGGCACGCTCGAACCGCTGGAGGGACGAGCGTCCATCGCGCCTTACGAAGGCAATGTGCGTCGGCTGCGCCGCGTCGAAGACGATCAGCGTCTCGTCTACGAATATGAAGGCGAGTCGCGGGCGCGCCAGCGACTCGTCATCGATCCGCAGCATGTCGTTCGTGACATTCAGCGCGTGAAGAAGCCGAAGGCGAAGCCGCGCAACAAGACCGTCAAGCAGGTCGCCACGAAGCCGCAGGCCGTTCAGGAAAATGTCGCCGGTCCGCCGCTGACCGACCGCTCCGCGCGACCGGACGACCGCGCCGCGCCGGCCCAGGCAAGTCCGGCGGTCAAACCCGCGAGCGTGTCGGCGCCGGCCATCGAGCCGGGCCAGACCCGTCCCCGCGACGACCGCAACGTGCGCGTCATCCCGCTCTACAAGCAGCCGCAGACGGCCGCCGGAGAGGCGCCGTCTACCGCGCGATGATCAGCGCGCCGCCGTCGGCGCGTAGGCGGTGACGTTGGAGATGGAATTGGTGACGTCGCGATAGCGATCCAGACGCAGGCCCATGGCGGTCTCGATCTTCTTGTGCACCTCGCCGACGGACAGTCCCTTCGACTTGCGTCCGCTGCGCGCATAGAAGATCGGCCGGTTGGCGCGGGCGGGACGCGGCAGCAGCTTGGCGGCGACGAGCTTGGGCTCCGTATCGACCTTGTCGAGGAACTTGTAGGCGTCATACGGCCCGAAGAAATGCGCGAGATAGATTTCTTCCGGCGTCAGGTCGCGGCCGAGCTTCGCGGCGATGTCGTTGGTGTCTCGCTTGAGCATTTCCGACGCCAGCAGCGCCGAGAGATACGGGTCCTTGCGCATTTCGAGGATGCGGGCGCGATCCTTGCCGGAGAGCTCTTCCGATCCGTCGAGGAGCGCGGCTTCTTTCGCGAGGCCATGACGCGCGCCGAACTGGCGCACGACGGTGAGCCAGGTGCCTTCGACGAACTGGAACAGGCCGACGGCCGAAGACGTCGAGGCGCCGACCGATGTCGAGAAGCTCGATTCCTTGTCGGCGATGGCCATCAGCAGAACGGGATCGGAGCCCGTGACCTTGGCGGCGCGCACGATCGTGCCGACGAGATCCTGACGCACGCGCATCGGGCCGAATTTCATGATGTCCTGCGACAGGCCGAGTTCATCGGGCTTGGCGGTGATGATGCTGTCGAAGAGTTTCGAGAAACCGTAGTCCGGCGCGCCGGTGACGCCCTTGCCGGACGCTGGCGCGGTGGCGGCCATCACGGTGACGGCGCTTTCCGCCAGTTCCTGGCGGGCCAGCGCGGCCTCGCGGGCGAAATCGACCAGTCGGGCGGCGAGCGCGACGCGCGCCTGCTCGGTCTTCTGGCTTTCGTTCTTCAGCGTCTCGGCGGCGAGATGGGCGTCCGTGGCCTTCAGGGCCGCGAGCCTGATGTCGGCGGACCTTGCGGCGTCGAGCCTTGACGCCTCGACCTTGGCGGCCTCCGCCTTGGCCAGCTCCACCTTGGCCACTTCCGCCTTGGCCAGTTCCGCCTTGGCTACATCCGCCCTGGCGGCGGCGTCACTCGCGATCCTGGCCGGCGCGACGTTCTGCGCCTTGCCGGACTGGCCGGGGGCCTGAACGAAAACCGGGGCCAGCGAAGCGCGCACGGGCCGGGGCGCGTCGGCGGCCGGCCCGAAGGAGGACAGGGCCGCCATGGAGCCCGAAGCCATGAGGCCGCTGACCAGGAGCGAGCGGACCGCGAAACCGGCGAATTGATTGCCGGTCTTGGATTTTTTCAATTCATGCCGGACCCGGGCGGGTTCTTCGGACACGGATCGAACGTTTTCTGCGGTCTGTCGTTTCAAAATCTTCAACGCGTCTACTCTCCAGTGGCTGGGCTGCGCTCGTCGCCAGGAACGGCTTAGACGCGCAGTGCGGCCAGAATCCGGCACCTTGGGCATAAAACTTCAAGGCGCTTGTTTTCGGATTGACTGTGGCCAAGCCTTGTGGCGGGTGATTCGTGCCATCCGGCGGGGCCCGGAGTCAACCTGTTGTTAAGATTCAGGATCGTGGAGAACCATGGCTCGGATCCGGTTCCTGAAAGGCGACAAGGTGCGTTGCCTCCAGACGATTCAACGACTTGACGTCGATCTTCCGTATTTCCTCAGCGAGCTGAGCCTGCCCGTCGAGGGCCGGGTCTACACGGTCCGGGAGGTGGTGGAGACGCCCGCGCATGGCGAGGGGCTGCGCTTCCTGGAGTTGCAGAACCAGACGTACCAGCACGATCACGTGGGCGAGGAGGAGCCGTGCTTCTCCCCCGACATGTTCGAACTGGTCATCGACAGGACCCCGGAGCCGCCGCCCGCGGCCTCTTCCGCCCGGCGACCTGGCCAGAGAGCTGCCCAGAGACCTGCCCAGAGACCTGCCCGCCGGCGCTGATCAGCCGCCGAGCGCCGTCGCGAAGGCGCGCGTGTTGTGGCGGATCATGTCGATATAGGTGGCGGCCGGTCCGCCGGCGGCCGAAAGAGAGTCGGAATAGACCTTCTCGCCGATCCTGGTCTGCGTTTCGCGGGCGATCTGGGTGATCAGGCGGGCGTCCGAGATGTTTTCGAGAAACACCGCCGGGACCTTCTCGGCCTTGATCTGCCGGATGATGCGGGCGACGTCGCGCGACGAGGCCTCGGCCTCGGTGGAAACGCCCTGCGGGGCGATGAAGGTCATGCCATAGGCCCGGCTGTAATAGCCGAACGCGTCATGCGTGGTGATGATGCGGCGGTTGGCGGCCGGAATCTTTTTCAGCGTGTCGCGCACTTCGGCGTCGAGGGCGTCGAGCTTCTCCAGATAGGCGCCGGCGTTTCGCTCGTAGCGCGCACGGCCTTCCGGATCGGCCTGCACGAGCGCGTCGCGGATGTTGGCCACGTAGATCTTTGCGTTGCCGACGTCCTGCCAGGCATGCGGGTCGAGCGCGCCGTGATCGTGCCCGCCATGCTTGCCGGCCGGCTCCTTCTCGCGGATCGCCTTGACGCCCTTCGACACAGTGATGGACGGCGCCTTGCCGCCCGACGCCTTGACCAGGCGCGCCATCCAGCCCTCGAGCCCGAGGCCGTTGACGAAAACGAGCTTCGCATCGGCGATCTTGCGGGCGTCGGCGGGGGACGGCTGGAAGACATGGGCGTCGCCTTCCGGACCCACCAGGGTGGAGACCTCGACATCCTCGCCGCCGACCTGCGCGACCATGTCGCCGACGATCGACAGGGTGGCGACGACGCGCAGGCGCGGCTCGGCCTGCGCGAGTGTCGGAAGGGCCGCCATGAGCGACAGGACGACGAGTTTTGTTATAACGTTGCGACGATGAAGCATGATCGAACCTTTCATGAGGGCGGCAGCCTTCAGGCTTCGAGGTGACGACGGGGGATGAGGCGCAGGACGAGGCCGCCGTTCGGCCCGAAGGCGAGCGAGGCCATATAGGCGAAGCCGGCCGCCAGAATGATGGTGGGACCGGACGGCAGGCCGAGATGATAGGAGGCGATCAGCCCGGCGACGCTCGACAAGATGCCGATCAGGGTCGCGGCGCAGATCATGCCGGTGAGTTCATTCGCCCAGAAGCGCGACGCCACTGCGGGCAGCATCATGATGCCGACGGCCAGCAGCGTGCCGAGCGCGTTGAACCCGCCCACGAGGTTCATCACCACCAGCGCCAGAAAGACGAGATGGACCGGCCCGCCCGAACGGCTGACGGATTGCAGGAAGCTCGGATCCACGCATTCGAGCACCAGCGGCCGGTAGATCAGCGCCAGCACCACGAGCGTGAGGGAGGAAATCGAGGCCAGCAGGACCAGGGCTGCGTCGTCGAGCGCCAGCACGGAGCCGAACAGCACATGCAGGAGATCGATATTCGAGCCCTTCAACGACACGATGGTGACGCCGAGCGCCAGCGACACGAGATAGAAGGCCGCCAGCGAGGCGTCTTCCTTCACCGACGTGTTGCGCGCCACCAGGCCCGCCAGCATGACCACGATGAAGCCCGCCACGAGGCCGCCGGCCGTCATGGCGGTGAGGGACAGTCCGCCCACCAGATAGCCGAGCGCCGCCCCGGGCAGGATGGCGTGCGCCATGGCGTCGCCGAACAGGCTCATGCGGCGCAGCATCAGGAACACGCCGACAGGACCGGCGCCGAGCGCCAGCGCGATCGAGCCGACGAGCGCGCGGCGCATGAATTCGAATTCGACGAAGGGCGCCACCAGGGCGTCATAGACCGTCATGACGCCTTCCTGTCGGCCGCCTGCGGCCGCGCGCCGTCATCCACCGCGCAGACATGCGCGGATTCGTCGAAAGCCTCGATCATGCGGCGCGCGGCCAGCAGGTTTTCGGGCGTCAGCACGTCGGACGTGCGGCCATAGGCGACGAGTTCGCGCGCCATCATGAGCGTCTGCGGAAAGATTTCGCGCACCAGCGCCATATCGTGCAGCACCGCCACGACGGTGCGGTGCTCGCTGTGCCAGCGCCGCACGAGATCAAGCAGGTCGGCCGCGGTCTTGCTGTCGATCGCCGTCAGCGGTTCGTCGAGCAAAATGATGTCGGCGTCCTGCAGCAGCAGGCGGGCGAAGAGCGCGCGCTGCAATTGCCCGCCCGACAGCTTGCCGATTTCGCGGCGCTCGAAGCCGGTGAGGCCGACGGCCGCCAGCGCCTGCTCCACCGCATCGCAATCCTTGCGGCCGACGCCGCCGAAGAGCCCGGACCGGCGCCAGAGGCCGGTCGCCACCAGATCGAAGACGCAGATCGGAAAGGTATGATCGATGGCGCTGACCTGCGGCAGATAGGCCAGACGCGCGCGCGTCTCCACCGGCGAGGCGCCATCCCGGATCGAGACGCTGCCGTGCAGCGGCGTCAGGGCGCCGACGATGCCCTTGAGCAGGGTCGACTTGCCAGCGCCGTTGGGACCCACGATGGCGAGCAGGCTCCCGGCCTCGATCGAGCCGCTGAGATGATGGACCGCCGGATGGCGGTCGTAGCCCAGCGTCAGATCCTCGAAATGGATCGAGGCCCCTGACCTGTGGACGCGATGGTGCGCGGAGCCGGTCATCCGAGCGCCCACAGGACGGCGAGCCAGAGCGGAACCAGGAGGCCGGCGACGATCATCAGCCGTCGCGCCAGCGAATGGCGCATCCAGGACGGCCGCAGCCGGACCGCAGGCCGGGCGTGCGGAGCATGGGCGTGGGCATGCTCATGGCCTGGGCCGTGATGGTGGCCGGAATGATCGAGCGCTGTCGGCACGTGGAGCCCGGGGTGCGAAGGAGATGAGATGCATATGTTATACAGTTACGAACCCGGCTTGCCAATCGGCCGGATTTTCGACGATCCGTCTCAGAACCTCACCGTCATGGCGGCCCGGACGGTGCGGCCGGGCATCAGCACTTCGTCCTTCTTGAACGAGGTCGAGTGGCGCACCTCGGCGTTGAGCAGGTTGTCGCCCACGAGGCTCATGGTGACGGATTGCGCGCCCGCGCCTTTGGCGAGCTTGTGCGTGTAGCTCAGCTCCGCCTTCAGCAGATTGTAGCCCGGCGTGCGTGTTTCGAGCGGGGCGGTCTTGTCATGCGCGAAAGCATGCAGGAGACCCAGGCGGGCGAACCACGCCTGATTGCGCCAGAAGACTCCGGCGCCGAGGCGATGCGGCGGAATGCGCGGAACGTTGGTTCCGTCGTCGAAGCGGGCGCGGACGAAATCATAACGCCCGTCGACGCCGAACATGCCGTCGCCCAGCGCGAAAGCGTCGTACTGAACCGCAAGGTCGAGACCGTGGAATTTCGCATTTTGCTGCGAATAGACGATCTGCTGCAATTCGGGATCGGCTCCGCAGGTGGAAAAGTCGTCGCCGCACAGGACGCCCGTGAGCCGCTTGTAGATGAAGCCGGTGTAGCGCGTGGCGTAGAGCGACGCGTCGAAGCGCAGCGGCCCCTCCTTTCGGCGGAGCGCGAATTCCACCGTGCGGGCGATTTCCTTCCTGAGATTCGGATCTCCGATTTCGAAGGTCGCGGTGGCGTCGTGGGGTCCGCGCGAGAACAGTTCGGGGGCGGAAGGCGCGCGCTCGACATATTGCGCATTGAGGCTGGCGACGACCTGCATGGGAAGCGTCTTCAGCACGCCGAAACTGACGCTGCCCGGCGTGAAGGCGCGGCGCGACGCGCTCTCGACCGGCGCCACGGGGCCGGGCAGGAAGTCCGCCGGAAAATCCGTCGCGGTTCCCGACACAGCCGCATGTTCGATGCGGCCGGCGGCCTGAAAACGCAAGGTCGGGGAAAGCTCGAGCTCCTCGAACAGATAGGTGGCGGCGGTGCGGGTGCGGGCCGGGGCGATCAGCCCGCCGGCCTCCCCGGCCGTGCTGAGATTGCGAGCGCCAAACTGGACGCCCACCGCGCCGCGCAACGTCCCGAAGCCGGTCGCCAGCGGCGCATGCTGCGCTTCGAGACGGCCTTCGATCTCGCGGTTCTTGAAAGTGGCGCCGACGCCGTCGACGCCGTTCTCGACGCTGCGTTCGTCGTGCTTGTAGTCGGTCGCGCCGAGCCAGAGGCGGACGGCCTCGAAGGGCCCGCTTTCCGGCCTGTATTCGCCGCGCGCCTGCGCCTTGTTCTGCGCCATGTCGATGCGCGTGCGGCTGGCCGCCGCCTCGGCGCCGGGAATGCCATAGATGGCTTCGTAATGCGTCAGCGACACGCCGAAGAACCCACGATCGAAAAGATAGGAGGCGCCAATCGAGCCTCCCTGCGCGGCGACGGCCGTGTTGGCCTGCCGGCCCCGCGGCGTGTCGTAATCGCCGGCGCGGCGCACGAAGCCATCCGCGTGAACGGCGACCTGCCCGGCGCCCGCGTCGATCGAGGCGGCGGCGTCGCGCGCGCTGTCGACCGACCCGAGGCTGCCGGTGATCCGCCCCAGATAGCCGTTCACCGGAATGAAGGTCGGAATGCGATTGTTGGTGGCGCTGACCACGCCCCCGATGGCCTGCGAGCCATAGCGCAATGTCGCCGGGCCGCGGATCACCTCGATCTGGTCGGCGGCCAGCGGATCGATCGGCACGCCGTGATCTTCGCCGAGCTCCGAGACATCCTGCGAGCCGACGCCGTTTTCCTGGATGCGCACGCGGACATTGTCGAGACCGCGGATGATCGGCCGGTTGGCGCCTGCCGTGAACGACGAACCCGCGATGCCGGGCTTGTCCGCGAGGGCGTCCCCGAGCGTGCGCGGCGCGTCGCGCTCGATCTCGTCGCGCGACACGATCGTGACGGGGGCGAACGTGTCGGTCGCCACCTGAAGTGCGCCGGCGGGCGGCGCGCCCGGAACGCCCGCGCCATTTTGGGGCGCGCGGGTGAAGATCGGCGACGGCGAGGTCACGACGATCTCGGGAAGTTCCGTCGTCTGGGCAAGCGCCGGGAGGGACGCGACCGGCAGGGACAGGAGAAACGTGCTGCCGAACAGACGCTTGCGACGGGGGACCATGGGAGCCTCATGCACATACTATGTTATAACGTTACATATTTCGCGTCGCGCCGGCCTGTCAACGGCGAATGTTGCTTCTGCGCCGGGAACCATGGGGCGGGTTCCGCGCTGACGCGGGAATGAACCCACCGACCGGAGACGACAGATGAACGCCACCGACACCGTCACGCTTATATGCGGCGACTGCGGCAAGACGTTTCCGGCGGCGCGGGAGGCGCAGGAGGAGCACGCCATGGTGGCCTGCCCGCATTGCGCGACCCTGCAGCCGCCGACGCTGCAATCGGAAGCGGGAAAGCGGCCGCCGCACGCCGGCATGGTCAAGCCGAGCTATCGCCGGGACCCGTGAGTTTTTACGCGGGAGCTTTCCGGCGTCCGGCGTGTTGTGCGGGCGGGCGGCGCCGCACGTGCGGCCCGCGAGGGGAGCCAGAGAATGAGCGAGAAGGGTTTCGTCGAACAATTCGCCGAAGAGGTTCTGGGCGCGCCGACGCCCGAGCCGGTCGATGAGCCGGCCAGCCTGCAGAAACAGCGCGACATTCTCGAAGCCGGCATTCGCCTCGCGCTGTCGGCGCTCGCCAACGGCGACGCCGATACGGCGCGTTCGCATCTGGAAGAAGCGCTGCAACGCTCCTTGACCCAACCCGCGCAGACGGCGTCGGATCTCGGGACGCTTCCTTAACCCGCCCTCAGAAAGCGGGACGCGCGGGATGTCACCCGCGCGGCGACCGCATCAGTCGCGACGGCCCGCCGTGTGGCCGCGATTGCCGTCGCCGGGCGCGCCGACGTCGACGCGCGCATCGATGACGTAGGGGCGTCCCTCCCGCACGATCTTCTCTCCGCGCAGCAACGCCGCGGCGAGTTCGGCCGCCGTTTCGAGCGGGCCTTCGCCTTCGACGCCCTGGGCGCGCGCAAGACCCACGAGATCGACCGGCGGGTCGTTCATCTGCTGGCCGACGAACTTGTTCTCGACCGGCCTGCCGCGCACCACCGCCATGCGTTCCTGATGCGCGACGTCGTTGTAATAGACGCGGTTGTTGGCGATGACGATCAGCACGGGAATCTGCAGATGCGCGGCCGTCCAGAGCGCGTTGCCCCCCATGGCGAAATCGCCGTCGCCCACCACCGTCATGGCGAGGCGGCCTGAATCCTTCAGCGCCAGCGCGGTGCCGATGGCGTTGGCGGGACCCGAGCCGACGCCGCCGCCGCCGTCGAAGCCGACGTAATCGAGCGGATGCTTGAAGTCGACCGTGTCGGACGGCCAGCCGAGCGAGAAACCCGCCATGGTGACGGTGCGCGACTGGGTGAACTCACGCACGACGAGCGCGAGATCCTTCAGGCCCATCATGCCCTCCTGGCGCGGCGCCGGCAGGGCCGGGACGTCGCGCACCGGGAATTTCGGCGCGGCCTTATCGCTCGTCTTGCGCAGCCGGCGAACCGCTTCGGTGAGCGGACGCACGAGTTCGTCGGGCGAGGCCAGAATCTTCAGATCGACCGGCGGCAGGCCGAAATAATCCATGCTCCAGCCGTTGTGCAGATATTCGTCGAGCGAACAGTGAATGACCTTCGAGGTCACGGGCGTGTTCTTGCCGAGCGTCTGGGCGAATTGTCCCTTGAGATCCATCCAGTCGAGCGACAGCACGACGTCGGCCTCCTTCATGGCGGCAGAGGTTGCGGGCGACGGCCGGAAGCGCGGCTCGAACGCGTGCAGCGGATGGCTGGTCGGGAAGGCGGCGGCGGTCTTCATGTCGGTGAGCACGAGCGCGCCGAGCGATTCCGCCAACTCGATGCGGGCCTGCCAGTCGGCCTCGCTGCGCGACATGCGGCCCATGAGGATCAGGGGCTTTTTGGCGTCGACCAGCATGCGGGCCGCCTGCTCCACAGCATCCGCGCTCGGCGCGGCGGGCAGGCCCGGCTTGTAGCGCTCCACCTCCGGGAATGTCACCGGGCCGTCGAGCTTCGATTCCTGCAGCGCGACGTCGAGACACACATAGGTGGGGCCGCGCGGCTCCGTGGCGGAAATCTGGCAGGCGCGCATCATGGCTTCGAGCGTGGCGCCGACGGAGCGCGGTTCGTCGTCCCATTTGGTGTAATGGCGGATCAACGCGCCCTGGTCCTTGGACGTGTGAATCCAGTCGATCCAGGGACGTCGCTCCTCGGCGTCGCCCGGGCCGGTGGCGCCCAGCATGAAGATCGGCGCGCGTCCGCACCAGGCGTTGAACACCGCCATGGTGGCGTGCATCAGTCCGACATTGGAATGCAGCGCCACCGCCATCGGGCGTTCCGTCACCTTGGCGTAGCCCTGCGCAATCGCCACCGCATGTTCCTCATGCAGGCAGACGATCATCTGCGGGTCCTTGTTGCCGAGATAATTCACGAGACTGTCGTGCAGGCCGCGATAGCTCGCGCCGGGCGTCAGGGCGATGTAGCGCAGATCGAGACGGCGAAGCATTTCCGCCATCGCGTCTGACGCCCAGCCGAGTTCGGCGTTGCTGGTCTTCACCAGCGCGTCCTTGCCGGGGAATGTCGCGGTGGCGAGCTTCGTGGCTCCGGGGTTGGCCGTGTCGTGTCCACTCGCCATCAGAATTCCCTCTCGTTTTTTCGGACGTCCTGCGCCGCTGTTTTGTTTGCGGCCGGATCATAGGGGAGGCGGGACCGGGCCTGCAAGGCGGGCGGCGGCTCCGTCTTGTGCCCATGGCGCCGCCTCCTTATCGTCGACGCCAACAAGGACCAGAAAACACGGGAGGACGCACATGACCGAACCGCTGCCGCGCGGCGCCAATTTCCGCCGGGCCAAATTCCTCTGGGAGCTCGGGCTGAGCGTTGCGGGAAATCCTGCGACTCCCTATGGCGGCGACCGCGACATGTGCATCACGGTGGGCAACGGATCGGGCGAGCATTTCCGCCCTGCCCTGCGGATGGCGACGGGTTCGCCCATCCTGGCGCTCGACGTTGCGGGCGGCTCGCTCGAAATGGCGATGGTCAATCCGTCGGGCTTCCTCACGCAGGCCTATCGCGGCGTCGGCCTGTTCGACAAGCCGCTGCCGCTGCGCACCATCGCGATCTACCCGTCATGGGACCGCTTCGTCTTCATGGTTCATCCGAAGACCGGACTGAAATCGCTGCGCGACGTGAAAGAGCGCAAATATCCGCTGCATGTCTCGGTGAAGGAAGACATCACGCATTCGACGCGCGTGTTCATCGACCAGGCCCTGTCCTATTACGATTTCTCGCTCGCCGACATTGTCGCATGGGGCGGGACGCTCAACCTGACGGGCTCGCCCAAGGACGCGCGCCGCATGAATGCGCTCGAAAGCGGCGAACTCGACGCCATCTTCGACGAAGGGCTCGACGTCTGGATGCAGGAGGCGCTGAACCACGGCCTGCAATTGCTCGATCTCGAAGACGGACATTTCGACCATCTGGCGAAACTCGGATGGCGCAAGGTCATGGTTGAAAAAGATCGCTTCAAGGGCGTGACGCGCGACCATGCCTGCATCGACTATGGCGGATGGCCGCTCTACGCCCATGCCGACCTGCCGGAGCACATCGCCTACGAGGTGGCGGCGGGCGTGGCGGCGCGGGCCGAGCAGATCGTCTGGGAATATGCCTATACGGGCGTGGAACAGGTGTTCAGCGATACCGAAGGCACGCCCATGGATGTGCCGCTTCATCCCGGCGCCGAGCGCTTCTACCGCGAATATCTGGCGAAGAAAGGCCGCTGAGCTTCAGGTTTCGGCGGCGACGCGGAGATAGGCGCGGCGCGCGGTGACGCGCGCCACATAATCCTCGAAGACGACATCGCCCTTGACGCCGGGAGCGCCGAACATCATCGCCCAGTTGAGCTCGGCGCCGACATAGACGTCGGTCGCGGAGAATGTTTCACCGAGAATATAGGGACCGGAGGCGAGCGCGGACTTCAACGCCGCCAGCACGTCCTCGTAACTTCCGTAACCGGAACTCGACTTTGATTCCGGATCCGGACGCTTCATCAGCCTGTCGAACAGCGCGGGCTCGAAACAGGCGGCGGCGAAGAACAACCAGCGATAATAGACGCCGCGCGACGGATCCTGCGCGGCGGGCGCGAGGCCGGCATCGGGAAACTGGTCGGCGAGATAAGCAATGATGGCCGCGGTTTCGGTGACGATGACGCCGCGATGCGCGATGACCGGCAGCTTGCCCATCGGATTGAGCGCGAGAAACTCCGGCGTCTTGTGTTCGCCCCGGGTGAAGTCGATCGGGACGATGCGATAGGGCGCGCCGCATTCCTCGAGCATCCAGTGGACCATCTGGGCGCGCGATCGCGGATTGTGGTAGAAAACGACTTCATCCGTCATGTTGCGAACTCCGGACCGGCGCATTGATTGTGCACCGACAGCCATGATGCGCAATCGCGGCGGCGGTGAGGCTGGAGCGATCCACAGCTGCTTGTCGCACGGCCGAAGAACGCCACAGCCGCGCTTTGCCGATTTTCGTCCGATTGCAGGGCGAACGTGCTATGCTGTCGCCATCGCTCACTCTTTCAGGTCATGAGCGGCTGGGAGAAGCTCAAGTCTTCCGACCCGGCAACCGCGAGGGCGTCAATGCGCCACTCAAACGTCAAGAACATGCTCCTGCGTCGTCTTTCATCCTCGGATTTCGAGGCGATCGCGCCAGACCTCATGCTCGTCAAGATGAAACTCAAGCAGGACATTGTGGTGCCGGGCGTTCCGATCGCCGACATCCTGTTTCCTGAAAGCGGCATCATTTCGATGGTGGCCGGCATGGACGGGGCGGAACGTATCGAAGTCGCCATTCTGGGCTTCGAAGGCGCCACCGACCAGGTTCTGGAGGACGGCGACACGAGCTCGCTCAATTCCTTCGTGCAGCTTCCCGGCGACGCCTATTCGATCTCCGCCGCGGCCTATGCGGCCTGGCTGCACGATCGCCCGACAGCGCTGCGCCTGATGCTGCGCTTCCAGCAGAGCATGTCGGTGCAGATCGCCTATACGGCGCTTTCGCATGGCAGCTTCACGATTGAAGAACGTCTGTCGCGCTGGCTGTTGATGTGCTTCGACCGCACCGGCAGCGACGACCTCCCGTTCGTGCATGAATTCCTGTCAACCATGCTGGCTGTCCGGCGCGCGGGCGTCACGCAGGCGATCCATGTACTGGAGGGCCACGGCGCCATCCGGGCGACGCGCGGCATGGTGCAGCTGCGCGACCGCGCACGGCTCGAGGAGCTTGCGGCCGGCAGCTACGGTCCGCCGGAACAGGCCTACGACCGGTTGATGGGACCCGACCTTCTGTCCTAAATGGCGTCGCGCACGGATCGCGCTGCATCGGAGAGACATGACATGAAGGCGAAGGTCGTGGCCGTCGCGAGCAGCCCCTCGCATCATTTTTCGAAGGCGCGCCTCGAGCGCGTCGATCTGGTCGCGGGCCTCGGCGTATCGGGCGACTCGCATGCGGGCGCCAAGGTGCAGCATCGGTCGCGCGTGCGCGCCAATCCCGACCAGCCGAACCTGCGTCAGGTCCATCTGATCGCCGAGGAATTGTTCGAGGACCTGCGCCGGAAGGGCTTTACGGTCGCGGCCGGCGAGCTCGGCGAGAATGTCACGACGCGCGGCGTCGACCTGCTGGCGCTGCCGACCGGCGCGCGGCTGCGGCTCGGCGCGCAGGCGGTCGTGGAATTGACGGGCCTGCGCAACCCTTGCGGACAGATCGATCGCTTTCAGCCGGGCCTCATGAGCGCGGTTCTCGACCGCACGCCCGACGGCGAGCTGGTGCGAAAGGCGGGCGTGATGGGCGTGGTGCTGAGCGGCGGGCCGGTGGCGCCCGGCGACGACATCGCCGTCGAGCTGCCCGCCGGACCACACCGGCGGCTCGCGCCGGTGTGACGGTTTCGGTCGCGAACGATCAGTTCGCCTTGCCGCCGATCGCCGCGCGGGCGCGCGCGATGACGTCTGGCGAACTTGCAAAGACACGCGCCAGCAGCGCCCGCACCTCTTCACCCGTGATCGGCGATATGGTCATGCCGCTCTTGTCCGCCTCGACGAGAAATTCCTTGTCGGCGAGCGTATCCATGAAGGCCTTGCGCAAGAGCTCCAGCCGCTCGGCCGGCACGCCCGGGGGCGCGGCGAACGGATAGGCGATTTCTTGTCGGGCGAAAATCAATTCCAGCACGCGCCGCTCGTCCTCGTTGCGGGCCAGATCGATCACCAGCGGCACGTCCTTCAGGTCCGGCCGCGCCTTCAGGGCGAGCTGCACGAGGAAATTGACCTTCTTCTCCGTCAGCCATTCCTTCTTCGACGTGGCGAGCGTCGACCATGAAATGCCGCCGGCGCCATCGGCCTCGCCGCTCTCCACCGCGAGCAGCGCATCGGCTGCGCCGCGATAGCCCGTCACCACCTTGATCTTCGTGCCCAGCACGGCGTTGAGGGCGGTCGGAAAGATGACGGTGTCGGCGCCCGGAGCCGTGCCCGCCATGGTCATTTCCCGCGTCCGCAGATCCTCGAACGTCTTGAACGGCTTCTGGGCCCACGCCAGCGCGACGCTGACCTCGGAGGCGGCGCTGCCGATCCAGTTGAATTTCAGCGGATCGAACCGAACGCCCTGCTCGTCGAACAGCGGTTGCATGGGCATGCCGCGCGAGAAGGTGCCGATCACGGTCCCGTCCTTGGCGGCGTTGTTGTACAGGTGGTTGGCGGCCGTCAGGCTGCCGGCGCCGGGCATATTCTGCACCACGATGGAGGGAGCGCCCGGAAGATGGCGGCCCATGTGGCGGGCGATGACGCGGGCATAGGCGTCATAGGCGGCGCCCGGCGGGTATCCGACCAGGATGGTCAGCGTCTGGCCCTTGTAGGACGTCTCCGGCGTCTGTGCGGACGCCATCACGGGCATCGTCACGACAGCCGTCGCAAATGCATAGCCTAACCAGCGCCTGGTGAGCTTCATTCCATTCCTCCCGGTCATCCGTTTTTCGGATTTCCGTCAATGTGCCGGGAAGGAGACGGGGAGGCAAGGGCCGGCGGGCGACGCAGGTCGTTCGCCGCGCCGAGGTCAAGCTGGCCCGGAGACCGCCAAAGGCGGCCTCCGGGCGGCGTCGATCAGGCGTCGGGGGCTTTCGCCTGCGCGTCCTTCTTGCGCCGGGCGGCGCGGCGCGAAAACATGTTGAGCGCCTCGACGAAGCCCGAGAAGGCCATGGCGGCGTAGACATAGCCTTTCGGCACATGCGCCCCGAAGCCTTCGGCGATCAGCGTCATGCCGATCATCAGCAGGAAGCCCAGCGCGAGCGTCACGATGGTGGGGTTGTCGTTGATGAAGCGCGCCAGCGGGTCGGCCGCCAGCAGCATCACCGTGACGGCGGCCACGACCGCGATCACCATGATGGCGATGTGATCGGTCATGCCCACGGCCGTGATGATGCTGTCGAGCGAGAACACGAGGTCCAGCAGCAGGATCTGGCCGATCGCCGCGCCGAACGTCAGGCTGGCGCGAGCCGTGTCGAAGACGTCGTCGGTCGGGGCCGGATCGACCGTGTGGTGGATTTCCTTGGTGGCCTTCCAGACAAGGAAGAGGCCGCCTCCGATGAGGATCAGATCGCGCCACGAGAAGGCGTGGTCGAAGATCGTGAAGACCGGCTGCGTCAGGCTGACGATGATCGCGATGGTGGACAGAAGGCCGAGCCGCAGGACGAGCGCAAGGGCGATGCCGATGCGGCGAGCCTTGGCGCGTTGCTCGGGCGGCAGCTTGTTGCTGAGGATGGAAATGAAGATCAGGTTGTCGATGCCGAGAACCACCTCCATGATCACCAGCGTCGCCAGGGCGATCAGCGCGGTCGGGTCCGATATCCAGCCGAAATCCATTGTCATCCTCGATTCGAAAACAGTCACGCTCACAACATAGAAGCTGCGGCAAAGTTCGCCAGTCGCAAACCCAAGCCTTGGCCACGCGAACACATTGTCGTCAGAAGCTCCGCGGTCGCTGCTGGCGCGAGGCTTGCTTCGATGATCCTGCAAACAGGCAAAAGGGAGGTTTTGATCGATGTCGCAGGTGAAGGATTGGACTCGCAGGCGCTGGCTGCTGGCAGCCGGCGGCGCGCTCGCGCTTGCGGCGGCGCCCGCGCAGGCCCAGAGCGTGGCGGAGTTCTACAAGGGCAAGTCGATCATCATGATGGTCGGGTCTTCGGCCGGCGGCGGCTACGACGCCTATGCGCGGCTGGTGAGCCGGCACCTGGGACGCTTCATTCCCGGCAATCCCGGCTTCATCATCCAGAACATTCCGGGTGGCGGCGGCATGCAGGTCACCAACAATCTCTACAATATCGCCGCCAAGGACGGCACCGCGATGGGGACGATCCAGCGCGGATTGCTGACGACGCCGCTGCTCGAATCCCGCAACATCCAGGTGCGGTACGATCCGCGCCGCTTCAATTGGCTCGGCAGCCTGAACACGGAGACCGGGCTCGTGGTGGCGTGGCACACGACGCCGCACCGGACGTTCGAGGACCTTCAGAAGCACGAGCTGATCGTCGGGAGTTCGAGCCCGTCGACGGAATTCCTGCCCCTGTTCCTCAACAATGTGTTCAAGACCAAGCTCAAGATGGTGGCGGGCTACAAAGGGTCCACCGAGGCCTATCTGGCGATGGAGCGCGGCGAGGTGAGCGGGCGCGTCAGCACCGGGTGGGCGGGCGACAAGGAAACGCTGCAGCCCTGGCTCGACGCCGGCAAGGTGCGTTTTCTCGTGGCGCTTTCGGTGAAGAAGAGCCAGGTGTTTCCCGACCTGCCGCTGATCATGGATTACGCCCGCAACGAGCGCGAGCGGCAGGTGATGGAGCTGATCCTCGCCTCGCAGGTCTGGGGCCGGCCCTTCGTGATGCCGCCCGACGTGCCGCAGGACCGGCTCGCGGCGGTCAAGAAGGCGTTCAACGACATGATCGTCGATCCGGAATTTCTCGAGGAAGCGAAGAAGCTGCGGATGGATCTCGAGATCGTCACGGCCGATGAAATGAAGACCCTGCTCGATCGCGTCTATGCGACGCCGCCCGACATCATCGAGCAGGCCCGGCAGGCGATTGCGGCCGGCGGCTAACCTGCAAGCGGCGGCGACGGAACCCTTCCGCCGCCGCCCTCCCCGCGCGCCTTGCCTTGCCGGAGCGTGAAATCTAATCTCCTCCCGACGGTCGAACGCGCCATGCGGATCGCACCCGCTCAGGCGCCAACGATGCGCCCCTTGGAGGAAACGTCATGACAAGTCACCGGGGCGCCGCACTGGCGCTCGCCACCGCCTGCGCCATCGCGGCGACCAGCCCCGCAGCCGCCCAGCCCGCCGAATTCTACAAGGGCAAGACCATGACCATGGTGGTGGGCTTCTCCGCCGGCGGCGGATATGACGCCTATGCGCGGTTGCTCGCCCGTCATCTCGGCCGGCACATTCCCGGCAAGCCCGACATCATCGTGCAGAACCTTCCCGGCGCCGGCAGCCTCAACGCGGTGCGCCAGCTGGAAGCCACGCAGCCGAAGGACGGCACCTACATCACGACATTCAACCCGGCGCTCATCACGGATTCGCTGATGAACCCCGAGAAGGTGAAGTTCCGCTTCGCCGATGTGGCGTGGATCGGCAGCATGACGCCCGACGTGCGCGTCTGCTACTCGTGGCACACCGCCAAGATCGCCAATTGGGACGAGCTCAAGGCCCGCAAGGAATTCATCCTGGGCAGCACCGCCAAGGGCACGGCCGCCTATGTGAACGGCGCGATCCTGCAGAACATGTTCGGCGTGAAGGTGCGGCAGATCCTCGGCTTCCCGGGCGGCGCCGAACAGAAGCTGGCGCTGGAGCGCGGCGAACTCGACGGCGACTGCGGCTCCTGGAGCAGCGTTCCGCCGGAATGGATCGCCGAAAAGAAGATCACCCCGCTGGTGAGCTTCTCGCCGCTCGGCTCGCCCGACCTGCCGAAGGATGTGCCGTTCATCGGCAATTTCGCCACCACGCCGGAGCAGAAGGAAGTGCTCGACGTGTTCATCTCGGGCGGCGATCTCGGGCGCCCCTTCATCATGTCGAAGTCGGTTCCGGAGGACCGGCAGAAGGCCGTGCGCGACGCTTTCGACGCCACCATGAAGGATCCGCAGTTCCTGGCCGAAGCCCAGAAGCTGCAATTGCCCATCAACCCGGTGCGAGGCGAGAACGCCAAGGCCATCATCGAGCGCATCTACAAGGCGTCTCCTTCGGCTGTCGCCAAGGCGAAGGAAGTCGCCGAATAGGCAGAGCGAAGCGGGCTCAGTCCTGCGGCGCGTCGAGCGGGTGGAAACACGCGTAAGACGCGCCCTCCGCCTGGATCAGCGCGGGCGCCTGCGCGCGACAGATCTCGGTCGCACGCGGGCATCTTTCGACATAGACGCAGCGCGACGCGCCCGCGGCGAGCGGCGCCTCCATCTGTTCCACATCGGGCTCCAGCCCGTGCACGCGCCGGCGCCCGACGCGCGGGCGCGCGGCGATCAAACGCGCCGTATAGGGATGGCGCGGGCGATCCAGCACATCGGCCGAGAGCCCCTGCTCGACGATCCGGCCGCGATACATGACGGCGATGCGGTCGCACAGATATTCGATCACCGCCATGTCGTGGCTGATGAAGATGATGGCGAGGCCCATGCGCTCGCGCAGGTCGAGCAGCAGGTTGAGGATCTGCATCTGCACCGAGACGTCGAGCGCGGAGGCGGCCTCATCGGCGATCAGCAGACGCGGATTCGTGATGATCGCGCGCGCGATGCACAGGCGCTGGCGCTGACCGCCGCTGAACTGATGCGGGTACTTGCCGAGCGAATCCTGCCCGAGGCCCACAAGGTCGAGGTGGCGGCGCACCTGCGCGGTCATTTCGGCGCCCGACATTCCACCGCGGATGCGCAGTCCCTCGGCCAGAATGGAGTGCACGTTCATGCGTGGATTGAGCGACCCGTAGGGGTCCTGGAACACCATCTGGACGCCGCGCTCGGCGGGCGGCAGGGCGCGATCGGCGGGGCCGAAAATGCGCCGGCCGCCGAGATCGAGCGTGCCGGCGTCGGCCTTTTCGAGGCCGATCATCACCTTCGCGAAGGTCGACTTGCCGCAGCCGCTCTCGCCCACCAGACCGAGGATCTCGCCTTCGTCCAGCGTGACGGAGACGTCATCCAGCGCGCGGTTTTCAACGCGCGGCCGGAAAAGTCCCGTGCGCCCCCAGAAAGATTTCGACACGCCCTGTGCGCGAAGCAACGCAGAGGCGCCGGCAGGGCGCGTCCGGTTCGTCTGCAGGTCCGACAGGTCCGTCATGCGGGGGCGCTCTCTCGAAGCGGCGCAACGCAGCGCACGCGGCGGTCGGGAAGGTCCAAAAAGGCGATCTCGTGCTGCGTGCATTGCGGCTGGCGCCAGGCGCAGCGCGCGGCGAAGCGGCAGCCTGGCGGCCAGTCGGACACGCTCGGCACCGCGCCTTCGATGCCCTCCTGCCGCGCGCCCGTGCGGCGGCGCGGGACGCAGGCGAGCAGCGCCGAGGTATAGGGATGGGCGGGAGCTTCAATGATGGCGCGCGCCGGGCCCCTCTCCATCAGCATGCCGCCATAAAGGACGGCGATCTCGTCAGCATTCTCATAGACCAGCGACAGGTCGTGCGAGATGAACAGCACCGCAAGGCCGTAGTCGCGCGCCAGACTGGCGATGATGTCGAGCACCTGAGCCTGGATGGTGACGTCGAGCGCGGTCGTGGGCTCGTCGGCGATGAGAAGTTTGGGCTCGTTGATCAGCGCGCTCGCGATCATGACGCGCTGGCGCATGCCGCCCGACAGTTCATGCGGATAGGACCGCATGATCTGTTCGGGATTGCGGAACCGCACGCGCGTCAGCAGGTCGATGATATGGGCCCGCATCGCGGCGCCCTTGCGCTTGCCATGCGCTTCGACCGCCTCGCTCAACTGCCGTTCGATGGTCATCAGCGGATCGAGGCTCGACATGGGCTCCTGGAAGATCATGCTGATCTCGGAGCCGCGCAGGGGCCGCAGGAGCTCCTCGCCCGCATGCGCCAGATCATGGCCGCCGAAGCGGATCTCGCCGCGAAGGTCGAGCACTTCATCCGGCATCAGCCGCATGATCGCGCGCGCGATCATCGACTTGCCCGATCCGCTCTCGCCGATGAGCGCGAAGAACTGACCGGGCAGAATGTCGAACGAAATGTCGTCGACGATCTTCAGGCGCACGCCGCCGCCGGCGCGGACGTGTATGCTGAGACGATCGATCGACAGGATGGGCTCGGCCATGCAGCGCTCCCGGCTCACGCGTTTGTGGGCGTGGATTGCGCCTTGATATACGTATCCACCAGACGGTTGAAGGCCGCGGGATGTTCCCGCATGACGAAGTGACCGGAGCGGTTGAAGATCCGCACCTCCGTGCGTCGTTGCTTGCGCATGAAGATGTCGACCAGCATCAGCCCGTTCTCGATGTCGGCAGCGGGATCGTCGAAGCCCCAGACCACGAGCGTGGGGCAGGGCATGCCCTGGCTCAGCAGCCAGCGATGCGTCTCATTGCGCTGGTTGAAGAGCTGGGCGGCGAAATTCCGCTTCACCTTTTCCTGCGCCATGGTCTTGACGGCGATCTTGTTGCGCTCGGTCGCGGCGATCGCCATGCAGCCGTCGAGCCAGTCCTCGGTGACGATCTTCGGATTGTAGGAATAGCGCTCGCAATACCAGCGGATCGATTCGCGGCTCAGGCGCGGCTCGGGCGCGTCCTTGTGGACGAGCGACGTCCGCGTCGATCCCGGCGAGAGCGTGCCCGACGACACGCAGACGCAGCTCTTCACGAGATCGGGCCGTTCCATGGTGATGCGCGTCACGATATAGCCGCCGCGCGAATGGCCGACGAGGTGATAGGGCTTCTTGCCGAGGGCGTCGAGAAAGCCGATCGCATGCTGCACGATGGCGTGCATCGTGTAGTCGGCCTCGCTTTTCGGATTGTCGGTATAGCCCTGACCGAGTTTGTCGAAGGCGATGACATTGTGCCATTCCTTCAGCACGGGAAAGTTCAGCGCCCAGGTCTTGGCCGAACTCGCGCCGTCGCCCGCGCCCATCTGGGCGCCATGAATGAAGACCACGGGTTCGCCGGATCCCTGGTCGAAATAGCGCGTGCGCACGCCGTCGACGTCGATCCACTTTTCCTCGCCCATGTCGGCGGAAGACGGCACGTAGGTCGGATCGCTCAAAGCCTCAGTTGCCATGGCCGACGCCCTCCACGAATTCGGTGATGACACGGTTGAACTCCGCGGCGCGCTCACGGAAGCTGTGATGCCCCGCCTCGTTGACGATATGCATGCTGGTTCGCGGCTGTTTCCTGGCGATCAGCCTGTACAGGTCCATGCCCTGCGTCAGCGGCGCGGTGGGATCGTTGTAGCCCCAGAACAGAAGAACGGGACGGATGAAGCCGTCCTTCTCGATCTTGTTGAAGAACTCTTCCTTGTCGGACAGGAGTTCCGGCAGGAACCGCGTCGCCAGATAGCCTTCGGTCTTCATCTTGGCGATGGCTTCACGGTTCTTCGGCAGCTCGGTGATCTTCTGCTTCATGGCGATCCACTCCGGCGTGACGTGATCCACCTTGCAGGAATAGGTTTCGTAGACCCAGCGCGAGGATTCGAGCGTCCCGGCCTTGTGGGGATTGAGCGCGAAGACGATCTCGTTGCGCGAAGGGCCGGGCGAGGCGGTGTTGCTGTCGATCATGACGCAGCTTTCGACGAGCCGCGGGTAGTCCAGCGTGACGCGCGCCACGCAATAGCCGCCGCGCGAATGGCCGACGAGATTGTACGGGCCGGAGCCCAGCGCCTTCAGAAAGCCCGCGAGATGGCGCACGGCGCCCGCCATGGTCCAGTCCTCGTCGCGCCTGGGATTGTCGGTATAGCCCTGCCCCAGGCGATCGACCGCGATGACGCGAAATTTTTTCGCCAGTTCGGCGAAGTTGAGCTCGAAATCCTCCGCATTGGCGCCGCCCGAGGAATCGCCCTTCGTGCCGCCATGCACGAGCACGACGGGACGGCCCTGCCCGGCTTCGAAATAGCGCGTTCGGACGCCGTCGACGTCGACCCATTTCTCTCCAAATTCCTGCAGAAACATGTGACGCTCCCTCGTTGGACTTCTTATCGCAGGTTGAGTGCGGCCTTGGGATCGAGCAGATCGCGCAGCCAGTCGCCGAGAAGATTCAGGCCCAGCACGGTGAAGAAAATGCCGAGGCCCGGGAAGACCGCGATCCACCACGCGCCGACCACATAGGAGCGGCCTTCCGCCAGCATGCCGCCCCAGGTGGGAATTTCGGGCGGCACGCCGAGGCCGAGGAAGGACAGGCTGGCTTCGGCCAGAATGGCGCCCGCCATCGAGAAGGTGGCGATCACGATGGCGGCCGACAGAAGGTTGGGAAGGATGTGGCGCGTGACCACCCAGCCCGTGCCCGCGCCCATGATCTGCGAGGCGGCGACGAATTCGCGGTTGCGCAGCACGAGCGCCTGGGCGCGGGCGATGCGGCAGTAGGGAATCCAGCGCTGGATGGCGAGCGCGATGATGATGTTTGCGAGGCTCTGGCCAAAGAACGCCAGGATGGCGAGCGCCAGAAGGATGGGCGGGAAAGCCCAGAAAGTCTCGACGATCTTCTGCAGCACGATATCGCGGAAGCCGCCCCAATAGCCCGACAGCGCGCCATAGAGCACGCCGAACACGCCCGAGATCAGCACGATGGCGGTGGCGATCACGATGGAGACGCGCGCGCCCGAGGCCATGCGGGCGAGAATATCGCGGCCCAGATGATCGGTGCCGAGATAATAGCCGCCGTTGGAAAAGCCCGGCGGCTGCAGCGAACTCATCAGGTCCTGTTCCTGCGGATCGTGGCCCGTGATGACATTGCCGAAAATCGCCAGCGTCAGAATCAGGAGCAGGCACGAAGCCCCGATGATGAATTTGGCGTTGAGAAAATCGCTTTTGCGCATGTCCGCTCTCAGGCTCCCTGCGAGGCGCGGATGCGCGGATCGATGATGAAATAGATGACGTCGATCACCACGTTGATGAGGATGAACAGCGTCGTGTAGGTGACCACGATGCCGGTCACGAGCGGGATGTCGCGCACCGAGATCGACTGGTAGAGCAGCGTTCCGAGCCCCGGCCAGCTGAACACGACCTCGACGATGATCGAGCCCGAGATCAGCACGCCGAGCTCCAGCCCCAGGATGGTGGTGATCGGCACGGTGGCGTTCGGCAACAGGTGATGCCGGATGATCGCGCCGCGCGTCAGCCCCTTGGCGACCGAAGTGGTGATGAATTCTTCCTGCGCCACGTCGATGATCGCGCCGCGCGTGATGCGCGAGATGATGCCCACCATGCTGAAGGCCAGCGTCATCACCGGCAGGATCAGCTGGCTGGCGATCAGGCCCAGAAGATCGAAGCGGCCGGCCAGCATGGCGTCGACGAGATGGAGGCCGGTCCGCTCCGGCAATTGCACGCCGTAAGGCAAGCGGCCGCCGGAAGGCAGCAGATGCAGCTCGGCGGAGAACAGCAGGACCAGCAGGATGCCGAGCCAGAAGGTCGGCGTGCTGACGCCCGCGATGGCGAAGACCGAGACGGCGCCGTCCACCGCCGTGCCCTTGCGCAGCGCCGCCAGAATGCCGAGCGGAATGGCGATGAGCGAGGCGGCGAGCAGCGCCAGAGTCGCAAGCTCGATCGTGGCCGGAACGCGGCTCGCGATCAGCTCGAAGACATCCGCGCCATACCGGTAGGAGCGTCCCAGATCGAGCTTGAGCAGGTTGAGCAGAAAGCTGAAATATTGCTCCAGCAGAGGACGATCGAGTCCCCATCGCTCGCGGATGCGCAGAATTTCAGCCTCGCTGGCGTCATCCGGCACGAGCAGGTCGGCGGCATCGCCGGGCGCCAGCCGCAGCAGCAGGAACAGAACCAGCGTGACGAGAAACAGAACCGGGACCACGCCCGCGACGCGCCAGGCGATCGCCCTCACCATGCCGATTGCGCTCCCATGACCGTGTGAATTTTCGCGACTCTCATCATTTCATCTTCGCGTCGGGCAGCCAGAACTCGCCGGACGAATCGACCTGCATGTCGACATTGGCGCGCAGGCCCGTGACGAGATTATGCGTCCACATGAAATGCGACGGCACGTCGTCGATCAGCACCTGATTGATCTGGCGCCAGATCTGGCACCGCTTCTCCGGGTCCTGCTCCTTGTACTGCGCGCTGAGCAGTTCATCGAATTTCGGGTTGGAATATTGCACGCGCGGCGATCCGCCCGTGCCGAACAGCTGGCCGGACGAATCCGAAGGATCGAAGATCGAGCCGCGCCCCATGTAGTAGAACGGCGAGCGTCCGCGACGGACGTCAGCCCAGAAGTTGGCGTATTCCGGCGTATGGAGCTTCACCTTGAAGCCGACCTGACGGAGCATCTGGGCGACGACTTCGGCCACCTGCCTGTCGGACACATAGCGGCCGACGGCGGTGTAGAAATCGATCTCGGGGCCGCCGTTGGGATAGCCCGCCTCGGCGAGAAGCGCCTTGGATTTGGCGGGATCGTAGGCGTTGGCGCGCTCGGGCGGGCCCGTGTAGCAGAACTGGTTCGGGCCCACGAGACCTTCCTGCACCTGGGCATAGCCGCCGAGCAGGCGTTCGATGATGAGCGGGCGATTGACCGCGTAAGCGACGGCGCGGCGCAGGCGCACGTCGGTCCATGGCTCCATCTTGTTGTTGAAGGCCAGGAACATCACTTCGATGCCGCCGGTCTTGAGGATCTTTACATCAGGCCGATTTTCGAGACGGCGCACGAGCTGCGGCGGCACGAGGCGCGCCACCTGCACTTCCCCGTTGAGCAGCGCGTTGATGCGCTGCTCGGGCTCGCGCATCTGCTGCAGGATGACGAGATCGGGCGAGTCTGCGGTGCTCGAGCCATCGCTCTCCGTCCAGTCCGGATTCTTGCGCATGGCGACGCGCCGGTCCGCCAGATATTCCTCAAGCTTGTAGGGCCCCCAGCCGACTGCGAATTTCTTGTCGGCCTCGCGCCCGTGCTTGGCGTAAAGATCCGCCGAGGTGACGATGAAACGGTCGAACAGGGCCATCACGAGATTGACCGCCGGCGCCTTGGTGACGATGTCGAACGTGTGGTCGTCGACCGGCACGATCCTGTCGACCATGGCGATGAAGGAGCTCTGCACGCTTTCGGGATCGGTGCGGATGCGCTTGAGGCTGTGCACCACGTCGGCGGAGGTCGGGCCGGGCCCGCCGTCATGGCGCTTCAGACCCTTGCGCAGCGTGAAGCGCCAGGTCGTCGGGTCGATGGCTTCCCATTTCTCGGCAAGAATGCCGACCGGCATTTTCTTCGTATGGTCGTAGCGGCCGAGGCAACCATAGGTGTGGCACCAGAGTGAATAGACCGGCGCGGCGGATTCCCCGTACGGATTGTCCGTCGTCATCGGCTCGGTCGCCGTGATGGTCATGGTCTTCAACGGTGCGGGCTTGGTCTGCGCCGGCGCGGCGGAACCTGCGTTGAGGAGCGCGAGAGCGGCGATCACCGGAAGCGAAGCACGAAGCTGCATGGGAATCCTCCAGGCGCGACCTTGGTCGCGAAGAGACGCGCGCAAGAGGGCGCGCTGCGACAAGGGCGGGTTCAGACGAATTTCGGGCGTTCCTTGATGTAATGCTCACGCATCTGCGGCCGGAATTTTTCCATCATGGCGCGGTTGAGATCGGCCGGGGGCTTCTGGTCGGGCGGCAGCATGCTGAAATAATTCGTGCCCTCGAGTTCCTTCGCGAAGGTCGCCTTCGCGTCCGCCACGACCTGCGGATTGCGGAAACATTCGATCACCGAACCGGCCAGCACTTTCGATCCCGCGACGGCGCCCTTGTGGGCGATGGATGTGGCGAGCGCGACGCCCGCCGCCCAATGATGGAAGCTGATGTTGGGGATATTGGCCGGAAAATAGATCTTCACCATCGGGACTTTCCACGACACGTCGCCGGCGTCGTTGGCGGCCGTCTTCTGCGTGGCCGGCCCCTTCATCCTGAACACCGTGCGGCTGAGGCCCTCGACCTTCGCCTTGGCCTTTTCCTGCAGGGCGCGGGCGAGATCGTCTTCTTCCCTGGTCCAGTCCGGCGCGCCGACGCGCTCATATTCCGCCTGCACGAGTTCGGCCATGGTCTGATTGCCGCGGACCGGCCAGACGGCGCTCTGCAGGTCCACATCATAGGTCGTGTTGGTCATCAGCGCTGCGCCTTCGGCGATCTTCTTGGCGCGCTCGTAGACCGACATTGCGCCCTCGGCTGTCGAGGCGCGGAAATACCACCAGACCGCCGCGGTCTTGGGGATGACGTTGGGCTGGTTGCCGCCGTTGGTGATGACGCGCTGGCATTGTCCGGTCGGAATGAGATGCTCCCGATATTCGGCCATGCCGACATCCATCAACACCACGGCGTCGAGCGCGTCGCGGCCCTTCCAGGGGGCCACGCCGGCATGGGCGGTCTCGCCGTGGAAGGTGAAGACAGCGGAGATCAGGGCGCTCTGGATCAGCCCGTAGCCGACGCCGAATTCGCTGCCGATATGGGGCGTCAGAGCGACGTCGACATCGTCGAACCAGCCGTCGCGCACAAAATAGGGACGGCTCACCAACTGCTCTTCGGCCGGCGCGCCGAAGACCTTGAGGGTGCCTTTCAGGCCGTATTTTTCCATCGCGGCCTTGGCCGCGAGAGCGCCGGCCACCAGCACGGTTCCATTGACGTTGTGGCCCTCGCAATGACCCGGAGCGCCCTCCACGATGGAGGCGGCTTCGACAACGCCGGGCTTCTGCGAATTGTCGGGATTCGAATCATATTCGGTGTGAATCGCCACGACCGGCGAACCAGACCCGTAAGTTGCGCAGAATCCAGTCGGAAAACCCGCGATGCCGCGCTCGACCTTGAAGCCTCCGTCTTCGAGAAGCTCCGTCATGAGCTTTGCGGTCTCAACCTCCTGCATGCCGAGTTCGCCGAAATAGAAGATGCTGTCGTTGAGCAGCGCGATGGCTTCCGCATTGCGATCGACATAGTCGAACGCAAGGGCCTTCTCAGGCGCAGTGTTGGTTTGATCGGCCATGCGGTCCCCCGTCGCTCGACGCCAGCGTTCTTTTTTCGGTACGGCATCATGGCGGGCGTTTAGCGGCTCAGCAAGCCTATCCATGGTGCGCGGCGCCGAAAGATTGCCATGCGCCGGCGCGAACCGGTTTTTGACGCGTCACGCCATCGTGACGCACTGCAATGTTCCGCACGGCTTCATGCTGCGTTTGCATGTCTGACCCCTCATTGCGACAGGACGTTCATGAACCGCCGCCATGTCATCGCTCTCGGGCTCGGCGCCCTCGCCGCGCCCGTCACGCCCCTGCTGGCGCAGCCGCGCCCCTCCTCGAACGCAGGAGAACCTGTGACGATCGAACGTTTCGAAGCGCGCGGAGGCGGCCGGCGCCCCGCCGTCCTGTTGCTGCACGGGTCGGATGGGCTGACGCGGCGCGAGCGCTACGACACGCCCGGGCGCGCGCTGG
>JAIEQX010000139.1 GCA_019747375.1 Beijerinckiaceae bacterium | reverse complement strand
TCACGTCGTGCGCGTCGAAATCGCGCAATAGCGCGTTGATGCCCGAACGCATTGTCGTTTCACACATTGCAAGGGCGGCGACATGACTGACAGACGTTATCCGGTGGGCGCCGAATTTGTCGACGGACGCGCGTCGTTCCGCGTCTTTGCGGGCGCATGCGCGCGGGTCGATCTCTGCATCGAGGGCCAGCCGGAGCGCCGGATGACGCGCGAGGACGCGGGCTATTTTTCGCTCGACGTCGAGGGACTGAAGCCGGGCGCGCGCTATCGATACCGCACCGACGGCAGGGGCCCGTTCGCCGATCCCGCGTCGCGTTTTCAACCGGAGGGACCGCATCTCGCCTCGGCGCTGGTCGATGCGCGGCCCTTCGCCTGGACGGACCGTGGATGGCGCGGCTGCCGCATGGACGGGCAGATCATCTACGAGATGCATGTCGGGACCTTCACGCCGGAGGGCACATGGGCCGCCGCCATCGGCAAGCTCGATCACCTCAAGCGCACCGGCGTGACCCTGATCGAAATGATGCCGGTGGCGTGTTTTCCGGGGACGTTCGGCTGGGGCTATGACGGCGTCCTGCTGTTCGCGCCGAGTGAAATCTATGGCGAGCCGGACGACCTGCGGCGCTTCGTCGACGCCGCCCATGCGGCGGGCATCGGGGTGATCCTCGACGTCGTCTACAACCACCTCGGGCCTGACGGAAATTATCTCGGGCATTTCTCGACCGCCTATTTCACCGACCGCTACAAGAACGACTGGGGCGAAGCGCTGAATTTCGAGACCGACGGGCCCGCGCCCATGCGCGAGCTGGTGCTGGCCAATGCGCGCTACTGGATCGAGGAGTTTCATTTCGACGGCCTGCGGCTCGATGCGACGCAGAGCATTTTCGACATGTCGCACGAACATCTCCTGTCGGAACTCGTGCGCAGCTGCCGGGCCGCGGCGGCGCCGCGCGACATCGTCATCGTGGGCGAGAACGAGCCGCAGGACGCCCAGCTGATGCGCCTGCCGGAAGCCGGAGGCCACGGGCTCGACGCGCTCTGGAACGACGACTTCCACCACAGCGC
Source organism: Beijerinckiaceae bacterium (assembly GCA_019747375.1). Classification (GTDB taxonomy): domain Bacteria; phylum Pseudomonadota; class Alphaproteobacteria; order Rhizobiales; family Beijerinckiaceae; genus Terripilifer. The sequence continues at coordinate 31,056 of JAIEQX010000139.1, read as the reverse complement.
CGTGGTGGCGGCGACCGGGCGACGTCCCGCCTATTACGAGGATCATTTCGGCTCGCCGCAGGAGTTCATTTCGGCGGCGAAGCACGGTTTCCTGTTCCAGGGGCAGATCTATTTCCATCAGGCCGGGCGGCGCGGACGACCGGCGCTCGACATGAAGCCCGAAAATTTCATCCTGTTCACCGAGAACCACGATCAGGTCGCCAATTCGGCGACGGGCCGGCGCCTCCATGCCATGACGTCGCCGGGCCGGGCGCGCGCGCTGGCGGCCCTGCTGCTGCTCACGCCCGGAACCCCGATGCTGTTCCAGGGCCAGGAATTCGGCTCATCCGCGCCCTTCTTCTATTTCGCCGACCATGAGGGCGATCTCGCCGACATGGTGGCGAAAGGACGCGAGACCTTTCTGGAACAGTTCGACACGCTGGCGACGGAGGAAATGCGGGCGCGGATCCCGCGTCCCGATGCGCGCGAAACCTTCGAGGCCAGCAAGCTCGACTGGTCGGACGTGGAGCGCAACAGCCACGTGCTGGCGCTGCATCGCGATCTGATCGCGCTCCGGCGTTCAGACGCAACGCTTCACGGGGCAGGGCGGCTCGGCGTGGACGGCGGCGTGCTCGATCGCGAGTGCTTTTACCTTCGCTATTTCGCCGCCGACGGGTCCGATCTCCTGCTGTTCGTGAATCTGGGGCCGGACCTGATCCGCCGCAGCATCGCCGATCCGCTGGTGGCGCCGCCGATGCGGTGCGGATGGCGTCTGCTCTGGTCGAGCGAAGCTGCAGCCTATGGCGGCGGCGGCACGGCTGCGATCGAGCGCGACGCAGGATGGTTCATCCCCGGGCAGTCGGCCGTGCTTCTGCGCGCGGCGCCCTCCGCTCAATAATATTTTTCGGTGATGACATGCTTGATCTCGCGGATTCGCTCGGCGCCGAGCGATCCGTCGAGAGCCCGCTTCACGAATGCCTCTATTTCCCGGGGCTCGCCGTAGAGCGCCGGCTGCTGCAGCTTCTCGAATTCGGCAAGCGCCTCAGGATCGTTGAGGATCTTGCGCGTCACGTCGCGAAGATAGGCGAGGCGCCCGGCGTCGGTGTCGGGCGGCACGACGAGAAGGCGGCCGATCTTGCGCAGGTCCTCGCGAAAGTCGAGCCACCATGCCGCCTCGGCGTCGAGTTTGAGCGCCTCGAACACGGTCGGGACCGTCGGCATGATGACGGATTTCTCGCGCGCCGTGACGACGAGGGGACGTAGCTGATCGCCCTGGGAATAGCGGCTGGCGGAATCCTCCACCAGCACGGTTCCGTCGACTTCGCCGTTGATGGCCGCCATCGAGAAGTCGCGCGACGACTTGTAGCCGATCATGATCTTGCAGTTGAGTTTCAGAGCGTGGCACAGCACGGCCGACGTGTCGGATGCGCCATCCGTCTTGCCGTTGGCGCCGATGAAGATCTGCTTCTTCGAGGCCGCAAAGTCGGCAATCGTCTTGTAGGGGCCCTTCGGATTGACGATGAGGACGCGCGGCGCGGTGTTGACGCGCGCCACGATGGGAAATTTCGTCAGGTCGAAGCGCACGCCCGGTTCATCGGTCAGTTTCGCCAGAACGGCGCCTTCGCCCGGCGCCAGCATGATGGTCAATCCGTCGGGAGGCGATGTCCAGACATGGTTCATCGCGGTGAGCATGCCGGCGCCGGGCCGGGCTTCCACGATGACGGTCGCGTTGAGCGCCTTCGCAAGCCATGGCTGCAGCATGCGCGAATAGAGGTCGTAGCCGCTGCCGGCATTGCCGCCATTGACCAGCCGGACCGTCTTGCCCTTGTAGAATTCGGCAGGCGTCTCGGCCCTCGCGGGAGCGCCCGTCAGACAGGCGAGACCTAGGATCGCAGCGGAAAATCCAGCCGTCAGGCGCATGATTCACTCCCCGTATCGGACCTTGTGAAAGTCAGGGCCTTGAGGCCTCTCGATGCAGGCAGGCTAGTCTCAAGATCCCGGCGCCGCAAGCCGCCGGTCTTCCGGCGAGGATCAGAGAATCGCCGGTTCGAAGCCGGCGGATCGCAGGGCGTCCAGAACGTCTTCGGCATGTGCGGCGTCACGGGCTTCATAGACGACATCGACGGTCGCTTCATTGGCGGCAAGCGCCAGCCAGGTGCGCTGATGCTGGACCTCGATGATGTTGGCGCCCGCATTCGCCATGGCGGTCGTGACGCGCGCCAGAAGTCCGGGCCTGTCGGCCAGGGGAATGCGGACGGTGACGATGCGCTTCTCACGCACGAGTTCACGCATCAGCACGGATGCGAGCAGTCGCGCGTCGATATTGCCGCCAGAGAGGACGACGCCGACACGCTTGCCGGCAAAGCGATCCGGAAAGGCGAGCAGGGCGGCGAGCGCGGCGGCTCCGGCGCCTTCGGCGACGGTCTTCTCGACATTGAGCAGCAACGCGACGGCCTTCTCGATCGACCATTCCGGCGCGAGCAGGATGTCGTCCACCATGGCGCGGATGATGTCGCCCGTGAGGGCGCCGGGCTGCTTGACGGCGATGCCGTCCGCGATGGTGGCGGCGCCCTCGGCCCGCGCGTCTGCGTGAATGAGTTCGCACATGGCCGGGTGGGAGGCGGCCTGCACGCCGACGATCTGGATGGCGGGCGCACGGGCGCGAAGCGCCACGGCCATCCCGGCCATCAGGCCGCCGCCGCCGATGGGCGCCACCACCATGTCGAGATCCGGAACGACGTCGAGCATTTCCAGCGCGACCGTGCCCTGACCGGCGATGACGAGGGGATCGTCATAGGGATGAATGAACGTCATGCCGCGCGCGGCCGCAAGCCGACGGGCCTCGGCCTGGGCTTCCGCCAGCGTGTCGCCGACGAGCAGCACTTCGGCGCCGTGGGCGCGCGTGTTCTCGATCTTCGTGAGGGCGGTGGCGCGCGGCATGACGATCAGCGCCGGGACGCCGAGCCGATGCGCATGAAAGGCGACGCCCTGGGCATGGTTGCCGGCCGACATGGCGGCGACGCCGCGACGCCGCTCCGCCTCATCCAGCAGCGCGAGACGATTCAAGGCGCCGCGCTCCTTGAAGGAGGCCGTGAACTGAAGGTTTTCGAATTTGACGAAGATATGCGCGCCCGTCATCTGCGAGAGCACGCGCGCTTCGAGAAAGGGCGTCACGAGCAGGCTGCCTGCGATCCGGGCTCTCGCCGCCTCGATATCCGCAAGGCCGATCATGTGCGTCCCTCTTTCATGAGGTTGAGAACATGGGCCCGCCGCACCGGCCTCGCAAGACCGGACGCGCGGTCGGCTCACGGATGAGCCGACCGCCCGACGCTCATCGGTTCTTGAAGATCACCGTGCGCAAATGGGCCTTCTGTTCAGGCGTGATGCCGCTCAGAACCTTGCGGGTGATTTCCAGCGCCTTTTCGGGCGGCTGATATTCCACCATGCGCTGCGACTTGGCGCCTTCGGCGATCAGGTCGGGATTGGTCAGGGCGCGCTTCACGGCGGCGCGCAGGAAGGCGATGCGGTCCGGCGGCGTGCCGGGCGTGGTGATGAGAATGCGCCCGAGATCGTTGAGGTTGGCGCGGAAATCCAGCCACCATTCCTGATCGGCGTTGAGCTTGGTCTGTTCGAAAACGGTCGGCACGTCCGGGAGCAGGGCGGAGCGCTCGCGTCCCATCGAGGCGAGCGCGACCGCCTGGCCCGATTTCACGTAATTGGCGGCGGAACTGTCGGAGAGGTACAGGCCGTCCATTTCGCCGCGCTCCATTGCAAGCGCAATGTCGCCGCTGCTCTTGTAGCCGAGCACGATCTGGCAATCGAGCTTCAGGACTTCACAGGTGATCGCCGCGCCGTCGGCGGGACCGTCGCTCGGGCCGGTCCCGCCCCAGCGAATCTTGCGGCCGGGCTGCTGCGCGTCCGCCACCGTCTTCATGCCGGTGTGCTTGCCGACGAGCCACATCCACGGATAGGCGCTGATGACGCCGAGATGATCGGCCTTGGTGAGGTCGTAGCGAATATTGTCCTGCTCGAGCAGCTGGCCGAGCGCTGCGGGCGTGCCGTTGACGATCAGCAGGCGCGTGCCGTCCGCCTGGCCGGCGAACATCTGGTTGAGGGCGAGCAGGCCGCCCGCGCCGGGCTGGTTTTCGACGATGACCGTCGCGTCGAGTTCCTTGGAAAGATAGGGCTGGATCATGCGCGCATAAGCATCGAATCCGCCGCCGACGCCGAGGCCGACGATGAACTTCACGGTCTTGCCCTTGTAGAAGGCGGCTGCGTCCTGCGCGGCCGCCGGCGCAGCCATTGCGAAGCTCACGAGGGCCGCGACCGAAACGGCACGCGCCAAACCCTTTAAACCCATCATGTCGTCTACTCCCGTTGCGCTCTTTCATCGCTGAGACGATGGCTCCGCCGGGGCGCATCCGACGGAACGAGCGCAATCTACGGTTTCGGCCGACAGGCGGCAATGGCCCGCGGGCGCTAGTCCAGTCCGCCGCGCGGGCGCGAGGGATCGAGAACCGCATCCTTGTTGAGGCCGAGCTGCTGCTGGGCCCGCGGCGACGACCCCGCCGGCGGAATGCCCAGACGCATGCGCCATTCGCGCCATTTCAGTTTCGCGTCCGCGAGCTTGTGGCCGGGCGCCGCACGATCGAACGCGCGCCACTGGCCGGGCTTCACCGGGCCTTTGTGCGCAATGTGACGCATGAGTCTGTCGCCCCAATCGTCGAAGGCGCGGACGAAATCCGTCTCGGCGATCGCATGTTCCGACTGGTTGCGGCTGTAGGGCAGGCCGACGCCGGTGGGCGCATGCGCCCAGAGTTCGTCGGGCGCCTCCACGCCGCTGTAGCGGCATTGCCAGACGAGCGGCGCATAGGCGTCGCGCATGTCGGCGAAGGGCTCCTTGTCGGGATCGAACCAGGGCTTGTGGCGCAGGATCTTCGGGCGGCCGTCCCCGCCGATCTCGTCGGCGCCCGCGTCCGAATAGCTGAAGAAGGCGGCGGTGCGGCCCTCGAGATGGTTCCGGCTCAGCTCCGACCATTCGGGGCGCGATTCGAGCGCCATGGCCATTTCCGGATCCTTGTGATCGATGAGATCCTCGCGCGGATTGCCGCCGCTCATGCACACCAGACGATCGAAGAAGAGCTTCATGTTGCTGGTCGGCGCATACCAGTTGACGGGCGCCACGAAGGCCCAGGCGTCGGCCAGATCGAGCCGCGCGTAAAGATCGAGGTCCCACATCAGGTCGGGCTCGTCCTTGTTGGCTTTTTCGTAGCAGTTGCACGGCCAGACGCAGAGCGGCATGGCGGTCGACACGCAGGCGTTGCAGCTCTGGATGCGGGCGCGGCCGAAGACATTGCCGAGATCTTCGAAATCGATCTCCCAGTCTTCCGGCAGCCTGTCGGCGAGGCGGAGCGCGAGCCATCGCGCCTTCGAGTCCACGCCGGGGCAATTGTATTGCCGGCGATCGGACCCCGCGATGACCAGAACGCGCAGCGGGCGCTTTTCCGGAGGCAGGCGGCCATTATCGTCGTTGGGTTGCATGGCTCTCTCCCGCAAGCCGTGGCGTCGCGACGTGAACGTGCTGCGGAGGATCGTCGTTCCGCGCCGGCGAGGACACGCTTTCGCGCGCGCGGCCGACATTGGAGAGACATTGTTAAGCCTGCCGGATTACTTCTTGGATATTGAGCCGTAGGAGTTGGCCGTGCTGATTTGGTGGGTGCAGGGAACGGGTGTGCGTCACCCTTGTAACAGTCTCGAGGGTGCGCTCTGGATGGTGTCCGCTGTCCGCGCCTGGGATCCCGATGCGTCATTGTGCTGTGCGTATGCGGCGCTGGCGTCGAACGAGGAAGAGCCGAATTCCGACTGAGATTCGGGGGCTCGCGAAGGCTTCCGGGCTGCGTCCGGAAGCCGCCAAAAATAAATCGGTCCGGCACTTGTGCCCCGATGCCCGTTTCCCTAAGTTCTCTGGATCGATCTTGGCGGAATTGGCCAAGCACCCAAGGGTGCCTGCTGACACCTCATCCATTGGATATCGATACCGAGCGGTTCGCTCCGCGGACCGATGACTGCGCTTATCTAGAAGGACGTCTCCCATGGCTACGGGAACTGTAAAATGGTTCGACGCAACGAAGGGCTACGGATTCATCCAGCCTGACCAGGGTGGCAAGGACGTGTTCGTCCATGTCAGCGCCGTCGAACAGGCTGGCCTGCGTGGCCTGAATGAAGGCCAAAAGGTCAACTACGAGGTCGTCTCCGACCGTCGGACTGGCAAGTCTTCCGCTGGCAATCTCAGCGTCGCTGGCTGATCTGCACCAATCGGGACGATTGCGGAATCATAACCGCGCCCGTCGTCTGGTTTCCGAGGGTCCCTTACAAGGGGCCCTTTTTTTATGGCCGGGCCCGCGCTTTCGCGGATGCGGGTCGAAACTTCCAGCCCCATGCAGCCAATCGGCCCGCCATTCGTTGCGGCCCCACGCGGAGCTGCATCCGTACGGCATGGAACCAAGCCCTTCGCCACGAGTTGACGAGGCGAGGCGTGATGTGGATGTCGCGCCGCCGGTTCAACACAATTTGCCGACCAGGCGCCTGCATGGCGCCTCTCGCCTGTTCGCGACACGAACAGTCATGTCCCGACGGGGGCGGCACGGAGGCGTATATGCAAAAGAAGATCCTGGACCGCGTCGCTCTTGAAAAGGTTTGCCTCGAAACGCTTCGGAGCGCGCCGGGATACGAGACGCTGGAGCGCATCGAGGTCCGTCCGATTCCGCGCGACCGTCATGACCGGACCTGGCAGCTCGCGCGGGTCCATCCCGACCACAGCGTGGGCCGGAAATGGGCTCCGCTCAAGATGAAGCTCACCGAGCTGCAGGAAACCTTCGACCTCGCCGAGGCCTGATTTCACGACAGGCAGGATTCGACGCCGGCCGCTATGGCGAACAGGTCGGCGTCGCGACCGCCCGGAAGGGCGAGCATGAGGCCGGTCGGCGCCTGCGGCGGGCGCGACATGGGCACAGAGATCGCGCAGCCGTCCAGCATGTTGATGACCGCCGGATTGCGCAGGATCAGCATGTTGAGGCGGGCGAAATCCGTGTCGGCGTCGAAGGCCGTGATCGGCGGCGGCGCGATCGGGACGGTCGGGTAGGCGAGGACGTCATAGTCCCGCATGTGTTTCTCAAACGTCGCAATCAGCCGCGCCCGCGTGCGCACGAGATCGACATAGTCGGCGGCGCTCTGTTCATGCCCGCGCTCGATCCGCACCAGCACTCTCGAATCGTAGAGATCGGCATGCGCCTCGATCAGCTTGCGATGCGTCGCGAGCGCTTCGGGGGCGGCGAATCCGCCGCGGGAATTGGCCTTGGGAATCGCGTCGATTTCCGGAAAGGCCGTGTGTTCGACGATGGCGCCCGCCTGCGTCAGGCGTTCGAGCGCGGCGCGAAATTCGCGCGCCACATCCGCATCCATGTCCTCCATCACATAGGCCTTGGGCACGGCGATGCGCAATCCGCGCATCGTGCGCGGCGCGAGCGTCGTCTCCTTCGCGCCTGACAGGACGGCATGCGCGGCGGCGCAGCAGGCGACGCTGCGGCCGAGCGGGCCGATCGAATCGAGCGTCGTCGACAGCGAGAAGGCGCCGTCGAGAGGAACCGTGCGGGCGGTCGGCTTGTAGCCCACGAGTCCGTTGAAGGCCGCGGGAATGCGGCAGGAGCCGCCCGTGTCGGTGCCGAGCGAGACATGCGCCATGCCGTCCGTCAGGGCGATCGCGGCGCCCGACGACGAGCCGCCGGGAACGCGTCCTTCCTGGCGCTTCCAGACCGAGCGCGGCGTGCCGTAATGCGGATTGATGCCGACTCCCGAGAAGGCGAATTCCGTCATGTTGGTGCGGCCGATGACGACGAAACCCGCCTGTTTCAGGCGCGTCACGGCGGCGGCGTCCTGCGTGGCGGGCTCGGCGTCGTCGAGCACGCGCGAACCGGCGCGCGTGACTTCGCCCTCCAGATCGAAGAGATCCTTGATCGAGACGGGAATGCCCGCGTAACGGCTCGGCGCGGCGCCGGCCTTGCGCAAGGCGTCCATCGCGCGCGCGGCTTCCCGCGCGCTGTCACGGTTCACGTTGAGGAAGACAAGCGCGCCTTCGCCGCCGTCCTGATCGATGCGCGCGAGGCAATCCTCGACGAGAGCCACGCTCGTCGTGCGGCCCTCCGCAAGATCGTTCGCCAATGTTTCGAGGGTCGGACCCATGATCGCCTCCGCGGCTGTCGAACTATCAGGCCGGATCGAAATAATGAATTTCGAGCAGCAGGCAGCCCTCTTCGGACTTGAAGGGACCATGGAAGGCGCCGGGCGGGCGGCAGGCGTAGGTGAACGGCTTGAAGGATTCGCCGCCATTGCCCTGCTCGTCGTTGCCGACCGTCAGGTCGCCGGACACCAGGAACACTTCTTCCCAATATTCATGCACGAACGGCTTGGTCGTGTATGTGCCGGGAATGAATTTCAGCAGCCGCGTGCGGCTGCCCTTGCGGTTCTCTTCGTCGAGCGCGCCCGACAGGATCTTCTGCTGGATGCCCGCCGGATAGCCGGCGGGAACTTCCCAGCCGGCGCTCATGTCGAGCGTCTTGAATTCGTCGTGCAGCTTGTTGATGGCCATGTTTGGCGCCTCTCTGGTTTGTGTGACGGAACAGGAATTACTTTTCGTCGGGCCTCGGCACGGGATCGTTCATGGCGACGTCGGAGCGTCGGCCGGCGATGAGTTCGTCCGAGAACTCGAAATATTCGCTGCGCGTCGCCATCTCGGCCTGGCGTGCGAGATTGTCCGGCCAGACGCCCAGATCGTAGCCGTGCCACGGCGTCTCGGGCTTCAGTTCGGGCAGGCCGAGCCGCTCCCAGATCACCTTGGCGTTTTCCATGAACTCGCGCTTGGGCAGAGCCACGGGCGCGAAATCGCCCTTGAGCAGCGCGTTGATCAGCACGGACGCGCTCTCGCCATTGTCGCGCGGTCCGCGCGGACCATGGCCCGCGTCCTTGCGGTCGAGCATCTTGAGATCGTGCTGCGGCTGGCAGCGATAGGACATGGCCCAGAGCAGCGCATCGGCGTTCTCGGGGTCGATGTCCTCGTCGATCGCGATCACCCATTTGCCGGCGAAGCGATGCAGGGTCGAGGCCGCATAGAGCGCGCGCCAGACTTCCGTTTCCAGCACGCCGCGCTCGAACACGATGGCGATGACGGCGTAGAGGCTCGTCAGCGGCTCGTGCATGGAGACGCGCTTGACGCCCTTGATGCCGAGCGCGTTGCGCAGGTGGTTGAGATAGACCGGCTCCATCGCGGCCTTGCGGATGACGCTCGATTCGCTCGGCGTCACCTGGCTGATGAAGGACGGGATGATGGGGTTCTTGCGCCGCGTGATCGCCGTGACGTCCATGAAGGCGTTATATTCCTGCAGGTTCACGTAGCCGTGGGATTCGCCGAACGGCGCCTCGGGCTCGAGGAACTGCGTGTCGATATAGCCTTCGATGACGATTTCGGCCTGGGCCGGCACCATGAGGTCGACCGTCTTCGCCTTGACCACGTCGATGGGCGCGCCCGCAAGTCCGCCCGCCACGGCCATTTCGTCGACGCCTTCCGCGAGCTTCTGCACCGACGTGTAGGACACGGCGGGCGGACAGCCGAGGACGACCGCGCAGGGCATGGGCTTGCCGAGCTTCTTGTATTTCAGCCAGTGCGCGTAGATGCCGGCGCGCAGCTCGACGGACGGATTCATGCCCAGCCGACGCGGGGATTTCAGCTGTCCGCGATAATTGCCGATGTTCTGGACGCCGGTGTCGGGGTCCTTGGTGATGTAATGACCGGCGGACAGATAGGGCGCATTGTCCCAGCCGGGCGTCGAGATCGGCACCGGGATGCCGTCGAGCGCGGCGCCGTCGGCGTCGAGCGCATCGCCCTCGGTGACAATGTCCTGGCAAGGCGCTGCGGTAACGACGCGCGGCTCGATCGGATTGCCGATCGCCTTGATCCAGGTCTCGCCGATCTTGTCGAGCGGCTTGCCGAAGCCGGTGCGATAGACGTCCGGCGTGGCTGCGAGGCCGGCCACCAGAACCGCCGTGTCGTATGTGCGGCCCTTGCTGTCGGTCGGATTGGTGAAGAGAAACGCCTTGCGATCCTTCTCGGGAATGCCGCCGCGATATTGCCAGCGGACGAGCGGATGCATTTCCGTGTCCTTGTTGATCGGTTCGTCGACGACGATCAACAAGCCGCGGCGCGCGAGCTCCAGCACGTGTTCATGGAGGTCGGGATAGGCGTGTTTCGCCTCGTCCGCGTCCATGTAGCGGCCGAGGGAAGCCGGCAAGGGATGAGCCTGATCCTGCATAATTTGGCCTTTACGCTACGTTCTGATTGGCGGGGGCGATGATGTCTACGATGGCGGCCGAAAGTGCGAACAGCGCCGCATCCTCGTCCCGATAGCCGATGGTCTGCACGCCGAGCGGCATCTGGCCGACGCGCAGCAGCGGCAGCGACAGGGCAGGGACGCCCAGCAGCGAGCACGGCACGGCGAAGACCGGATTGCCGGTCGCCTCGATGCCGAGCGGCGCGGCGTCGGGCGCCGAAAGGGTGATGCAGGCTTCGGCCACGGCGGAGACTTTGGCGTGAATGGCGCGGATCTCTTCGCGGCGCGCGATGTCGGCGCGATAGCCCTCGACCGTCATGGCTTCGGCTTCGCGCAGGCGGTCGATCATGCCCTGGCTGAGTTTCGAGGCGTCACGATCGACATAGGTGTTCAGCGGCCAGCGCGACTCCCATGCGTTGATCCTGCGCGTCAGCGGCAGCACTTCGGGGATGACGTCTTCGAGCGCGGCGACGAGCGCGTCATCGTGGCGCGTCACGATCTTCACGCCTGCGGCGCGCAGATCGTCCAGCACGCGCAGCATGGCGTCGCGCGCTTCCGGAACGGCGACATCCCAACCGGTGGTTTCAAGAAACGCCAGCGTTGCGGGCGTCCTTGCGTCCGGCATGATGGCCGGACCGATCAGGCCCGGCATGCCCGGATCGCCGCCGGCCCGCACGACGATCTCGCGCGCGATCTGCCAGGTGTCTTCCAGCGTCGCGGCCAGCACGCCCTGACAGCTCTGGCTCATGTAATCATGGCTGCCGCCGCGATTGATGCCGCCGAGCGACGGCTTGAAGCCGACGCAGCCGCAATAGCTCGCGGGACGCAGAATGGAGCCGACCACCTGCGTGCCGAGCGCGCCCGCCAGCATGCCGGAGCCCACCGCCGCGGCGGAGCCGCTGCTGGAGCCGCCCGGCGTGCGCGCGAGATCATGCGGATTGCGCGTCGGGCCGGGACGCGTGGCCGCGAATTCCGTCGTGACGGTCTTGGCGACGATGATGGCGCCGGCTTCGCGCAGCGCGTGTACGGAGGCGGAATCGTGACCGGGGCTGTAGCCGTCGAAGAGACCCGAGCCCATGCCGGTCGGCATGTCGGCGGTTTCGATGACGTCCTTGACGCCGATCGGCATGCCGTCGATCGGCGACAGGGGCGCGCCCTCATGCCAGCGTTGCGTCGAAGCGTCGGCGGCGTCGCGCGCCGCTTCGAGGTTGATCGCCGTGAAGGCTTTCACCTCGGGGTCGCGCGCTTCGATCTCGTCGATGCAGCGTTCGAGAAAGTCGCGCGGCGTGTCCGTCCCGGCGGCGAAATCGCCGAGAGCGCGGGCGAAGGAGCGGGGATGAGGGCGGCTCATGCCGCGGCCTCTTCCAGCGTGATGGAGGCGGCGCGCGACTGCATGCTCAGCATGGAGCTGCGCAGCAGGTATTGGCGCGCCTTGACGGGATCGGCCGCGGTGGCGGCGAGTTCGTCCAGCGTGGCCTTGCGGGCCACCGGCTCCTTGGTTTCAAGCTGCTTCTTGTTGGCGATCGACTGCGCCTGCACGAATTCGATGGAGACCGTGCGGCGCTGCAGCGAATAGAGATCGAGCAGGCTGTCGGGCGCGCCGGCGAGAACCTGCGCCAGCTTCTCGGAGAGGTTTGCGGCGTCCTGCAGACCGCCGTTCAGGCCCATGCCGCCGATGGAATTGTTGACGTGCGCGGAGTCGCCGGCCAGAAGCACGCGCCCCTTGCGGAAGGTTGCGGCGACGCGCTGATGCGTCGTGTAGAGATTGCGATGGACGATGTCGTAGGGCCGCGAGCCGGGGAAGAATTTCTGCAGGCGCGCCTGAACGGCCTCGTCGCTCATGATTTCGGCTTCGCTGGCGTTCGGGTCCGTCGGGAAGACGGTGCGCCACAGGCCCGGAGGCCCGTCGGCCGCGACCTTGAAGCAATTGCACCATTCGTCCGGGTCGGCGAAATAGCTGCGATAGCAATAGCCGAGATGGGCGTTGAAATCGAACGGCGTGGTGAGCACGAGGAAGCGCTCCGCCCAGGTGAATCCCTCGAAGGGGATTTCCGCCTGTTTGCGCACGGTGCTGCGGCCGCCGTCCGCGCCGATCAGATAGGCGCCTTCGTGCTTCTCCTCGCCGTCCTTGGTGCGCACCGTCACGGTCACCTTGTCGGCTGTCTGCTCGACCGCGACGACTTCATGGCTGAACATGATTTCGACGTTGGGCATGTCGACCAGCCGCTTCATGATGATATGCGCGGTCTTGAACTGCTCGCACTGGATGACGAACGGATATTTCGTGTCCTTCGCCAGCAGCGCGAGATCGAATTCCGCCACGAGCTTGCCGGACGGGCGGTCCCAGAACTGGAAGATCGGCGCGGTGAGGCCCTGCAGCGCCATGTCCTCGACGAGCCCTGCCTGGCCGAGCACTTCCAGCGTGGCGGGATGCGTGGTGGCGGCGCGCGGATCGTCCTGCAATTCGCTGTTGATGTCGAACAGTCGCACGGGAACGCCCTGGCGGCCGAGCAGGAGGGCGCAGAACAGGCCGACCGGCCCGCCGCCGGAGATCAGAACTCTCTGGTCCGTCTTCATCGTCTTCATCCTCTCGATGCGGCTGCGCGTTTGGCGCGCCGAATTACATGTTGTGCGTCAGATTCTCGCGGAAGGCGTCGATGTGCGCGCGCATGGCCTGCTCGGCGCCATCGGGGTCTCTCGCGCGGATCGCCGCCAGAATGGCTTCGTGCTGCGCCTGCACGCTTTCGTGATGGCCCGCCTTGTTGAGCGAGATGAACCAGAAGCGCAGGGAGCGGTCGTGCAGCTTGGCGAGCCAGTCGCCAAGCACGGGGTTCTTGGAGGCGCGGGCGAGCACCCAGTGGAATTCGCGGTCGAGCCGCATCAACTGCTCGCTGTTGCGCGCGTCGATCCATTGCGCCGCGCGCGCCAGGATGTCGGTGAGATGCGCGATCTCGTCATTGTCGGCCCGGTCGGCGGCGAGCCGCACGCAATAGCCTTCGTTGAGCAGACGCACCTCGACGATCTGCATGATCTCGTCGAGGCTGACCGGCTTGACGATCACGCCCTTGCGGGGAATGACGTCCAGCATGCCTTCGAGCATCAGGCGGTCGATGGCCTGATGCACGGGCGTGCGGCCGATGCCGAGCGTCGCCGACACGAAAGCCTCGTTGATATATTCGCCAGGGCGGAACGCGCAGGTGATGATGCGGTGCTTGATCGCCTCATAGGCGGCGTCGCGCAGCGATTGCGGCTCCGGCATGGAGACGACGTTGGGGGAGGGCGGCGGCGACGGAAACGACTGCGGCGCAGGCGTCGCCGGCAAGGGCCGGTGCTCGACTTCGCGCAGCGCCGCCTTGTCGCTCATCCCAGCACCGGCAGCTTGTCGAGCTCGTAGCCGTGGCGGATCGTGCGGCCCAGAACCGGATCCTCCATCTCGAATTCGAAAACGTCTGCGGGGCGTATGCCGCCTTTTGCGGCGAAGGTGCCGCAGAGCATGATCGTATTCTCGTCGAGCGCCTTCTTGCCCGCATAGCCCTCGATCAGGACGGCGGGATCGAGCATCGCATTGACGGTTCCCTCCTGGTAGAGGACGCGCGCGCCGTTCTCGAAAATGTAGGAGCGCAGGATGATCCTGTCCCAGTGACCGGCGACGTCGGCGAAGCGCCAGACCTCGCCCGCCACGGGCTTTTCGCACATCTGCTTCGACACCGTGACATTGTAGGTCTCGACCTCGCGGTCGGTGTGGTCGGAGCCCACGCCCACCCACATTTCGCCGCCCCATTGGGCCAGAACGAATTCGACTTCGCCGCTGGACGCAGCGCCGGTGGTCTGGATCTTCGTATCGGTCGTCACGCGCGCGGCGGAGACCCGGTAATAGATGGGCGTGGAGGCGGGGCGGGCGACGCCCAGTTCCTCGAGCTCCTTGATGTGCTTCTCAAGCGCGACGCGGTCGCGTCCGGTCCAGCCGGCCACGATGGCCTGGGACACAAGCACGTCGCGGGTTTCGGGGCGGGCGTCCGGCGAGGCGCCGGTGTGGAACTTGATCTGCATGATCGGCTGCACCCTTTGTCTGAAATCGCCTCCGCGACTTGTGAAATTTCACAGTATTATATCGGCGTGGGGTGTCAATCGGCGGGCGATCACGTTTGGCCCGGAATCGCGTTTGCCCTCAGGCGTCTGCTTCCATGCTGCCGTAGACGCCGGCATAGGCCCGGCCCAGCGGGTGGGCGCGCGCGGCGGCCAGCGCCCCGGCGTCGCCGTCCAGCGCGCGGGCGTGCGTCTCGGCGAATTGGTGAAACTCCGCATCCTGTCCGGTGGCGCGCCCGTGCAGCGCGAAGGCGCGGACGCGCTCGGTCTTGCCGCGCAGCGCGATGTCGCCGAGATCGAGGAACAGGAAGCCCTGCGCGGCGCGGGCGGTTGCTTCCGACACCACGATGGGCGCATGCAGGCGCTTGGTTTCGGCCTCGAGCCGCGAGGCGATGTTCACATTGTCGCCGACGACGGAATAATCGAAACGCTGCTCCGAGCCCATATTGCCCACGAAGGCCTCGCCGGTGTTGATGCCGATGCCGATGGAGACGAGGGGCGGGATGTCCTTCCGGCCCTGCGACGCTTCGGCGAGACGGGCGTCGATGGCGGGGATCGCTTCGATCATCGCGAGGGCCGCCGCGCAGGCGCGCGAGGCGTGGTCGTCGACGTCGAGCGGCGCGTTCCAGAAGGCCATGAGCCCGTCGCCGACATATTTGTCGATGGTGCCCGACTGCGCCAGAACCGCAGCGGTGAGCGGGGTGTGCAAGGCGTTGAGAAAGGCGATGACGCTTTCGGCGTCGAGCTTTTCGGCGCGGGCCGTGAAGTCGCGCGCGTCGCAGAACAGGATGGTGAGGTCGCGCGCCTCGCCGCCCAGACGCAGGCGCGACGGATCGGCCGCGAGGCGCTCGACCACCGCGGGCGCGAGATAGCGCGAAAAGGCGTCGCGCACCTGCCGGCGATCGCGCTCGGTGCGGCGGAAGACGCGCATCGTCATGGCGCCGAAGGACGCCAGCGCGGCGGCGCCGGGGACCAGCGGATCGAACAGCAGATCGGCATGGCGGAAGGCGAGCCAGGAGCCCGCGCCGAGCGCAAGGAGTAGCGCGCCGGTGATGAGCGCGGCGCGCATCGGCCGCAGTTTCGCGGCCGCCGCGCCGGTCACGATCGCCAGCACGAGGAGCGCGACCGCTTCGAGGCCTTCGGCGTAGTCGAGCCGCGTGAGGCGCGAGCCGCTGGCGACATGCTCGATCATTTCGGCATGGATCTCGACACCCGGAACCGCCGTGTCGATGGGGGTGGAGCGCAGGTCCGACAATGCGGCGGCGCTGGCGCCGACGAACAGGATGCGGTCCTGGATCTCGCTTGCGGGCGCCTCGCCCTCGATGACGCGCCAGGCCGGAATGTAGCGCGCGGCCTGATGGCCGGCGAAGCGCACGCGCACCGCGCCGTCCTTCTGGGTGGCGATCAGGGCGTCGCCGATCCTGGCTTCCACGATGGCGTTGCGCGACGAGAAGGAGCGTTCGCCGGCGGCGCGCGTCGACTTCAGGATGATCGTGTCGGCGCCCTGGGCGACGCGCAGCGCCTCGGCGTCGAGCGAGGGAACGAGAATGTCTGCGCCGTCACGCGTCATGGCGAAGACGAGCGGCACGTTGCGGACGATCAGGTCGCGATCAGGCAGGTAATTGATGGCCCCGAGGCCACGCGCCGCATCGCTCAATCCGGGAAGCGGAAGGATCGCGCGCGGGAAGGACGTCAGGGCGGGGGCGGCGCGATCGCCCAGTTCGACGAAGCCGGATTTCGGCGTGAAGCCCGCAAAGGGAGCGGGCTGGTTGGTCAGCGCGAGCGCCAGAACGGACGGAGCGTCGCGCAGCGCTTCGGCGAAGGGATCGCCGTGCGTCGGAGTGAGTTTCCGCTCCAAGGCGTCGCGTTCCGGCGAGGCCGGGAGGCGTCGCACGAGACGCTCCGGCGCGAAACGGTCCTCCTCGGCGAAGAGGATGTCGAACACGACGGCGGCGGGCTTCGCCTCGGCGAGTTTGCGCGTCAGGTGGGCGATCGTATCGCGCGGCCACGGCCATTGTCCGTAGCGGGCGAGACTGGCGTCGTCGATGTCGATGATGCGGACCGGCAGGTCCGGGCTCCAGGGTCGCGGCGCGAGGCGTTGATAGTGATCGAAGAGCAGGTTGCGGATCTGCGCGACGGGCGCGGTATCTCCGATGGTCAGGAAGAGGCCGACAACGACCGGAATCGCCACGGTCAAGATATTGGCGAGCCTGGCTTGCCAGGCCGTCATCCGTCGCGCGCGGGCGCCCGACGCCTGCGTCACGCGAGGTCGATCCGGATGGGAACATGGTCGGACGGCTTGTCCATCGCGCGCATGTGCTTGTCGATCGCGACCGACTGGAGGCGGTCCGCCGCCTGCGGCGACAGCAGCAGATGATCGATGCGGATGCCGAGGTTCTTCTGCCAGGCGCCCGCCTGGTAATCCCAGAAGGTGTAAAGGCCTGCGTCATCGGTGACCGACCGCAGCGCCTCCGTCAGGCCGAGATTGAGCAGCGTGCGGAACTTCTCGCGCGTCTGGGGCAAAAACAGCGCGTCATTGGCCCAGGCGGCCGGGTCGTAGGCGTCGCGCGGCCCCGGGATGACATTGTAGTCGCCCGCCAGGACCAGCGGCTCCTCCAGCTTCAGCAATTCGCGCGAATGCGCGATGAGGCGGTCCATCCAGGCGAGCTTGTAGACGTATTTGTCCGTACCGACAGGATTGCCGTTGGGCAGATAGATCGAGGCGACGCGCAGGACGCCGTTTTGATAGGGCACGGTCGCCTCGATGTAGCGCGCGTGCGTGTCTTCATCGTCGCCGGGCAGCCCGGAGCGCGTTTCGAGCGGCAGTTTCGACAGGATGGCGACGCCGTTGAACCCCTTCTGGCCATGGACGGCGACATTGTAGCCGGCGCTTTCGATTTCGAGCCGCGGAAAGGCGTCGTCCGTGCACTTGAGTTCCTGCAGGCAAACGACGTCGGGCTCGACCTCCTTGAGATAGCCGAGCAGGTGCTCGAGCCGCTGGCGAACCGAATTGACGTTCCATGTCGAAATGCGCACGTGGTTGAGTCCCGGACTTGAGATTGGCCGACAGTCTAACATGACGTCCGGGATGTTCAGCCCCAGCGCTTGTGACCCCACATCCACTGGTCGGGCCGCGCGCGGATCGATTCCTCGAACATGGCCTGAAGCCTGGCGGTCGTGGCGGCTATATCGGCTTCGCGGTCGCCCGTGCGGGAGACTTCGACGGGCCGCATCGAGATCCTGAAGCGCACGCCCGGCTCGCGGATCACCTGCGCGGCGAAAAGCGGCTTGTTCTGCGTCACGGCGATCAGCGCCGGGAACGGCGTCGAGGGGGCGGGGCGACCGAAAAACGGAACCTTGACGCCGCGCGTCTCGCGAAGATCCGCCATGATGGACAGAACCCCGCCGTTCCGGACGTGGCGCAGCAGCGTCAGCGCGGTGGCGGGCTGCTTTGGAAAGAGCCCGTCGGGATAAAGCGGCGCGCGCAGGCGGCGCGCCATTTCATCGACATAGGGATTCTTGATCCGCTGGTAGATGCCGGCGGTGCGGTAGCCCAGGCGGGCGAGGCCCACGACGGCGATCTCCCAATTGCCCTGGTGGGCCGCGCAGGCGACAAAGCCGTTGGTCGGGGCCAGCATGGCGCGCAGCGCCGCTTCGTCCTCGATGACGATGCGGTCCGACGCGGCGAGTTCGGTCAGGTGAAATGATTCGGCGAAAACGCGGCCCAGCGTCTCCCACATGTCGCGGGCGATCCGTTCGCGCTCGGCCTCGGTGAGGTCCGGAAAGGCCAGTTGAAGATGAGCCAGCGCCCGCCTGTGCCGTTTGAGCCATGGCGCAATGAGGCGCCAGAGCCAGCCGCTCAATCCTGACGCTGCTTCGAGCGGCAGGAGAACAGCAAGGCCGGCCACAAGGCGGAACAGCAAAAATTCAAGGCGATAGCGCAAGTGATTCAGCCGCTCGTGACCCGGTTGCCGCAGCGGGCGCGGCCGTGTGCGAGTGTTGTGATCCTGCCCCTCTCAATGTCAAGCGCAGGCGTGGACTGCACAATCATTGCGCGTGTTGCGGTGCGTCATGCGACTGTAGCGCAACACTACCGTAGATTGAAATTTTGAAGCCTGTGGACGACTTCCTCCTTAATTGCCGCTCTTTTGTTAACCATGTTAGCGTCTGGACAGGCTGATTTTACAGTGAATCTTGCGGGTCGCGTCGGCGGAGTAGTGAACTGTTCGCAAAGTGTTGGAAGGCTCGAATTTCTTCGTCGGCGACTGCGTCGTCGGCCGGCCCCAAGGTTGCTTTTTGGGCGGCCTGCATCTTCTGGATGATGACGACGCCGGCCTTGTCGCAACTGTTCCCGGTTCCGGAAAGCCCTCCGCCGGAGGCGGACTCAGCCGATGTCGACTCTGGCCCCGGACCGAGTTCGGGAAGCGCGGCGACGCGGTCGCGTCCCCGCGTCGCGGTTCGTCGGCTCCCGCGCATTGGACCAGTCCCGGCTCCAAGACCCTGGGGCAATCGCGACGCATTCACGCCCGAGTCGGCGCCCGAGTCGCCCGCTGATGTTCGCCAGGCCGGGCAAAGCACGCCGACGGACGGAGACTCGACGGCTGCCGCTCAGGCCTCGTCTCCCATTCAGATCCCGTCGCCGGTTCAGGCTCCGTCGCCCGCCCAGGCGAGTCCTGCTGTTTCTGCCGCACGCGCCGAGCCGGCCGTCACGCCGCCGGCGACCGTTGTCGCTCCCGTGCGGGAACCGGCAGACGCATCCCGCATGGCTTCGCGCGATCCAAACGTCACCATCGTTCACGCAACGCCACGATTGAGCGACCAGCGGGCGCCATCCGTCGCGAAGCAAAGCACCCAGCAAGCGATCGTGCTTCTGGTTCGGCCGGGACTGGCGGATGCGCATGACCTCGAGGGCCGCCGCGTTTCGCTCGGCGCGCTGGGCGCGACGAGCGAGTCCGTGCGCAAAGTGGTCAGCGAGGCGGTCCATAATTCCGTCATCACATCGGATGTCAGCTCCGTATCCGAGGTGGAGCGGCTCGTGCGGGGCGACGTGGACGCCATTCTGGTCGGCATTGGACCGGCCCTGTCGGAAAGCGTCCTCGCCAGCACCTGGGTGGGGGCCTACGGCTTGATGCAGATCCCCCTGAACTGACCGATTCCGTCCAAAGTAACTCTGAAGCAGGTCTTTGATTTCAAAGCCTGAACCGTTGGCTTATTGTCACGGTTCTAACGCTACGGGCGCCATGCTGGCGCGGCTGCGGGGTTTTTGGGTCAATGGCCATCGCGGATGCAATGTCTGAGCTGCCCTTCCGGCTCTCGATGACCGCGATCGGGCGGCTCGCCGACCTGCTCGCCTTGCGGGGGCAGGCTGTCCTCTGCCTCCACGGCGTCACGAATGAAAAGACCCGCATCCTTCCGCATGGCGGCATGTCTGTTTCGGCAGACTTTCTCACGTCCCTCATTCTGGACCTGAAAGCCCGCAGGATCGCTTGTGTGTCGGTGGCCGAGGCGCTGACGCGTCTGCGCGCGGGAAGCCCGAAGCCCTTTGTCGCCTTTACGCTCGACGACGGCTACCGCGACAATTACGAGGTCGCGTATCCGGTTTTCCGGGCGCATGACGTACCCTTCACGATCTTTCTGACGACGGGCCTTCTGGATCGCACGCATCCGATGTGGTGGCATGTGCTGGAACATGTGGTCTGCGTCAACGACCGGGTCGATTTCCTCGGGGCTTGTCATGAAACGTCCAGTCTGAGGGACAAAGCCCTTGTCCTTCGCCGGCTCGACGCCCTGTTTCGCCAGATGACGCCATCGCAGGTTCGCGACGCCACCGAAGATCTTGTGGCGAGCAATCCCTCGGACCTCGCACGCGAGGCTGCTTACGATTTCGCGCTCGATTGGGGCATGGTGCGGGAAATGGCCGCGAGCGGCCTGGGCGCATTCGGCGGCCATACCATGACCCACCCGTTGCTCAGCCGCCTCAGCGCAGACGAGGCCCGGACGGAGATCGCCGGCTGTCGCTCGCGCATTCTCGAAGCTTCGGGCGTCTCGGCCTCGCTGTTCGCCTATCCTTTCGGGCAGCCTCATGAGGTGGGGGCGCATGCGGCCGCTCTGGTCGCGGAGGCCGGGTTTTCGACCGCATTCTCCACCGAGAGCCGCGTTCTGAGAGCCACGGACCTCGATCGTCCGCTGCATCTGCCGCGAATTATGATTGTAAACAAAGCTCAATCATCTTCTATCGTCAGAGCATACATGTCTGGTATTCCTTCGGCGCTTAAAGACGGCAGAGCCAGATTGAGGCTTCCGAAGGTGGGCTGAGTAAGCGCGTCGCAGGCTTGAACGGGGCTGACTGAAGTTCGCCTGCAGCTGATGCGTGTGTGTGGGGGGAAGAAATGCGTTTCAGCTTGATCGTGGCGACCCTCGGACGGGCCGAACTTGACCGGTGTTTCGCGTCTTTCGTCGATCAGGCGTTTCGTGACTTCGAAGTCATCGTGGTCGATCAGGGGCCGGCCGATCTGGTGAAGTCGATCGTCGCGAACTATTCCGACAAGTTTCCGATCCAGCATCTGCGGAGCGAAAAGGGCCTGTCAAAGGCGCGCAACGTCGGCATTGCGGTCGCCCGGGGCGAGATCTTCGCATTCCCGGACGATGACGCCTGGTACAGTCAGGATCTCCTCGCCAACGTGGACGCTGCATTCTCCTCGGACCGCGACATCATGGGCGTGACGGGCCGATGCACGGATCTCAACGGGAATGTTTCCGCCGGCGGCCTGCGTCGCAACGCGGGGCCGATCACGCGTGAAAACGTCTGGCACAGCGGCGTTTCGACCTCGATGTTTCTTCGGCGCGAAGTGTTCGAGACCGTCGGCTTTTTCGACGAGGATCTGGGACTGGGGAGCCGGGGGCCGTTCCAGTCGGGCGAGGAAACGGACCTGCTGCTCCGCGCGGCCCTGCACGGACACAAATTGATCTATGCGCCCGAAATCAGAGTGTTTCACCCGCTGGCGCCGCCCGCAAACGTTCCAGGCGTCGTGGCCAAGAACTGGGGTTATGCGCTCGGCATGGGGCGCGTTCTGCGCAAGCATGACGAGAGTCAGGCGCGGGTGGCGGGGTGGATCGGTCGGGCGATGACGGGTGGGCTCGTGGCGCTGCTTCAATTGCACCCGGCCCACGCCCGGCTGCGCTTTGCACGCGCGATGGGTCTGTATGCGGGCTGGCGTTGTGCGGATGACGGGCAATCGATCCGTCCGCCCGTCTGGCTCCACACCTGAGCGTCGGACGCTCTAGAGTTCCAGGATCTTGTCGGGACGGTCGGTGCGCCGCGCGACGTCGAGCAATCCCAGCAGGTTGCCGAACAGGCGACCGCGCCGGTCGACGTAATGTTCAGGCCGGATCGACTTCACCAGATTTGCGGTGAAATTCTTGGCGATGCTCTCGACGGCGCTGCGCCAGGGATAGGTGCCCTTGCGGGCGAGATAGACCGGATTGGCGACCTGGGAATAACCGAGGCGCCGGCCAGAGGTGCGGCCTCTTTTCGTCCCCAGATGCACGCCGATCGCATTCATGAGGCGCACGACGCGGCCATGCCGGCCCGTGCGCTGCATGAGATCGATGTCCTCATACCAGGCGTAAAGGGGCAGGCTCTCGTCGAAGCGCAGGGCGTTGCCGTTGAGCGTCGCCATCCGGAAGGCCATGTTGCAGCCGTAGCCATAGGGAATGTCCACGACGGCCCCGCCAACCGGCGGCGGCGGACGCTTGCCGTTGAGAAGGCTCATTCCGGTCTTGAAATCGAAGCCCGGCCCATTGATGCCGTCCGCGATGACGCGGCCGGAGGCGGACACGATGGTGGGATCATTCGCGAAGGCGTCGACGAAAACGCGCAGATAGTCGACATCGAGCAGAAAGTCGTCGTCCAGGAAGAGGATGATGTCGCAGTCGCTCGCCACGTCGATGATGGCGTTGCGCTGCTTGGTGGAGCCGGGCTCGCTGATCAGAAGCTCGACGCCGTCCAGACCCTGCAGGCCCTCATAATCGGCAGGCGAAGCGCCACAAATGATGATCCTGTCGGCGGGGTGGGATTGACGGCTCAGGTCCCGCACCGTCTCCGACAGAAGCGGCGCGCGTCCCATCGTCGCAATTCCGATCGCTATTCTCATGCTGGTCGACCGCTGAATCTTTGCAAGAATGGAAGGGGCTGTCCGATTCCTAACGCCAAACGGCCCGGAACCGAAAGCCAAAACCCATAAAGCAGGGCATTATTTTCAATGCGCGAGGGCGTCAGTAGACGCCCCGGGCCTTGATCACAGCGGGGATGGTGAGCACGAGAATGACGATATCCCGGCTGAACGACCAGTTGGTCACATATTCCCGGTCGAGCTTGACGCGCTCGTCATAGCCGGTGTCGTTGCGGCCGCTGATCTGCCAGCGGCCGGTCAGGCCGGGACGGGCGCGGCTGTATTCCGCAAAGGCGTTGCCGTAGCGGACGATCTCGTCCTCGACGATCGGGCGCGGACCGACAAAGCTCATGTCGCCCGCAATGATGTTGAAGAGCTGCGGGAGCTCATCAAGGCTGGTCTTGCGGAGGATGCGGCCGAGACGCGTCACGCGGGGGTCGACGACGAGCTTGCGGTTACGGGTCCATTCTTCCATGGCGGCGGGGTTTTCCGCCAGGTGGCGCTTCAGGACTTCATCGCCATTGGTCACCATCGTGCGGAACTTGAAGCAGCCGAACTTCCGTCCGCCCTTGCCGACGCGCTGGTGCCGGATCGTGACCGGGCCGCCGTTGGTCACCAGGATCAGGAGACTGAGCATGATCAGGAGCGGAGCGACGACAATGGCCGCTGCGACGCTTGCGACAAGATCAAAGGCGCGCTTGGCGCTGCCCCCGATGGCGCGTTGGCTATCCTGGCCAAGAAGCGTGTCGTAGTCAGTCGTGTTATGGATCGTCACAGGTCAACCCCACTAATTCGGACAGATCCTAAGAGACGGAACAGGCTTTTCGCCTTTTTCCCTTGGCCTGAAGCACAGGGGTATCCTTAATGTCTGGTGACTATCCCATACTGCTGTTTCGAAATCAACGTGATTTAACAAACTTTTAACATGATTTTAGGTGGTTTTTGCGCGGTTCCGTTAATTGGTTAAGGCGATTAACAATAATGTCGCAGATCAGTTCCTTGTGATGACGGCGATTTGCCGATCATTTTGGCAGTCTGCACTTGACTTGAGCTTGGCGCTTTGACGGTCCGCGGCCGATTTTGGTCGATTCGCGACGCATTGGTGCAACGCACCCAAGAAAAACCGCCGCCTGCGTGAGCGTCACTTGAAATAAAGTTGACAGTTGTTGTGCAGCCTGCGCTCGCGGCTGTGCGGTCAAGACGTCAGAATAGCTTCAGTTAAACCGGCGCAGACGACGAACAATCTCGAACGCTTCGCTCAGATCGTCAGAAGTCGCGCTGTTTGTCCTGGAAACTTCTGCAGGGACGGGGCGCAATTCGACGCCTGAACAGAGCCGCCGGCGCATGCCCTGTTCTTCTGCGCTCATCGAAGCGGCGGCGGGACGAGCGGGGCCGTCCTGCGACAACTTGCAGCGATCCCTTTCGGGTCAGGCGCCGGGCAATTCGCGCTGCTTGTTGATGACGGTGCCGAGCACATGCGTCTTGACGTGTTCGAGCGCGTCGATCGCCTGGGCGACCTCCTCGACCTTGGTCCGCCCGGCTTCGATCACCAGGATGACGCCGTCGAGGAGCGGCGCCATGGCGACGGCGTCGTTGGACTCCGACATCGGCGGCATGTCCACGATGACGATGTTGTCGCGGCTGAGATCCTGCAGGAGGTCGCGGACCGCCTGAGATCCGACGAACAGGAACGGCTCGGCCTTCTTGCCCTTCTGCAGGGCGGGCAGAAAGTTCAGCGAGCGGCTGATGGAGATCAGCTCGGGCTGAACGCCATCGACGGGCTGGATCAGGTCGGCGAGCCCGATCGTGGCGTCGGGCGTCATGGTTCTCGTCAGCACGGCGCTGCGGATGTCCGCGTCGACGAGCACGACGGAGGCGCCGGAAGCCGCAAGCGTGTGCGCCAGATTGGCGGACATCATGGTCGTGCCCTCGCCATGGCGCCAGGAGACGAGGCCGATCGTGCGGGGGGCCGACTGGCCGTTGTTGAGAACGGCGTTGCGGATGGTGCGGAAACTTTCCGCGAATCTGGTCCAGGGTTTCTGGGTCGCGAGCTCGAGCGCCACGGGCCGGCGCGCGCCACCCTTCAGCTTCAGGCCGCGAACGCGCGGCACCGACGTGATGCAGCGCTTGCGGATCGTTTCCGCCATATCCTCGACGCTCCAGACGCGTCGGTCCATGAGACGGCCGACGACGACCGCCCCGACGCCGGTGACGAGCGCGAAGGTCATGGCGAAGATCATGATCAGCGTGGTCTTGGGGAAGGATTTTCCAGACGGCGGCGTCGCGGTGTTGAGAATGCGCACGTCGGCGGCCGGGAAGGGGACTTCGGCGGCGATGCCCGTCCGCATGGCGGCGAGGGCGGCCTGCTGCTGGTTGCGCATATCCTCGATGCGGCTTTGCAGCCAGTCGCCGGTCCGGCGCGTATCGACCAGCTTGGAACTCACCTGATCGTACAGATATGCGGCGACCACGGCGTTGGTGAGCGCGGCGGATTGTTCGGGCGTCGAAGCCCGGACGCTGATCTCCAGAACGAGCGACTGGCCGACGCGGCGAACGTTGATGCGCTCCGAGAACACGGCCACCGGAAGCGTGACGGGCTTTTCGACCTCGTCGAACAGGAGGTCGCGGACCCAGGCGATGAGGCCGCGGCGCGGGTTGGTCAGATCCGGATCGGAGGCGAGGTCCATTTCCTTGATCACGGCGCTGACGATGCGGCCGGACTTGATGATCTGAACCTGGCTTTCGATCTGGGGCGTGTCGAGATTCTGCTGCAGCTGCCCGACGTCGTTCTGGGTGAGAAACGCGGGACGGCGCGGCTCCAGGATGATCAACGACGTGGCGGCGAATTCGGCGGGCGTGACCATGATGTAGATGGCCGCCGCCGCGAGGCAGCCGATGATCCACGCGATCAGGCTCTTCAGGCGCCGGCGGATGGCGCCGACAGCCATCAGGAGCACGCTGCGCTGCGGGCCCTTGACGAGTTCGTCGTCGCCGAATGCGGGACCGTCGAGCGGCGGATCGCGATACAACATGGTCTGCTCCCGGATTCCGATCGGCCGACGCCCCATCGATACAGTCAGGGCAAGTTACCGATTCGGACGTCTTTGAATTCTAAATGCTTATCGACAAGTCTTCTATAATCGGCCGCGGCGGTGTCAGCCGGGCCAGGCGTTGGCCTCGACAAACTCCCGGTCCGAAGCAGGCCGCTTGTCGCATATCGGCGGACATATGCCCATCGGGTTTCCCGAGGTAGTCCCTTAAAGTCTCGGTATCGTAAATCCAAACAACGACTTGCCGATGCTTTCCCCAGTCCTTGATCGTCGATCAGGCGGTCGCCTGAGGGGTGTAGTCCGCGACCGCCTGCGGCGGCCGACGCCGCGCCACGGTTCGCGCGCCGGCGGTCTCGTTCACGGCGGTCGCAAGGCCCGCCAGGATGAAGAAGGTCAGGCCGAGGTCGATCAAGGCGCCCGAGATGGTGGCGGCGATCAGCATGCCGACACAGGCAGTCTGGGCCGCCGCCTGAACGGCGCCGTTATAGGTTTCACGCGGGGCTTTCTGGCCGCTCACGACGAGTATGATGAACATGAGATAAGCCCCGCCGCCAATGACGCCGAGATTGGCCAGCACAGCTATGACGAAGCTCGAGGCGCGCACGCTTCCCACGCCCGCGCCCAGACCGTAGGTCTCGATGAAGTTCTGAAACGCGAAGACGTTCCATTGCGTCCGCTCGATCCCGGACGCGGACGTCCCTTTCCGAAGGATCGACATGTCGATGAAATTATAGAGCGCGTCCGAGACGGACGGGATCAGCAGGATCGTGGTCAGGGCCAGGATCGCCAGCAGGGGCGTCATGACGACGAAGAGCAGCGTCGTGGCGTTTGTCTTGCTGTTCAGCAGCCGGAAGCCGCCCGTCATCAGCAGGAAGCAAAGCATGATCGGCAGGGCCACATAGGCGGTCGTGGATGTCGACAGGATCAGCAGCGCAATTGTCGCCAGCGAAATCGTCAGCGTGAGCGCAGGCGCCACGCCGCCGAGCCAGAGACGCCCCATGAAACCCAGGCAGGCGATGGACGCATAAGAGAAGGACGAGGTTTCGGTGAACGAACCCACGATGCGCTTCAGGCCGTCGATCTCGGTATCGAGATGCAGGGTGTAAGTGGCGTTTCTGATGAAATCGAGCAGGAACGCGGTTCCCGTTGCGTAAGTGGCGAGATCCACCAGCGCGAAACCGACATTGAGCACGCAATAGGTCATGTAGGCGTTGCAGGCGACGCGGATGTTGCCGGGCGAGCGCGCAAAAGCGTAGCTCACGAGAAAGCAGACGAGATTGCCGACGAAATAGACCGACTGGGTGATGTTGCCGGAAGTCGGACCGAGCGGAATTGGAATCGACGCAAAGCCGAATTCAGTCACCCCGATGGCGTTGATGTAGGTTTCACCCGCAAAAAGTCGCGGGAGGAAGAAGGCGCCCAGCACCCCGTAGCCGACCGCGAGCGAAAGCCAGACGCCCTCGCGCGGCATTTCGAATTTTTCGCGCCGCGCAGCCTGGGTCATCAGGCCGAGCGTCAGAAAACCCAGCATCAGATGCGCCGGCTGGACGTTCGCCCCGCCCATGAAGGTGAGAATGGCGGCGGCGGACGAGCCGAGCAGAGACGAGATCGTGAAGGCGAAAAACGCGAAACGGAGATTGCGAAACGCCGATAGGCCGAAGGCGAAGGCCAGGAGGCCGATCAGTTGAATGTCCATCTCAGATCCTGGCTCGGGTCGACTTGAGTTTCAGCAACATACCCCCGGCCTCAGATGGCCGCGAGGGCTTCGAGATACCCCGCGGCGGACTGGGTCCACGAGAATTTCCGGGCCTGCTCCCGCCCGGCGGAAATCATGTCCTGCCTCAAAGCCTCGGATCCGGCGATTTCGCGGATTCGGCCGAGCCAGCCGGCCGGATCATCCGGGGCGGCGTAGCGGGCGGCGGCCCCGCCGACCTCCGGCATGCTGGCGCGATCCGACGAGATGACCGGACAGCCGAGCGCCATGGCCTCGACGATGGGGAGCCCGAAGCCCTCGCTCCATGACGGGAACACGAGGCATGATGCGCGCGCATAAAGCGCCGCAAGATCATCGTCGGAGACAAAGCCGAGGCGCACGATGTTGGCGCGCTCCCGGGTCTCGGTCGCGGCGAAGATGCGGCCCTGTCCGCCGGCGACGTAAATATCGAGCCCGAGTTCGTCGAGCGCGTCGGCCAGCGACAGGACGAGGTCCGCATTCTTGTGTTTGGCCTTGCTGCCAATCAGCAGCACGAAAGGCCGCGCCGCTCCTGACGACAGGATGGTCGAGCGCGAGGCGTCCCAGGCATGGACGTGTTCGTGCCCGTTCGGCAGCACCAGAATGTCGGTCGCCTTGATGGGCAGGTATTTGGCCAGCATCGTGGCGGAAAATTTCGAAACGGTCGTCACGCGCGCCGCGCGTCGGGCCAGCAGGGGTTGCAGCGTCCGGTAAGCGAGCTGAAAGGCGCGACTGTAGGAATTCGGGTCCGTGTAGACATTGGCGTCATGCATGCAGACAATCTGGTCGCTGCGCACGACCGGCCCCAGATTGCAGAGATTCAGCAAAGGCCCCCTGGCGAGAGCGGGCAGCATGACCTGCTCCCAAAGGTAGCCGTTGGAGGCGCCGAGGGTCTTGGGCCGGATCTTCCCGAATGGCGGCAGGCTTACATCCCCCGGAGGAAGAGCCAGCACGACATCGCCAACCGCCTGTCGGTCAATCGACTCCACGATCTGCTGAGCGTAACGCTGCACGCCGGACGCCGCCTGGGAGAAAAATCGTCCATTGATCGTGAAGGAAGTGGGCAATTGGCGTCTTTCTTCGGTCTGCATCCGCACCATGGCGCGGAATTCGTTTCGGTGTCGTTAGACGCGCGCTGTCCTTGCGTTATCCCGCCTTTGCGACAGTTAGCATTGCGTCCGGCAATCGGGCAATTTCGGCAGGACAGACTTCGCGCGCGCAGCTTAACCAGCGTGGTAAAGATTAACCACGTCACGGGGTCGGCCCTAAAAACGACGGCATGTCATTGTCGAACTGTTCACCAGATGGCCTTTAGGATCCTCTAACGAGGACTAGTTCTCGTTGTGCCGTAAAGATGATATGTTGCAGTGCGTTGTAAGTTACATCTTGCGATCTTGCGCGCGTTCGGACTGTGGAGATTGCGGTGATTAAGCTCGTTCTCGTGGCGCTCACGCTTTTGGGAGCTTCCTTCTTCGGCGGCGGCTTCGCCATGGCGCAAGCCGGCGGCGAATATCGCCTCGACGTTCAGGACAAGCTGCGCGTGCGGGTGATCGACTGGCGGACCGCGGTCGGCGACGCAAACGAATGGAAAGCGCTTTCTGGCGAATTCGTCGTGAATTCCTCCGGCAATGTTTCGCTTCCGCTGATCGGCGAGGTCAAGGCGTCCGGCCTGTCGACAAGCGCGTTCGCCGCCTTGATCGCCGAACGGCTGCAGGCCAAGGTCGGCCTTTCGCAGCGCCCCGACGCCTCCGTCGAAATCACCGAATATCGGCCGTTCTACATTCTCGGCACCGTCGCGACGCCTGGCGAATATCCTTACCGGCCCGGCCTGAATGCGTTGCAGGCCCTGAGCATCGGCGGCGGCTTGCTCCGCTCCATCTCGCCGGGTGGACAGATGGAGCGCGAAGCTCTGACGGGCAGGGGAGAACTCCGCCTGCTGAGCGTCGACCAGCTCACTTTGAAGATCCGGCAGGCGCGGCTCGAGGCCGAACTCGACAATGCCGCCCAGCTTGCACTGCCGCCCGAAATTGCGTCGCGCAGCGCCGACCGCGACGTCGCGCGTCTCGTGCGGGAAGAACAGCTCCTGTTCGATGCGCGCCGCGACAGCCTGCAGTCCCAGATCGCGTCGCTGAACGCCACGAAGATCGTTCTGGCCCAGGAGATCGACTTTCTCAAAGCCAAGGGCGCGTCCCTCGAGCGGCAATATGAACTCGCCAAGCGCGAACTCGACAATATCGCCTCTCTGGCGGCCAAGGGCCTTGCGGTCAGCGGCCGGCAATTGTCGCTGGAGCAGAACACCGCGCAATTCGACACCAGCCGGCTGGAGGTCAGCGTCGCTTCGCTGCGCGCCAAGCAGGATCTGTCGAAGATGGATCGCGAGATTGCAGAGCTGCGCGGAAAATTCCGCACGGAAACGCTGGTGATGCTCAACGAAGTTCGCAGCAAGCTGGCCACGATCGCGGAAAAATTTGAAACCGCGCAGGCCTTGCTGGCGAATTCGGAAGCCTATCAGCCCGCGCTCGACGTCGCCGGGCCGGATGGCGAGCAGCGTCGCCCGGTGTTCCGCGTCACGCGCCGCGTCGACGGACAGCAGAAGACGTTCGTGATCTCCGAAACCGATGAAGTCCTGCCGGGCGATGTCGTGAGCGTCAGTCGCGAGCGCGACCAGCAGCGCGGCGGTGCGCGCGACCTGACGCTTCGGGACACGTCTTCCGCCAACGCGCCACAGGTTCGCTGAACAGGCTCAGGGCGCCAGCGGCTGCGCCGTGATCGGACGCTCGCCGCGGCGCGTCAGGAACCGGCCGAGGTTCATGGCCGGACGCTCGACGATCACATACATGAGTTGAGCGGCGGCCAGCGATGCGACGATCGCCATGGCGAGAACGAGCGTTACGGGCAAGGTCTCGAAATAGGTCTGCATCAGAGCGGCGATGACGATGATGTGGACGAGGTAGAGGCTGTATGAAATCGAGCCCAGCCATTTCAACAGCGGGGTCGACAGGAGTGCTGCGGCCCGCCGGGACGTGAGCGACAGGCTGATGATCAGCATGGCGCCCAGCCCGCACAGCAGATCGAAATTCTGGCTCATGGCGCCGAAGGCGAAGATCCAGAGCGCGGTCCGCTTCCAGCCTTGAAGCGCCCAGAACACGGCTTCGATCGGTCGGCGATAGCGCGCGAGGACCATGCCGTAGGCGAAACACGGCGCGAAATAGAGCGTCAGCAGAAGCGCCTGCGCGACGTCGCCATTGGTGTAGGGAAACCCGCTCCAGGGAGTCTTGGCGTAAATCGCGCCTGCGATGACCGACGACGCGGCGGCGAATGCGAGCGCCGCATGCCGCCTGACCTGCGTGAGCGCAAAGAGAAGCGGAAACAGCAGCGAGATCCGCATCTCGATGACGAGGCTCCACATCGGATTGTTGAGCGTTATGTCCTGCGGCCGGTTCAGCATCAGCAGATGCGCCAGAAGCACGCTGGCGCTCGGCTCAACGGTCCAGATCTCCTTCTGGAAATAGGCGTTGAGACCGACAAGGCGATGCGGCTCGATCATCTCGTAGATCAGCGCGGAGAGCAGAATGGACGCGGCGAAGGGAAGATAGATGCGGCAGACGCGGCGGACCAGGAAAGCCCCGTAGCCGAGACGTTCGGAGCGCATCAGGGAC
>JAIEQX010000369.1 GCA_019747375.1 Beijerinckiaceae bacterium | reverse complement strand
TAGCACATCCGGCGCATGCAATTCCATCAAGGCTCGGGCTTTGCAATGACGGCGTCGCGGCTCGCCTCGATCGCGCCGACGAAGCCGGGGCCGCCGCCTGCCATTGCCAGCGCGCCGTCCCGGCCCCATAACCTCTGCATGCCGAAAGCCAAATTTTCGCGCGTCATGCGCTTCGTGGTGCATTACTGGCTGCTGTCGCCACGCTTGTTCTTCACCCTGGTGGCGGTGCGGGTCCTGTCCACCCTGGTCGACGTGTCGGTGCCGCTGGCCTCCGGCTGGCTGATCGACGCCGTGGCGTCGGGCGCGCCGGGCGATCCGGGGCCGGCCATCCGCGCGCTGGTGATTTTCGTGGCGCTGGGCGCGCTGTTCCAATTGTCCCGCCAGATCGTCACCTTCCTGCTGAATCG
This sequence comes from Beijerinckiaceae bacterium, assembly GCA_019747375.1. Taxonomy (GTDB): domain Bacteria; phylum Pseudomonadota; class Alphaproteobacteria; order Rhizobiales; family Beijerinckiaceae; genus Terripilifer. The sequence goes on along the minus strand of JAIEQX010000369.1, from coordinate 28,917 downwards.
CTTGTCGGCGCGGGCGATCACCACGATCGGGCGCGACGCTTTCGCCAAGGTGCAGCGTTTCTCGTCAGATTGGCACGCCAATTCCTTTGCGGGCGCGACGGTGCGCAAGATCACGCGCGGCATGACGTCCTTCGACACGTTCACCGACACTCTGGCCTTCGGTCTGCTGCCGGCCTTCATCGTGGTGGTGGGCGTGACGGGCGTTTTCGCCTGGCGCTGGCCGATCCTCGGCCTCGTGGTCGGGGTGTCGATCGTGGTCTTCCTGGTCGTCACCGTCCTGCTGGCGGTGCTCTGGATCCGGCCCGCCAATGTCGAGGCTCGCGAGTGGGATTCGAAGATGAGCGGCGTCATCGCGGATTCGATCACCGGCAACCCGGTGGTGAAGAGCTTCGCGGCCGAGGAGCGCGAGGATTCGCGCTTCGGCGACGTCGCGCGCGGTTGGGAATGGCGGGCGATCCGCTCGTGGGACCGCAGCGCGGTGTCGGGACTCATCCAGGCGTTCCTGCTGGTGATCCTGCAGATCGGCATGCTGGGGACGGGCGTCTGGCTGTGGACGCAAGGGCGGGCGAGCGCCGGCGATATCGCCAGCCTGATCGCCACGCAGTTCCTCATCACAGGTTATCTGCGCGACATCGCCCAACACGTGCGCAGCGTCCAGCGCACCATCAACGACATGGACGACGTCCTCGATTTCCGCGACGCGGACTTGCAGGTGGCGGATGCGCCCGGCGCCATGAACCTGACGGTCCCGAGAGGAGCCATCGCGTTCGAGGATGTGACATTCAAGTACAAGGGCGCGCGCGAGCCGCTGTATGAGCATTTCGACCTGCAGATTCCGGCCGGCCAACGTGTCGGGCTTGTCGGGCAGTCGGGCGCGGGCAAGTCGACCTTCGTGAAGCTGATCCAGCGGCTATACGACCTCGACGGCGGACGCATCACCGTGGACGGGCAGGATATTTCGAAGGTCACGCAAGCGAGCCTACGCGAGGCGGTCGGCCTGGTGCCGCAGGACCCGGTGCTGTTTCATCGATCGATTGCCGAGAATATCGCGTACGGGCGGCCGGGCGCCACGATGGACGAGATCGAGGAGGCGGCGCGGCTCGCCCATGTGGACGAATTCGTGCGCGACCTGCCCAAGGGCTACGAGACGCTGGTGGGCGAGCGGGGCGTCAAACTGTCGGGCGGCGAGCGCCAGCGCGTCGCCATCGCCCGCGCCATTCTGGCCGCGACCCCGATCCTCGTCCTGGACGAAGCGACATCGAGCCTCGATTCCGTTTCGGAGCACTATATCCGCGAGGCGATGGACCGGTTGGCGGCGGGGCGGACCACCATCGTGATCGCGCATCGCCTTTCGACTGTTCAGAGGCTCGACCGAATCCTGGTGTTCGACCGAGGCCGTATCGTCGAGGACGGCGCGCACGACGACCTGATGCGCCGTGAGGCCGGGGTCTACCGGCGGTTGGTGGAGACGCAAACGGGGTCGTTCCTGGTGGCTGACGCGGCTGAATAGTCGTGTCGAGGAGGGCTGTCCGGGCGGCGTGCGTCCTCCCGCCGCTTGTGCGGGGGGCGTGCGGGCCTTAAACCTGCCGCACGATTTTCAGTGGGGCGCAGAGATGGATCAGGAACAGGTTCTCGAGGAATTCAGGCAGGCGGGGGCTTTGCTCCAGGGCCATTTCATCCTCACGTCTGGCCTGCGCAGCCCTGTTTTCCTGCAGAAAATGTTCGTTTTCCAGGATCCGAAGCGCACCGAGCGCCTGTGCAAGGCGCTGGCCGAGAAGGTCGAGGCGCAGTTCGGCAAGATTGACGTGGTCGTTTCGCCCGCAGTCGGCGGCATCGTGCCGGGCTACGAGACGGCCCGGCACCTTGGGGCCAAGGCAATTTTCGTCGAGCGCGAAAACGGCAAGTTCGCCCTGCGGCGCGGCTTCGAGATCGAGCCGGGCGCCAGGGTGCTGACGGTCGAGGACATTATAACTACGGGCCTGTCCGTGCGCGAGACGCTGGCGGCCGTGACCGAACATCTGACGGACGGCGCCAAGGTCGTGGCCTCCGCCTGCCTGATCGACCGCTCGGGCGGCAAGGCCGACGTCGGCGTGCCGATCGTCGCGCTCGCCACCATGGATATCCCGTCCTATTCCCCGGACGCGTTGCCGCCCGAACTCGCCGCCATGCCGGCCGTGAAGCCCGGCAGCCGCGGCCTCAAGGCGTAGGAGCCGACATGCCAGCGCCCCGCCTTCGTCTCGGCGTCAACATCGACCATATCGCGACGGTGCGGAACGCGCGTGGCGGCGCCTTGCCCGACCCGGTCCGCGGGGCCCTGGCCGCCATCGCGGCGGGAGCCGACGGCATCACCGCGCATCTTCGCGAGGATCGTCGCCACATCCGTGACGAGGACATTACCCGTCTGATGCACGCCATCGACAAGCCCTTAAACTTTGAAATGGCCGCGACGGCGGAAATGCTCGCCATAGCGTTGAAGACCAAGCCGCATGCAGCCTGTCTGGTGCCCGAGAAGCGTAGCGAGCGGACGACCGAGGGCGGGCTGGACGTGATCGGCGGGCACGATCATCTCAAGGCCTTTACCGCTGCGCTGAAGGCGGCCGATATCCGCGTGTCGCTGTTCATCGAGCCGAGCGTGAAGGCGCTCGAGGCTGCCGTATCCATCGGGGCGCCTGTGGTGGAATTGCATACGGGCGCCTGGTGCGAGGCGGCGATGACGGGCGAGGCCGACGCGGCTGAGCGCGAATTCGCCCGCATTGTCCTGGCGGCCGACAAGGCGGCTCAACTCGGGCTCGAATGCCATGCAGGACACGGGCTCGACTTCGACACCGCGCGACGCATCGCCGCGCTGCCGCAGATCGTCGAATTGAACATCGGTCATTTCCTGATGGGCGAGGCGCTTTTCGTGGGTCTGCCGTCCGCGATCCGCACCATGCGGGCCGCGATGGACGAGGGCCGGTCGAAGGCCTGACGCGACCAGGAGCCAGACATGATCATCGGCATGGGTTCGGACCTCTGCGACATCCGGCGGATCGAGGAGACGCTGGCGAAATTTGGCCCCCGTTTCATCGCCCGCTGCTTCACGCCTGTCGAACAGGCCAGGTCCGAGGGCAGGGCGCAGCGCGCCGCTTCCTATGCGAAACGCTTCGCCGCCAAGGAAGCCTGCGCCAAGGCTTTGGGAACCGGGTTATCCAGCGGCGTCTACTGGCGCGACATGGGGGTGGTGAACCTGCCTTCCGGCAAGCCCACCCTCAAACTGACCGGTCCGGCGGCGCTAAGGCTCGCCGAACAGACGCCGCCGGGTCACGAGGCCGTCATTCACCTGACGATCACCGATGAATTTCCGACCGCGATGGCCCATGTTGTGATCGAAGCGCGTCCGATTCGTCCCTTTACGGGGTAATGGCCGCGTCTGCGCCTCTCCTGCGCCCTTGGCGCAAGGTGGCGCACTCGCTATAGGTGCGTCGCAAGAAACCGGGGCGTCCAGGCCGGCCACATCCGCGACGGCGTGTTTCGCCGTCCGTTCGGCCGCCATGGGTGGCCTTTTCAAGAGAGTTCTCATGACCGAACCCGTCGGGTTGGACAGCAACAAAGCCAAGGCCAGCAAGCGCTCGGAAGAAGGCGGCCTCGGCGAAACAATCAAGGTCATCGTCCAGGCGCTGCTCATCGCTTTCGTGGTGCGCACCGTGCTGTTCCAGCCGTTCAATATTCCATCCGGCTCGCTCATCCCGACGCTGTTGATCGGCGACTACCTGTTTGTCTCGAAATATTCCTACGGATATTCGAAATATTCGATTCCGTTCGGTCCGCCCGTCATGTCGGGGCGCATCCTCGCGTCGGAGCCCAAGCGCGGCGACATCGCGGTTTTCAAGCTCCCCCGCGATGGAACCACGGACTATATCAAGCGGGTCATCGGGCTGCCGGGCGATCGCGTGCAGATGATCGCCGGACGCCTCTACATCAACGGCCAGATCGTGCCGCGCGAGCCGATCGAAAAGGTGCGCACCCGCGACGCGTTCGGACGCGACACGGAAGTGGCGACCTATCGCGAGACGCTGCCGGGCGGGGTTGCACATCGGGTGATCGAACGCGATGGCGACACGGGCTATTTCGACAATACGAAAGTGTTTGAAGTGCCGGCCGGTCATTATTTCATGATGGGCGACAACCGCGACAATTCCACGGACTCGCGGGTCGGGCCGGAGGAGAGCGGCGTGGGCTTCGTGCCGTTTGAAAATTTTGTCGGCCGCGCGGAAATCATCTTCTTCTCGATCGACGAGGGCGAGTCCGCCTGGCAGTTCTGGCGTTGGCCTTGGATCGTCCGCTGGGATCGCATGTTCCAGCCGGTGCGCTGAGATGGCGCGGCCGCCCAAGCCGCAGATCCGTGAGCTCGAAGAGGCGATCGGGCATCATTTTGCCGATTCGAGCCTGATCGTCCGGGCGCTGACCCATGTCAGCGCCGTCCCTTCCGACGGCGTTCGGGCCGACACTTATCAGCGGCTCGAGTTTCTCGGCGACAGGGTCTTGGGTCTTGCTGTCTCAGACATGCTTTGCGCGACGTTTCCTGACGCCGCCGAGGGCGAGCTCTCCCGGCGGCTCGCGGATCTCGTCCGGAAGGAGAGTTGCGCGGATGTCGCCATCGACTGGGGGGTCGGGCCGCATCTCAAGCTTGGCGATGGCGAGGCGCAGACGGGCGGGCGCCGCAAGACGGCCATTCTCGGCGATGTGTGCGAGGCGCTGATCGGCGCGGTCTTTCTCGACGCCGGCTTCCCGGCGGCTCGCGACGTCGTTTCGCGCGCGTGGACGGCGCGTATGCATGCCCCGAAAAGGCCTTTGAGAGATGCAAAGACTGCGCTGCAGGAATGGGCCCAGGCGCGCGGCAAGCCGACGCCCGTCTATCGGGAAGTGTCGCGGACAGGTCCGGCGCACGCGCCGGTCTTCGTGATCGCGGTCGAGATCGACGATTTCGCGCCCGCAGAGGCGTCGGGACAATCCAAGCGCATCGCCGAGCAGGCGGCCGCGCAGGCATTCATGATCCGAGAAGGCGTCTGGGCCGACCGGGAAAAGGCACAGGCATCCAAGCCATGAACGACATCGAACCGACTTCCATCCAGCCTGACGCCACGCCGACCGACACACGCTGCGGTTTCGTTGCGCTGATCGGGGCGCCGAACGCGGGCAAGTCGACGCTTATGAATGCGCTCGTCGGCACCAAGGTGACGATCGTGTCGCGAAAGGTTCAGACGACGCGCAGTCTCGTGCGAGGCATCGCCATAGAGGGCAAGTCACAGATCATTTTCGTCGACACGCCGGGCATTTTCGCGCCCAAGCGCAGGCTCGATCGCGCCATGGTGACGTCGGCCTGGGGCGGAGCCGGGGACGCCGATGTGGTTGCGCTGCTCGTCGACGCCCGCAAGGGCTGTGACGAGGAGGTCGAGAACATCCTCAAGAAGCTGCCGCAGTTGCGCGCGCCGAAAGTGTTGGTTCTCAACAAGATCGACACGATCGAACGGACGCGTCTGCTGCGGCTGGCGGCGCTGATGAACGAAAAGATCCCCTTTGCTGAAACCTTCATGATCTCGGCCTTGAAGGGCGATGGACTGCAGACGTTGCGGGAGAAGCTGGCCCCGATGATGCGTCCGGGCCCGTGGCTCTATCCTGAAGATCAGGTGTCGGATGCGCCCCTGCGCGCCCTGGCGGCCGAAATCACGCGTGAAAAGCTGTTCGAGCGCCTGCACGACGAGCTGCCTTACCAGTCGACGGTCGAGACCGAACTCTGGAAGGAAATGCCCGACGGGTCCGCCCGTCTGGAGCAGACAATCTATGTCACGCGGGAAGGGCACAAGAAGATCGTCATCGGCGAGGGTGGACGCACGATCAAGGCCATCGGCTCCGCGGCTCGAAAGGACATCGCCGAGGCGGCGGACCAGAAGGTCCATCTGTTCCTTTTCGTGAAGGTGCGCGAAAATTGGGGCGACGACCCGGAGCGCTATCGCGAAATGGGCCTCGAATTTCCAAGGTCCTGAGATCCTGTCTCTAGCTTGAAGGTTTGCCGATGGCTTCATCTCCGCTCAATCTTCGCAAGAAACTCACGGCCTATCGCTATCTGACGGGACCGGACGACGCCGCCTTCTGCCATCGCGTGACGGAAGCGCTCAATCAGGGTTGGTCCCTGTATGGCCCGCCAACTCTCACGTTCGACGCGACGAAGGGACGGGTGATCTGCGGTCAGGCGATCACCAAGGATGTCGAGGGCGCGGAATATTCCTCCGAGCTGAAGCTTTCCGAGCTTTGAGCCGCAGGTCCTGATCCCAACCGGGAATTGTCATGGAATGGCGTGACGAGGCCATCGTTCTGGGCGTTCGCCGGCATGGCGAGACGAGCGTCATCGCGGAACTGATGACGCGCGAACATGGTCGCCATCTTGGACTGGTGCGCGGAGGACGGTCGAGGGCGATGCAGCCGGTCCTTCAGGCTGGGAACTCTGTCGATGCGCTGTGGCGCGCCCGGATCGAGGAGCATCTCGGCCTTTATGCGATCGAAGCAATCCGGCTGCGCACGTCGGAACTGATGGGTTCTTCGCAGGCTCTGCATGGTCTGGCGCTCGTCGGCGCTCTCCTGCGGCTCCTGCCGGAGCGCGAGCCTCACCAGGGCCTGTTCGAGATGGCGGCCCTGATCGTCGACCGCCTGCATGAGAGCGACATCGTCCCGGGACTGATGGTGCGATTCGAACTGGCGGTTCTCACGGAACTGGGCTTCGGCCTCGATCTCAGCGAATGTGCGTCGACCGGATCGACCCAGGATCTCGTCTACGTCTCGCCCAAATCCGGCCGGTCCGTATCCCGGACAGCCGGGGATCCGTACCGGGACAGGATGCTTCCGCTGCCTTCCTTCCTGCTGATGGAAGAGCCGAATGAACCTGTCGCGATGGCGGCGGTGAGAGATGGATTCCGACTGACGGGATATTTTCTCGAACGCGATATTTTCAGTCCCCGCGGTTCGCCCATGCCCGATGCGCGGGCGGCCTATGTGGCCGGGCTGAACGGGTAGCCGCCGGACTTACTGACCGCAGATTTCACGCCATTCGATTCGGCTGACGCCGTAGCCTTCATCGAGCGCGACTTGCTGACGAACGCAATTGCCGCCGTGCGCCTCCTCGCGCGCCTCGACGCCGCCGCGCTGCGGACCCGCGATGGCGAACGCGCCCATGGCCAGAGCCGTGGCGAATGCAAGGAAGGACATCGTCTTGATCATGATCTTCACGCCAGCGGGACCTGCTTAAGGATTGAAACGCAACAACTTTCGTCCCGTGGCCACATAATGCCCACATTGACTCATGGTTCCTGTGCGTAGCCGCACATCTCACCATCAATGGCATTGCACTTAACGAATTGACGTCTTGATAAGGCTCGGGTGAATGGGGCGCAAGTGCGCCGATGCAACAGTCGCGCGACGCCTTTCGCTCCGGGACAAAAAGGGAACTTGCCGTGTCCCGAGGGTTGGGTTAACCCGTCGAGCATGGCCAAGACAATCGTCCCGACGGCGCCTCCGCCGCCTGCTCCTGATCTCGTCAATCTGCGCGACGCGCTCGAAGAGCGCTATCTCGCCTATGCGCTTTCGACCATCATGGGTCGCGCGCTTCCGGACGCGCGCGACGGTTTGAAGCCGGTGCACCGGCGCATCCTTTACGGGATGCACATCCTGCGCCTCGATCCGGGAACGGCTTTCAAGAAATGCGCAAAAATCGTCGGCGACGTGATGGGATCCTTCCATCCTCACGGCGATCAGGCGATCTACGATGCGCTCGTGCGACTGGCCCAGGATTTCGCGTCCCGTTACCCGATGATCGAAGGGCAGGGCAACTTCGGCAATATCGATGGAGATAGCGCCGCCGCCTATCGCTATACCGAAGCCCGCATGACCGACGCGGCGCGGATGCTGCTCGAAGGCATCAATGAAGACGCCATCGACTTCCGCGAGAATTACTCGGGAGACCAGAAAGAACCAATTGTTCTGCCGGCCGCATTTCCCAACCTGCTGGCCAATGGGTCGCAGGGAATCGCGGTGGGCATGGCGACGTCGATCCCGCCGCACAACGTCGGCGAATTATGCGACGCCGCGCTTTATCTCGTCACGCACCCGCGGGCGACGACCGACCAGTTGCTCACCTTCGTGCCCGGGCCCGATTTCCCGACCGGCGGCATCATCGTGGATGGCGCCGAACAGATCGCCGAGACTTACCGAACAGGCCGCGGCTCATTCCGCGTGCGGGCGAAATGGGAGAAGGAAGAAGGGCAGCGGGGCATGTGGGTGGCGGTCGTCACCGAGATTCCCTATGGCGTACAGAAATCTCGGCTGATCGAGAAGGTCGCCGAGCTGCTCAATGACAAGAAGCTGCCGTTGCTTGCAGACGTTCGCGATGAATCTGCCGAGGATGTGCGCATCGTTCTCGAGCCCCGCGCGCGTACGATCGACCCTGTCGTGCTGATGGAAAGCCTGTTCCGGCTCACGGAGCTCGAATCCCGCTTTCCCATGAACATGAATGTGCTGGTCGACGGCGTCGTGCCGCGTGTCGTGTCGCTGGCGGAAGCTCTCAAGCAATGGCTCGACCATCGTCGCGAAGTGCTGTTGCGGCGTTCACGATTCCGGCTCGGAGAGATCGAGCATCGGCTCGAGGTCGTCTCGGGCATGCTGATCGTCTTCCTGCATCTTGACGAAGTGATCCGCATCATCCGTGAGGAGGACGAGCCCAAGGACGCCTTGAAGGCGCGCTTCAAGCTGAGCGACGTGCAGGCGAACTATATTCTGGATACGCGCTTGCGGTCCTTGCGGCGTCTCGAGGAGATGCAGCTGCGCTCGGAATTCGATGAACTGACGCGCGAGAAAAACGAGATCGAAGGGCTGCTGGGCGACGAGTCGCAGCAGTGGAAGATAATCACGGCGCAGATTCGCGAGGTGAAGAAAAAGCTCACGGCGGATCCGAAACTCGGCAAACGTCGCACGCAATTCTCCACGCCTCCTGACGGCGCGGCGCTGGATCTGACTGAGGCCATGATCGAGCGCGAGCCCGTGACCGTGGTGGTTTCCGAAAAGGGCTGGGTGCGGGCTCTGAAGGGCCATATGGCCGATCTCTCGACGCTGCAGTTCAAAGGCGACGATGCGCTGAAAGTCGCGTTCTTCGCCGAGACGACATCAAAGATCCTGGTGCTGGCCACCAACGGCAAGGTGTTCACGCTCGACGCTTCGAAAATGCCAGGCGGGCGCGGGTTCGGGGAGCCCTTGCGCCTCATGGCGGATATCGACGAAGGCGAGGACGTGGTCTCGGTGCTGCCGTTCGTGGCGGGCCGCAAAATGCTGATCGCCAGTTCGGACGGACGAGGCTTCGTGGTCGCCGACGACGAGATGATTTCATCGACGCGCAAGGGCCGGGCGGTTCTGAACGTCGACAAGGGCTCACGCGCCCAGGTGCTCACTCCCGTGGAGGGTGACCACGTCGCGGTCATCGGGGACAATCGCAAGTTGCTGGTCTTCCCTCTGTCCCAGACGCCGGAAATGGCGCGCGGCAAGGGCGTGCGGCTGCAGAAGTACAAGGATGGCGGCATTGCCGACGCCAAGACCTTTGCAATGTCGGACGGTCTGACCTGGAAAGATTCGGCGGGACGCACCTTCACGGTGACGAAGCCGGAACTGAACGACTGGATCGGCAATCGCGCCGAAGCCGGGCGCCTGCCGCCGAAGGGTTTCCCCAAGAACAACAGGTTCGGCTAAGCCCATTCGGGCAGGCTACTCGAAGCGCTCCCAGCCATTGTGGCCGAGGCGTTCCTGCGGCGTGAACCTCGCCTTGTAAGCCATCTTCCGGGAGCCTTCGACCCAGTATCCCAGATAGAGATGCGGCAATCCCATGCGCCTGGCGCGCTCGATATGCTCGAGGATCATGTAAGTGCCGAGCGAGCGGTCGTGGGCGGTTGGATCGTAAAACGAATAGACCATCGACAGTCCGTCGACGAGAACGTCCGTCAGGCAGACCGCAGCAAGGGGGCCCTGGCCACGGCCGGTCATGAACGTGTCGATGCCGCGCGGCCGATATTCGATCAGCCGACTTTCGACATGCGAGTCCTCGACCATCATCGAATAGTCGAGCACGCTCATGTCGGCCATTCCGCCATCCGAATGGCGCGTGTCGAGGTAGGCGCGAAAAAGCGAGTACTGCTCTGACGTAGGTTCGGAGGGCTGGGCATTGCCGATGAGATCGGCATTGGCTTCGAGCACACGTCGCATGTTGCGGGACAGGTTGAATTCGTTGACCTTGACGCGCACCGAGACACAGGCCCGGCAGGCTTCGCATGCGGGGCGATAGGCGATGGTCTGCGAACGGCGGAAGCCTGATTGCGTCAAGGCGTCATTCAGCCCGATGGCGCGCTTTCCGACCAGGTGGGTAAAGACCTTCCGCTCCTCCTGCCCAGGCAGGTACGGGCAGGGGGCTGGCGCCGTCAGGTAGAATTGCGGAGCGTCCCGCGGCTCTTTCGTCACCCGGATCGGCCTCCTGCCAGGGGTGTTTCGGCCTCGCGATCTTGTCGCGAGCCCAGGCTCATAGTGCTCAATTACGCGCGTCGTGTCACGACGACTCCGGCGACAATATCGTGGAGGCAGCGCTTGTCGCCAGAGATCAACGAGACGAGCAGGACGAGGGGGGTGAGGAAGGAAAGGCTGAGGTAAAACAGCACGGCATGCACCGCGGCGATGAGAAACGAGACGCGGCCGCCGTCTGACGTGCGCATCTCCAGGTCCATGGCGCGCATGCCCGGGGTCCCCATACGCCAGCCAGAGATGGACATGCCGTTATAGATCAATGCGATCGCCGGGAAGAGCGGCGGGATCAGGAACCACGTCAGTCCGAAGGTCACGACCCCCAGAACCAGAAGGACCGTGAGAATCGCCGTGAAGATGATCGAGATCACGATGAGGTCGATGCAGATCGCGCCGATGCGGCGTGTGCGAACGCCCGAGAGCGCAGCCGCGGGCAAGCGCTCCGGCCAGAAGCCGGGCTGGGCCGAAGACGAATTGGTTTGACCACGTTCGCTCACGCTCATCTCCTCTATCGCCGGATCCCCGACTCAGGCGGCGCTTCGGCTCGCCGCACGCAAATGTGGGGGCGGGACCGCGCCGCGACAAGTGCGGCGCGGCACTGGCGGTTCCGCTTCCGCGGGTCTAGCTTCGGAATGCATTCCTCCAGCTTGTCAGGATGTTAGCATGCCCTGGTCAATTGTCGTCGGCCGCGTCGCCGGAACGGCGATCCGCATCCACGTCACTTTCCTGATCCTGCTGGCATGGATCGGCTTCAGCGCCTTCCGCACCGGCGGGGGCGAAGCTGCGGCTTCGAGCGTGGTATTCATCCTGGCCCTGTTCTTGTGCGTCCTGCTGCACGAGTTCGGGCACATTTTCATGGCGCGCCGCTTCGGCATCGCTACGCCTGATGTGACGCTGTTGCCGATAGGCGGCGTCGCGAGCCTCGAGCGCATTCCCGACAAGCCGCGGGAGCAGCTCGCAGTTGCGCTCGCCGGGCCGGCCGTGAATGTCGTTATCGCCTTTATCCTGATCGCCATACTGGGGACGCTCGCGCCGGCCGACATAAGCCGGATCGACGATCCCTCTCTGGGTCTGGTGGCGAAACTCGCGAGTGCGAACATCTTTCTCGTTGTATTCAACATGATCCCGGCCTTTCCGATGGATGGGGGGCGGGTGCTGCATGCCGTCCTGTCCATGAACATCGGGCCTCAGCGCGCCATGCGGATCTCGTCGCGGATCGGGCAGGGGCTGGCCTTCGTGCTGGGCTTTCTCGGTCTGTTCGGCAATCCGCTCCTGATCTTTATTGCAATCTTCGTCTATGTCGCGGCTGCCGGAGAGGCGCAGGACAGCGAAATGCGGTTCGCCTTTTCGGGGCTCAGGGTTTCGGACGCAATGGAGACGCGTTTCGCCACCGTGCCGGCTGACGCCACGCTGGAACAGGCGGTCGAAATCCTGCTCGCCACGCCGCAGCATGAGTTTCCGGTTGTCGACGGTCTGGGAAAGCCGGTCGGGCTTATCGTGCGCGACGATCTGATCGCGGCTCTGCGGGATCGCGAGCGCGGTTCGGCAGTGATCGACATCGCTCGCTCGCCTTTCGAGGGCGTGCGCGCGACGGCGCCGCTCGAGGGCGCTCTGGAAGACATGCGCACATCCGGCGCGCGGGCGATCAGCGTCGTGGACGCGAGCGGCGAACTTGTCGGCATGCTGACGCCGCAGAACATCGCCGAGATGCTTCTGGTGAAGCAGGCGCGTCCGGACTGGCGGTTCGGCAGGGGATAATCTGCGGAACTAGTGGCCTTCGCGCTTGATGCGCTCGGCGACTTCAACGGCGAAATAGGTCAGCACCCCATCGGCGCCAGCGCGCTTGAAGCCGATCAGGCTTTCGAGCATGGCCTTGTCGCGATCGATCCAGCCGTTCTGGGCTGCTGCGCAGATCATCGCGTATTCGCCCGACACCTGATAGGCGAAGGTCGGGATCGAGAAAGCGTCCTTCACCCGGCGCACAATGTCCAGATAGGGCATGCCTGGCTTGACCATGACCATGTCGGCGCCCTCCTCGATGTCGAGCGCGACTTCGCGCAACGCTTCGTCGGAGTTCGCCGGGTCCATCTGATAGGTCCGCTTGTCCCCCTTGAGCAGCCCGCCGGAGCCTACAGCGTCCCGAAACGGGCCGTAAAAGGCCGAGGCGTATTTGGCCGCATAGGCCATGATCTGCACGTGCTCGAAGCCCTCTTCGTCGAGGGCGGCCCGGATGGCGCCGACGCGACCGTCCATCATGTCGGACGGTGCGATGATGTCGGCGCCGGCGCGGGCCTGATTCAGTGACTGGCCGACAAGCGCCTGCACGGAGGCGTCGTTGACGATTTCGTCGCCCACCATCAGTCCGTCGTGCCCATGGCTCGTATAGGGATCGAGAGCGACATCGGTCACGATGCCGATCTGCGGCACCTCGGCCTTGATGGCGCGCACGGCGCGGCAGACAAGGTTGCTTTCATTGAGGGACTCGCTGCCGGTTTCATCCTTCAGCTTGGGGGCGGTGTAAGGAAACAGCGCCAGCGCCGGGATGCCGAGTTCGGCGGCGCGGGCGCTGGCGCGCACGGCTTCATCTATGGTGAGACGATCGACACCCGGCATAGACGCGACGGGCTGGCGGGTCTTTTCTCCATCAATGACGAAAATCGGCCAGATCAAGTCGGCGGTTGTCAGGACGTTCTCGCGCACCATACGCCGCGCCCAATCTGTGCGCCGGTTCCGGCGCATCCTGTGAACGAGCATCATGCGTGCGGACTCGAAGGACTCGGCCATGACGTGACTCCAGCGGAAGAGGTGCGCCCCCGATAACACGGATCAGGCAGGAGAAAAACGCGAGGCGACGGCGTTTGCCGGCCTTTTGGCCGCAGGCGCCACGATGACGCCGCGCCGCAGCGTTGACCCTGAACCGGTCGCGGTCTATGCGTCGGGCCCGCAGCGATGGTCGCCGCTCACAGCGGATTCAGGGTGAAAACCGAATGAACTTGCGCCATTCGGCCGACGACGAGACGGATCATGAGGTCATTCACCTCGGTTCTGATGGCCTCGGGCGCTCCGGCGCGACCCGCTGGGGCTTCATGCTTGTCGCATTCATGCGTGTCGTCGCCGTTCTCTGGCTTTTCCAGGGACTGCTTCAATGGCGCTCGATTCTTGCGCCGGGTGATTTTCCACTGGATGCGCTGCCGCGGCTCGAGGCCATCGCGATCGTGTTTTTCGCCGTGATCAATCTCGTGGCGGCCGTCGGGCTTTGGCTGGCCGCGCCGTGGGGCGGCGTGCTCTGGCTTTTCGCGGCAGCCGCGCAGATGTTCATGACGGTGTTCATCCCCGGAATGTTGCCGGGAGGAAGGCTTCTGCTCGCCTTAGACGTGGCGCTTATCGTCGCCTATTTTGTCCTCACATGGTACGCCGCGCAGGAGCGCGACGCCTTTTAGCCAGTTGGGCCGGAGCCGTTACTTTTTCAGGCCGAACAGGTCTTCGGCGTTCTTGTAGGCGATCTTCTCGCGCATTTCCTGCGGCATATCGATCGATTCCAGAACCGCGATGGTCTCCCGAATATAGCCGGGGCCCTTCTCGGGGTCGAACGGGCAGTCGGACGCGAACAGCACCTTGTCCTGGCCATAGAAGGCGAGGCCGCATTCCATCGCCGGACGCGCGCCAAAGGTGGCCGTGTCGGCGTAGAAGTCCTTGAAATAATCAAACGGACGCTTCTTCAGGTTTTTCAGGACGATCGAATAATCCTCGTCGGAGGTGCGCTTGCCCAGCTGATCCCAGCCCGGACCGACGCGACCTTCGAAATACGGCACCATGGCGCCCAGATGATGGGCGACGATCTTCAGTTCCGGCAGCTTGTCCATCATTCCCGAGAAGACGATCCGGGCCATCGCGGCCGAGGTCTCATAGGGCCAGCCGAAGGTCCACCAGATCTCGTATTTCGATTTGTCCTCGCTCTTGTAGTCGGTCATATCGGCGGCGCGGGCCGGATGGATGAGGATCGGCTTGCCGGCCTTGGCGCAGGTTTCGAAGACGCCGAAGAATTCCGGCTCGTCGAGCGGACGCCCGGCGATGTTGGAATAGATCTGCACGCCATTTGCGCCGTTCTTGAAAGCCCGCTCGAGTTCGCGTGCGGCATCGGGATGAGTCATGCAGACAGAGGCCGTGTAGCCGGGAAAGCGGTCAGGATATTTGGCGCAGAGTTCCGCCAGCCCGTCATTGGCGACTTTCGACAGTTCGTGGCCGAGGTCCGGCGTGCCGAGCTGCTCCAGCGGCGGCTGGGAAATCGACAAGACCTGCGAGTAATTCTTGTCCTTGAACATGTCCATGACGCGCATGCGCTCGTCGAGGTCGTAAATGCAGGGCACGCCCCGCACGCGCTTGCCAATGGCCTGCTCGGTTCCGGGTATCGCCAGCATGCGATCGAAAAAAGCACGAGGGAAGAAATGGTTGAAAGCGTCGATGTACTTCACGTCGGGCGTCCTCTCGGGGGGCGGCGGCTCATCTACGGGCGCGCTCATCGGCCGGCACATTACGCCGTGTTGCGCGTCGGCGGCAACCGCGGACGTGGCAATCTCTTTACCAAAGCAATGTGGTGAATGAAATATAGATGCGCGCAATTTTTAATGTAAATGAAGCTCTTATTTCATCTTCGATTCACCTACAGAAGTAAACTTCAGATTCATGCTGTTGTTTAAACTCGTCTTCATCGGGCAAACCTATAGTCACGTCATCAGCGAGCTGGCGCATCGAGCTGGCGACAACGAAGTAACGTAGCGGAGTATGCAATGAAAACGGTCCTGAAGACGGAAGTCTCGCAAGCCAGATCCGAGCGACTCGGCGAGGTTCGCCCGGCTTATCTCGAAGCCCTGACGTTGGTGGAGCGGCTTCACCGCCGGCTGCTCGACGTTATCAAGGACGAGTTCGACCGCCGCGGCCGCAGCGACATCAACGCCGTGCAGGCTTTGCTGCTTTACAATATCGGCGACAAGGAACTCACCGCGGGCGAGCTGCGCACCCGCGGTTATTACCTTGGGTCGAATGTGTCCTACAACGTCAAGAAGCTGGTCGAGATGGGTTACCTCCATCACGCCCGCTCGCGCGTCGACCGTCGCTCCGTTCGCATCAGCTTGACCGAGAAGGGCCAATCGGTTCACGAAATCGTCAGCTCGCTGTACGAGAAACACGTTCTCACCGTCGAGCAGATCGGCGGCATCACGGGCGATGATTTCACCCGCATGAACACCGCGCTCGCCCGCCTCGAGCGCTTCTGGACGGACCAGATCCGGTACCGCCTTTAATTTCAGTCGCTTAGACCCGTCGATAGGGCGCCCTCGTGGCGCCCTTTTCGTTTGGCGGCGGCTGTGTCCAAGCTGTAGGGCGGCGCCACAAAAGAGCCGCCGTGTTCGTTCCTTTTTAACCTCGTTCATGCTAGCGGTTTCGGAGCCGCAGTCTTGGTTTCTTCTTCGTTTGCGAGGGAGAGCAGGCGGCGACGCGGACGGAGGACGTCGTAAGGACGCAGGTCTGACAGGCGTCGATCTGTGGCATCGAGACGGGAAGGGCGGTCAACCGCCACAATCTCCCGCCGCAATTGGGCGCCATAAAGCCATCAGAGCGCGAATCGTGCCTGCGACCCCGCGTTCGCCCGACTTGAAGCATTCGAGAGACACGCATTGGAGCGACCGGTGAACACATTGAAGTCTTCCGTTTCCCGCCGCGCATTCGCGCAAGGCCTGACCATTGCCGGCCTGACGGCCGCGTTCGGCTTCGGACGCGTTGGCGAGGCGGCGGCGGCGCCGGCGGATGGCGGCCTCTTCGGTCAACAAGCGGAATGGGTTCAGAAGTACGATTCAGATTCCCGTCTCAGCGTGACTCGCACAACCACGCCGGTGCTCTCGCCCCAGACCGTGACCACGACCGAGCAAGCCATCGCCAAATATCAGGACCTCGCTTCGCGCGGCGGCTGGAACACTGTCCCCAACCAGACCCTCAAGCTTGGCGCCAAGAGCAACGCCGTGGTGGCGCTGCGCAAGCGGCTGATGACCACCGGCGACCTCGATACGGACGCAGGGACGTCGCCTGTCTTCGATTCCTATGTTGAAGCGGGCGTTCGCCGGTTCCAGACGCGGCATGGCATCTCGCCGACCGGCGTTGTCGCTCAGCAGACGATCGCGGCTCTCAACGTGCCGGTGCAGGTGCGCTTGCGGCAGCTTGAGATCAATCTGGTTCGCCTGCGCGCTTTCTCCGGCAATCTCGGCAACCGCTACGTCACCATGAACATTCCGGCCGCTGCGGTCGAGACGGTCGAGAACGGCCAGGTCGCCACCCACCACGCGGCGGGCGTCGGCAAGATTGATCGCCAGTCGCCCGTGATGCAGGCGCGGGTCGTCGAGATCAACTTCAACCCGTTCTGGACCGTGCCGGCCTCGATCATCCGCAAGGACCTGATCCCGAAGATGCAGGCCGATCCCAAATATCTCTCGGACAACAAGATCCGCGTCTATAACTCGGGCGGCGCCGAAGTCGCGCCGGAATCCATCAACTGGAATTCGATGGAAGCCACGAAATATATGTTCCGCCAGGATCCGGG
The DNA here is from genome assembly GCA_019747375.1 of Beijerinckiaceae bacterium. Lineage (GTDB taxonomy): Bacteria > Pseudomonadota > Alphaproteobacteria > Rhizobiales > Beijerinckiaceae > Terripilifer. The sequence goes on along the minus strand of JAIEQX010000369.1, from coordinate 11,744 downwards.
CGGGGACGTCAACTCGCTCGGCTTCGTACGCATCAACATTCCGAACCCCCACGGCGTGTACATGCATGACACGCCGGCCAAGGGCATTTTCGGCGACGATTTCCGCTTCGTCTCGTCCGGCTGCGTCCGCGTCCAGAACGTTCGCGATTACGTGGCCTGGCTGCTCAAGGACACCAATGGCTGGGACCGCAACCGTATCGACGAATCGATCCGCTCGGGTCAGCGCATCGATGCGCGCCTGTCCTCGCCGGTTCCCGTCTACTGGGTCTACATCACCGCCTGGGCGAATGACGGTCTGATCCAGTTCCGTGACGATATCTATCAGCGAGACGGCTTCGGAGCGTCAGGAGCCGTGGCGTCCGCTCCCATCCAGTCGACCCAGGGCGGCGGCATTCTCGAGCCGATGTCGCTGACCGAGTGACCATCCTGTGATCCGAACGCAAGCTCGGACGTAAGGTTTACGAGAAACAAGGCCCGTCTCTCCCGGAGGCGGGCCTTTTTGCTTCAGCTTTGGTCATCCACAGCGAAGTCATGTCGCCTTTGCGCGGCGGTCCGGCCATGCTAAGGCGAGTGCGATTTCTTCAGGACGGGGCTAGATCTTGGGGCTCGATCGCGATCGATCTGGCTCCGGAGCTGACTTTCCGTCACAGACCAGCGCAGCCGCGGCAGCGGCGCATTGAGGAGCCAGGGATCATGTCCCAGACAAACGCCAGCGCCGCCCAGGGCTACAGCCTCTCGAACAGCTTTTTTGGAGCCGGCCTTGCCGAGACCGATCCGGAGATCGCCCGGGCCATTGAGCTCGAACTCGGTCGGCAGCGCGACGAAATCGAACTGATCGCTTCCGAAAACATCGTCTCGCGCGCCGTGCTGGAAGCCCAGGGCTCGGTCATGACGAACAAATATGCCGAAGGGTATCCGGGCCGACGCTATTATGGCGGCTGCCAGTTCGTCGACATCGCCGAGTCGCTTGCGATCGAGCGTGTGACGCGCCTGTTCGGATGCCGCTTCGCAAATGTGCAGCCGAATTCCGGCAGCCAGGCCAACCAAGCCGTATTTCTTGCGCTGCTGCAGCCCGGCGACACGTTCATGGGGCTCGATCTCGCCGCCGGCGGTCACCTGACCCACGGCTCGCCGGTCAACATGTCGGGCAAGTGGTTCAAGGCCGTCAGCTATGGCGTCGATCCGCAGACACATGTCATCGACATGGACGCAGTCGCCAAACTGGCGGAGGAGAGCCGGCCCAAGCTGATCGTCGCAGGCGGATCCGCTTATGCGCGTCATTGGGATTTCGCGCGTTTTCGTGAGATTGCCGACGCTGTTGGCGCCATCTTTCTGGTCGACATGGCGCATTTCGCCGGCCTGGTGGCGGGCGGGGCGCATCCGTCGCCATTCCCGCACGCCCATGTCGTCACCTCGACGACGCACAAGACCCTGCGCGGCCCTCGCGGCGGCCTGGTGCTGACAGATGACGAGGCGATCGCCAAGAAGATCAATTCGGCTGTGTTCCCGGGACTTCAGGGCGGCCCCCTGATGCATGTCATCGCGGCAAAAGCGGTGGCGTTCGGCGAAGCGCTCCGGCCCGAGTTCAAGGTTTATGCGCGCCAGATTGTCGAAAATTCCCAGGCGCTCGCCTCGACCCTTCTCGGGGGCGGCTTCGCCATCGTGACGGGCGGGACCGACAATCATCTCATGCTCGTCGACCTTCGGCCCAAGGGCCTCAACGGCAAGTTGTCGGAAGCCGCGCTCGGTCGCGCGCACATTACCTGCAACAAGAATGGCGTGCCGTTCGATCCCGAAAAGCCGGCCATTACGTCCGGGGTTCGTCTCGGCACCCCGGCTGCGACGTCACGCGGGTTCGGCGTCGCGGAATTCCGCAAGGTCGGTCAGCTCATCTGCCAGACGCTCGACGGGCTGGCCAAGAACGGCGAGGCCGGCAATGCGGATGTCGAAGCCAATGTGCGTAGCCAGGTCACTGAGTTGACCCGGCGTTTTCCGATCTACAGCTGAGGCCACAGCTGGCCGCTAGGATCTATCGATGCGTTGTCCGTATTGCGGGAGTCTCGATACACAGGTGAAGGACTCGCGGCCGACGGAAGATGCTTCCGCCATTCGTCGTCGGCGGGTCTGTCCCGATTGCGCGGGTCGCTTCACCACTTTTGAGCGCGTCCAGTTGCGTGAACTGACCGTACTCAAGAAATCGGGGCGGCGGGTGCCCTTCGACCGGGACAAGCTGATGCAATCGCTGTCGATTGCTCTTCGCAAGCGGCCCGTCGATCCGGAGCGGGTGGAACGCATGGTCAACGGCATCGTCCGCCAGCTTGAAAGCCAGGGCGACAGTGAAATTCCGAGCGATCGCATCGGCGAACTGGTGATGGAAGGCCTGCGTTCGCTCGATGGCGTGGCCTATGTGCGCTTTGCTTCGGTGTACCGGAATTTCCGCGAAGCCCGGGAGTTCGGCGCCATCATCGATGAACTCGCCAGCGACGATGGCGACGGACCCGCAGACACTCGCACGCCCGGCTCAGCATGACAGAGCCCCAACGCACAGCGGCCCAACAGGCGGATGAGTCCTACATGCGCGCGGCGCTCGCCATCGGGCGGCGCGGGCTCGGGGTCACGGCTCCCAATCCGGCCGTCGGCACGATCATCGTGAAGGATGGCAGGATCGTCGGTCGAGGCGCCACGCAGCAGGGCGGTCGCCCGCACGCCGAGACAGTGGCGCTTGCGGAGGCGGGTGACAAGGCGCAGGGCGGCACCGCCTATGTAACCCTTGAACCTTGCAGTCATCATGGCGTTACGGGCCCCTGCGCCGACGCTCTGTCGCGCGCCGGCGTCAAACGCGTCGTGTCTGCCGTTGAAGATCCCGATCCGCGCGTTGCGGGCAGGGGTCATCAGATGCTGCGCGATGCGGGTGTCGAGGTCCTGACGGGGGTCTGCGTGGAGGCGGCGAGACGCGCCAATCTCGGCCACATCCTGCGCGTCACGGAGGGCCGCCCCATGGTGACGCTAAAACTTGCGGAGACGCCGGACGGCTTTGCTGCCGCCGGAAGCCCGCATGATCCCCGTCTGATCATCACCGGCTTGGCGGCGAACAACCGCGTCCAGGTCATGCGATCGATGCATGACGCCATCATGGTGGGGGTCGGCACCGTCCTGGGCGACGATCCCTTGCTGACCGTCCGCTTGCCCGGCCTCGAACATTGCACGCCCTTGCGCGTGGTGCTCGATACGCATCTGCGGATTCCGACGCGGTCACGCGTGGTGGCGACGGCCGGCGAGCGGCCGCTGCTGGTCATTGCAGGCGAGAAGGCGCCGGCGTCCGCCCGCAAGGAACTGGAGGCGCGCGGCGTCTCCATCGAAATTGTCGAGAGCGGCCCCGATGGACATATCGACCTGCGCGCCGCGCTCGGGGTTCTGGCGCGCGGCGGCCTGACACGCGTCTTCAGTGAAGGCGGTCCGCAAGTTGGCGGCAAGCTGATCCAGGGCGGGCTTGCTGACGACGTCTATATCATGCAGGGCGCCAAGCCTCTCGGTCGGATGGGCATCCCCGCGCTCAACGATGTCTCCCGCGCGATCCTGCGCGATCCTACCCGCTATCGTCAGGCCGGCGACTTTTTCGCGGGCGTGGACCATGTCGCGCAGTTCGAAAGGGTTTTGTGATGTTCACTGGTCTCGTCAGCGACGTTGGACAAATTGTGTCGGTCACGCAGAAGGGTGAATTGCGGCGTATCCGCATCGCCTGCTCGTACGAGCCGGAAGGCATTCTGCTCGGGGCTTCCATCGCGTGTTCCGGCCCTTGTCTGACCGCCGTCGAAATTGGCGTTGACGATGGCCGTACATATTTCGAAGTCGACGCCGCCGCCGAGACATTGGCGCGCACGACGGTCGGGAGCTGGAAGCCCGGACGTCGAGTCAATCTGGAGCGATCGCTCAAAATAGGCGACGAACTCGGCGGCCATATTGTCACCGGCCATGTCGACGGCATTGCGCGGATCGTCGAGCGCCGCGACTTCGACGGCATGGCGCATTTCGACATCGAGGCCCCGGCGTCGATCGCCCGATTCATTGCCGAGAAGGGATCAGTCTGCCTGGACGGAACGTCATTGACCGTCAACAGCGTGGCCGGGTCCGTGTTTTCGATCCTGCTGATCCCCCATACGCTTGCGGTCACGACCTGGGGCGATCGCCAGACGGGGGACGAAATGAATATCGAGGTCGACCTTATGGCGCGTTACGCCGCAAGGTTGGTCGAAGCTAAATAGCTCAGACATTACAGTATAATGGATCTTCTCTTGTGTTCTCGTGCGGGCAATGCCGGCGATTATTGTTCGTCGCGCGCGAATGCTACGTCCTGCTCGGCTGTTCAATAAAAACTTAACCATGTTGATGCATCGTCGCTCTATTCAGTGACGTTCTTTTTTCAATCATTATTGGAAATTACATGTTTAAGTTTGCAGTCGCTATCGGCATGCTTTGCGGGTTTGCGGGCGCGGCGCATGCCGCAGATCCTCAGTTTCGAGGGGGATATTTTCCCGATCCCGCACCGGTCGTCCTGCGGGATACGCCGAAAGCTTTCGACTGGAATCGCTGCTACGCGGGCGCGCAAACTGGAGCTTCACTGGGCAAGGCGACATCGGAGATCGGGAAGACCGATTTCTTCAACGCCTATTTTATCAAGGATCTGTCGACCAACATGATCGGCCCCATCGCGGGCGGCCAGGTCGGGTGCAACATGGTCCTGAACAACAACTTCCTCGTCGGGTTTGAATTCGAAGGAATCTATCAGTCGAAGAGCGAAACGCCCTGCGTCACCCAGGTCGATCCCGTCACATACTGCCTGAAAATGCGAAAGAAGGCAGAGGCGTTCGCCAGCGCGCGCTTCGGCTACACGTTCGGCTGTGGCGAGTGCGGCGCCGGCACACTCGTCTATGCAAGACTCGGGGTCGGTTATGGTCGCATCGACATCAGCGGCAATATCAACGCGATTTCTTATGTCTCGAGCGAGATCAAAGACAACACGGGCTATTGGGGCGTGGGTGTCTACAGGCCAAGCTGGGCGCAGAATTACGACGTGAACACGTCCCGGACTTCGTTCGCTCCCGTGCTTGGCGTCGGCGTCGAGCGGGCGCTCAATCATCAATGGACGGTTCGGGCCGACATCAGCACCATGTTCGGCATTCAGACCGAGGGCGACCTGAACGTGATGAAGATCCACTTTCTCAACGGGGCCCAGGGCGAAACCCTTCCGCCGGATCTGTCGCAGGTCAAGCGCAACCCCAGGGTCGGCGACGTGATCCCGTTCAAGATCAAGGAACTGGAGACGCGCCTGAGCATGGGTGTCAATCGCATGTTCTGAGCGGGTGGCCAGGACCCGGAAGGGGGCCCCTGAAGCGCCTCTGGGGCCTCCGTCATTGGTCGATCCTGCGGCGGCGGCTCGGGTTTTCGGGGTGCGGCGCTTCCGGCGCTTGCGATGGCGCGACGAGCGGGTTAGTCACTGCCTCCGTGCTTTTGCGCAGACGAGGACAGTTCCACATGGCCGAACCGCGCCGATCGATTCCGACATTCAGCGGCGTGGCCGGCGCTAGGCTCCTGATTGTCGAAGCACGCTTCTACGACGATATTGGCGAAATGCAGCTACTCGGCGCGCGTTCCGCGGTCGAGGCCGCCGGCGCGACCTGCGATGTCCTGTCCATGCCGGGCGCACTGGAAATCCCGGCCGCCATGGCCATCGCTGTCGACCAGGCCGCGCTCGCGGGCAATCCTTATGACGGCGTCGTAGCCCTGGGCTGCATCATCCGCGGCGAGACATATCATTTCGAGATCGTTTCGAACGAAAGCGCCCGCGCCCTGATGGACCTGTCGGTCTCCCGTAAACTGCCACTCGGCAACGGCATCCTGACGGTCGAGAACGAAGAGCAGGCGGTGGTGCGCGCCGATCCTGCGCAAGGCGACAAGGGCGGCGACGCCGTGCGCGCCGCGCTCGCCCTCGTCTCGCTCGTGCGTTCCGGCGGAGCGCGCTGATGGCCCGTGAGAACCGCGCCGCCGCCAGGCTCGCCGCCACGCAGGCGCTGTATCAGATGGACGTCGCCGCCAAGGGCATCAACGAAATCCTGGCCGAATTCGAAACTTTCTGGATCGGCGCCGAGGTCGAGGGCGAGCAGTACAAGCCCGCCGAGATCGACTTCTTTCGTGACATTCTCAACGGCGTGCTGAAGGACCAGGTAGAGATCGACCGTACCGTCAACACGACGCTCGAGGACGGCTGGCCTTTGGCGCGCGTCGAGGCGGTGATGCGCGCGGTGCTGCGCGCGGGGACATATGAGTTGAAGAAGCGGAAGGATATTCCCGCGCGCGTCGTCATCACCGAATATGTGGACGTGGCGGCGGCTTTTCTCGGCCGGGAAGAGACCGGCATGATCAACGCTGTGCTCGACAAGGTGGCGCGCAGCCTGCGCGCGGAGGAGTTCGAAGGGCGTCCTTGAGTGGTCGCCGTTTCTGAAGGGTCAGCATGGCGAGTGCGAGCGAAGACGACCTGATCGCCACTTATTTCGCGCCGCTCGCGGGGCAGGGCTCGCTGGCGCTAAACGACGACGCCGCCCTGCTGGTCGAGAAGCCCGGCTTCGATACCGTGCTGACCTGCGATGCGCTGGTGGCGGGCGTTCATTTCTTCGCCGACGACCCGCCCGACGCCATCGCCGCCAAGGCGTTGAGGGTCAACCTCTCTGATCTTGCCGCCAAGGGCGCGACGCCTGCGGGATTTCTCGTGGCGCTGGCGCTGCCGCGGAGCGATCGCGAATGGCTGGCGGAATTCGCCAACGGCTTGCGCCGGGATATCGACGATTATCGGTTTCCCCTGCTGGGTGGCGACACGGTCGCCACTCCCGGCCCGCTGATGGTGTCCGTGACGGCTCTCGGGCATGTGCCCGCGGGCCGTATGGTCCCGCGCACTGGCGCGCGTTCAGGGGATATCATCTATGTCTCGGGGACGATCGGCGATGGCGCACTGGGACTTTTGGCCCGGCTGGGCACGCTTGATCTGTGCGCCGATGAAGAAAGCCTGATCGAGCGCTACCTGCGTCCGCAGCCTCGAAACGCGCTCGCATCGGCGCTTCTTGAACATGCGAATGCGGCGATGGATCTTTCCGACGGCCTCATCGGCGACTTGCGAAAGATGATGCGCGTCTCGGGCGTCGGCGCGCAGATCGAACTTGTCCGGGTGCCGCTTTCGCCCGCCGCTGTCGCCGTGATAGGGCGTGAGCCGTCCTGCTGGATGCGAGCGCTCACGGGCGGCGACGATTATGAGATCCTGACCGCTGTCGCGCCTGCGCAGGCGACGGCGTTCGAGGCCGCGGCGCTGGCGTGCGGCGTGCCCGTGGCGCGGATCGGCGTTGCGACGACTGACCTTGACGTCAGGTTCCGCGACGCAAACGGCGCGGCCGTGGAATTCGAGCGCGGATCCTTCAGCCATTTTTAGGCCCGTCGCTCGCGCCTTTGCCGCCGCCGATTGTATTGGATTGTTCCGGCTTGCTCTCGCGAGAGTCGTGCTTCGCGAAAATTCCGCATGAGCCATCGGTCACGCGCCAATTTTCGGGCAGATCGCCCGTTTTTCCGGATGCATGCCGTCCATCGCGTCTTTACAAAAGGGGCCGGCGGGCAAACGATGGCCCACCCCAAAAACAAAACTCAAGCTTGAGGAGAGCTCTATGGCGCGCGACTTCGAAGACCATTGCTGGAAAGACATCGTCGATCCGGAAATTCTCGAAATCTATAAGGCTTACGAGCGCGACATCTTCGTCGGTCCGAAGCCGGCCGTGCTGGCCATCGATCTTTACAAGAAGGCCTACCAGGGCGGAAACAAGCCGGTGAGCGAGGTCAACAAGCTTCACTCCGGTTCCTGCGGGGAGAACGCCTGGAAAGCCATCGCGCCTACGCAGGCGCTGTTCGCGGCCGCTCGCGCCGCCGGCGTCCCGGTCATCTATTCCACCCGTCATGCCGATACGGCCGGCGTGAAATCAACCAACCGGCGGATGAAGGAAGAACGCGAAGACCTGTACGGCATTCTGGACGATCTGGCCCCGCAACCGGGCGAACTGGTGATCTACAAGGAGCGCGCGTCCGCCTTCTTCGGCACTCCGCTCATCGCCCATCTGCGCCGCCTTGGCGTCGAGAGCCTGATCATCTGCGGCGAAAGCACCTCAGGCTGCGTTCGCGCGTCGACGGTGGACGCCTATTCCTACGGCTTCCACAACGTGCTGGTCGAGGAATGCACCTATGACCGCTCGATGTTGAGCCACAAGGTCAATCTGTTCGACCTGCATCACAAATATGCCGACGTCATGCATATCGAAGACGTTCTGGCGCATCTCGAAAAGTCGAAGCGCAAGGCCGCCTGAAACGCCTGACAGATGCGAGAAAGCGAGGCATGCGCGTCGATCCGCGCATGCCTTTTCTGCATGCGTCGTCTCAGTTCATCTCTGTGCGCGCCATCGGGGCAAGGCCCAGCTTGTCGAACAAGGCCACACGATGGGCCTCGGCGTAGCGGAGTGCGTTGAGGTGCTGCGGCGAGCCATAGGGCAGGCGCAGCATTCGCCGGAAAAGACTTTCAACCCAGTGCAATTCGCCCAGAATGTCGGCGGGGTCCGCTCCCTTGGCGATCCAGGTCGAGGTCCATGTCGACATCCAATCGGCAAGTTCGTCCTGCAGGCTGGTTTCACTCAGCATCGCTTCATGCTGGGCGCTGCCATAGGGCAGTTCGGCAGCGCGCTCGAAGCGGCGCATTGCGATAACGGCGTCCGCAAGGTCGCCTTCTGGGTCGGTTCTGCCACGCGCCCATTCTATGCACTGGGAAAGGCTCTTGGTCGTCACGGACATGCTCCTGATGGGCCGGGCCAGCGGAATGCGTCTTCGACAATCTAGGGCGGGGTCACGGGTTAAGCCAGAGGGGCGTATGGTCGCCATCAGGCTTGCTTCCCCTTCGGGGAGAGTTCACACTTCCGAGACAAGACGCCGGGACAAGGCTCTAGGGGAGGACGACATGGCTATGCAGGACGGCGCGCAGGATAATTCCAACGAAGATCTTGCGGACGATCCGCACGTGAAGGTCTCCCGTCTCCCGCCATTGCCCAAGCCGCTGGATCCGATCGTCGCCCAATTGTTCGACGATACACGCAAGCGTGGCGGCCACATTCTCAACCTTCACAAAACCAATGGCCACGCGCCGAAGCTTTCGCGCGCAAAGCGTCCTTTCACCTATGCGCTGCGCAACGAGTGCGACACGCCGCGCATCTATCGCGAGATTGCAATCTGCAGGACAGCGATCAATGTCGATTGCCCGTACGAACTGCGCCACCACCGTCCTTTCGTGCTCCAGGCCGGCTTGAGCGAGGCGCAGTTCGAAGCGTTAGCGGACTGGCGCGCGCATGCGGACAAATTCGAGCCGGCCCAGAGGGCGGTTCTTGCCTATGTGGACGAACTGACGCTCGAAAAGGGCGCGGTGACGGACGCGACATTCGCGGAATTGGCGGGGCATTTCACCGCGCAGGAAATTGTCGAAATCACCTATAATTCGACTTCCTATTACGCCAGCGGACTCTACATGAAGGCGCTCGGGATACAGCCGGACGCGCCGCATAAAAAAGCTGCGCCGGGAAAGTTCTGAACCGCCTTCAGGAAGATCGCAGTCTCATCCGTATGTCCGTGTCGCCAATCGCGTCGAGAGCGTCGATAAAGGCCGTTCGGAAGGATCCCGGACGGCTGGCGATTTCGGCCGCCATGTCGCCGGCGACGCCGTAAACGGCGATCGCCGCGATGGCCGCCAGGAAAGGATCTTCGCCAAGGCCCGCAAAGGCCCCGATGAGGGAGGTCAATCCGCAGCCGAGCGCGGTGACCCGCTCCATAAGTGGCGAACCGTTGGCGAGGCGCACAAGCCGCTCTCCGTCCGTCACCACATCGACCGCACCCGTGGCGGCTACCACGCAGAAGCAGTGCCGCGCCAGTTTTCGGGCTGAAAGCTCTGCTTCCGCCGTGGAATGAACGCTGTCCACGCCTCGCGGCCGAGCTGCGGGATCGTCTTCGCGCATCAAGCCGCAGGCGCGTGCGACCGCCATGATCTCGGAGGCGTTGCCCCGGATGATCGCAGGACGATGGCGCAACAAGCTTTGAATGGTCTGGTCGCGAAACTGCGTTCCGCCGGCTCCCACCGGATCAAGCACCCACGGCGTTCCGTGCATGCGCGCCGCCGTGGTGGCGACATCCATGCTTTGGGCCCAAGGCAGTGACAGCGTGCCGGTATTGATTACGAGCGCGGACGCGCGCCTTACGAATTCCGGCGTCTCTTCGGGGGCATGAACCATCGCGGGCGCGGCGCCGGCCGCCAGCAGGACATTGGCGGCGATGTCCATCGAGACGAAATTGGTGATGTTCTGCACGAGCGGCCGCGCGGCCCGCATCTTGGCGAGCAGTCGAATGGTTTCGGCTGCAATCCTGTGCTGGTCCATGCTCAAGACAGTCCCTCCAAGCGTGGCGAAGCGGCTCAGCCGTGCCGAGCGTCAAGCGGGCCAACTCCGATATAGGCCGCTTTTACGCGGTTTTTACGGTTGTTCGCTGGTTTTTCCGCATTTGTTCTAAGGTCTGCTGGCGCAAAGGCCAGCTTTGGTTATTGTTTGAGACAGCGTAGCCGTCCCGAATCCAGCTGGATGAGGGGCGGGTGCGTCGCATGGCCTTCAGGGCATGCGCGCAACAGAAGGCACAGACCTTCCATTACGACACGAAAACGAGGGCGGAGTTCGATGAATCCCATGTGGCTGATAATTCTTGGCGGCCTTCTATCGGTCGTCTACGGCGCCTACACGGTGCGTGAGCTGATGCGCGCCGACGCCGGCAACGCACGCATGCAAGAGATCGCGGCTGCGATCGCCGAAGGCGCACAGGCCTATTTGCGGCGGCAGTACATCACGATCGCGATCGTGGGCGCCGTCATCCTCGTTCTCCTTGGCTACCTACTGGGCACGGCCGTCGCGGTCGGCTTCCTCATCGGCGCCGTCCTCTCCGGGCTTGCGGGCTTCATTGGAATGAACGTGTCCGTGCGCGCGAATGTTCGCACGGCGCAGGCCGCGACCCAGTCGCTGGCGGGAGGTCTCGACATTGCTTTCAAGGCGGGCGCCGTCACGGGCATGCTCGTCGCCGGCCTGGCGCTCCTGGGCGTCGCCGTTTACTACTTCATCCTGACCGGCCCGATGGGCCTCGCGCCCAATAGCCGTGGCGTGATCGACTCCCTCGTGGCCCTCGGGTTCGGCGCTTCGCTGATCTCGATCTTCGCGCGACTGGGCGGCGGCATCTTCACGAAAGGCGCCGATGTCGGCGCCGACCTGGTGGGCAAGGTCGAGGCAGGCATTCCGGAAGACGATCCGCGCAATCCCGCGACCATCGCCGACAACGTCGGCGACAATGTCGGCGATTGCGCCGGCATGGCGGCCGATCTTTTCGAGACCTATGCGGTGACGGTGGTCGCCACGATGGTGCTTGCGGCGATTTTCTTCGGCACGCTGCCGGGCGTCCTGGCGTCCGCCATGGTCTACCCGCTGGCGATCTGCGCCGCCTGTATCGTGACCTCGATCGCCGGCACATTCTTCGTCAAGCTCGGCGCCACCAATTCGATCATGGGCGCCCTCTACAAGGGCTTGATCGTGACGGGCGTCCTGTCGATCTTCGGCCTCGCCCTGGCGACATGGGCGACTGTCGGGTTC
>JAIEQX010000229.1 GCA_019747375.1 Beijerinckiaceae bacterium | reverse complement strand
GTAGAACACCGCGAGCTGGTCGAGATCGCCGCCGATCGCGAACGGTAGGATGTTCGAACGCACCGCCTCATTGATGCGCTCGCGGATGTTCTGCTCGCGGTAGGCCGCGACCTGCAGCGCGATCAGGATCGGATCGGTCTCCAGCGCGCCCATGTCCCAGTCGGGCCAGCGCGCCCGGAAACCGGCGACGAGTTCGGCGAGGATGGTCTCAAAGGACAATTCCTCGATCGCCTGCGGCGGCGGCAAACCGTCAAGATCAATGTCCGCTATTCCGATCGTCATGAGCTCGTCTCGCTGACGGTGAAGCGTGCGTCGCCGGCGGCTACGCTAAGGCGCCGCAGACGACCCTCAGGCGTCGGATCGCCGAGATGACCGCGCGGCCGGTATTCGCCCTCGATCACGAAGGCGAAGCGACCGAGCCGGAGCTGGTCGGGTCCGGAATTGACGGCGGTCACGCGCGCAATCTTGAACCGCGGCTCCCAGATCTCGAGCGCCACGGCGACCAGATGAAAGAACCGCAGCACAATGTTCGCCGTCATCAACCGTCCCAGCAGGATCGGCGCCGACGAGCCGAAATGCCGCCGCATCACCCGCTCGCCAATCGAGGTCGAGAAGATTACGTCGATGGACTGCAAGACATGCCCGAAGCCATCGAGCGGACGCCCGTTCGTGCGATTGACGCCAGTCATGACGATCAGCCCTCGGACCCTGAACCCGACCTATCGTCGCGCTGCGCCTCGACGTCCCGCACCGGCGGTGCGCGACGGCGGCGTTGGCCCGGGATGCTGCCGCCGGGTCTTCCGTCACCATCATGATCGAGGGGATGACGTGGCGGATCAGCTGGGATCTCCGGCGCCGCCTCGGGAGAAGCCAGTTCGATCAGCCCCTGATCGAGTGGATAGCGCGCCTCGCGGGCAGTGAGATCGACGGTGCGATCGGGCGAGACGGGAGCGCCCGCCACGACCTGCGCGGCCGGGTCGAGCACCCGGTACCTGCTGTGTTTCATGGATCCCTCGGTGTGCAGCTCAGGGGCGCGGCGCGCCGGTGACGCCTGAGCCCGGCTGGACGTTTCTGTGGACGTGCGTCTTGTCGATCGGCGTGCTCTTGTGCCGGACGTAATCGCCCTCGAAATCCGTCGAGCCCTTGATCGCAATCTTGTCGCCGGTGACGGTGATTTTCGTCGCGCCCACCTTCAGGTGCACCAGGCCTTCCCTGATCTCGAAGCGGACATCGCCGTACTCGAACACGTTCTCGTCGAGGTTCTGCGACGGAGGCGTGAAGCGATCCGTGAAGCCCTCGCGCAGCAGAAAGCCCTGCCTGGGATCGCCCGGCGGCGTCATCATCGCGACGACCTGCCCCTTGCTCAGCGGAAACCAGCTCTTCGCCTTGCCGCCGGCTTCCGGGTGCGGAAGCCATGGACTGAGTTTCGGCTGGCCGTTCTCATCGGAGCCAAAGTTGAGCCTGTAGCCCTTTTTCGCGTCGGCCTCCTCGACCGATCCGACCTTCGCCATGCCGGCGATCTCGCGTTTCAGTTGCGCGACCTCGCGCTTGAGATCGACGACGATCGCGACGAGGTCCGCGAATTCCTCCGCCGAGAACATCAGCTTTGGCCTTCCACGTCAGGCTGCACTTGGAAGCTGAGATGATCTCCATCGCTCGCGAGGTCGCCAGTCTGGGCAGGCGCCTCGCCCGGCATGTAGGGGCCGATCCCGACCGCGGAAGCGCCGGCGCCGGTCAGGCCAAGGCGCGCCTTGAGCCTCGCCCAATCAGAGATCGCGGTCCCGACGATTTCTTCCTCCAGCCCATCCGCGAATACGGACAGGATGTCATCGGCGCGCATGGCGGCGATCAACTCCGTCCATGCGCCAGACGGCGCACGTCCGAACTCCGGCTCATGCAGCGGCGCAATTGTCAAAACGATCTGCCGGGCGGCGAAACGCACGCCCTTTTCGACCGATGCGCCACGGCGCGCCGCCATCTTTTTCGTCGAGAGCGCAAAGGTTCGAAAAAGCTCGGCCCATGGATCGTCTTCAGCCTGCAGCACGCGCATCACCTGGCGCGTCATGAAGTTGAGCGCCATCTCGAGGCCCTCGTCGGTGTGCGGGATGTTCATCCCGCCGCCACGGCGCAATTCGCTTGCGAGCGCGATTTCGATGACGACGTCGAGGTCGCGGCTTGCGCCGAGATAATCGTGACCCGACACGTCGCAGGCCTCGTCGTCGGTGGCGACGATGATGAGGGGCTCGGGCTGCTCCTGCACCGTCTCGTCGATCGGCGCGACCTGCGAATCGTAGACGCGATCCTGCGCATAGGTCTTGCCCAGCAGCGCACGCCAGAGCGTCGTGCGCACGGCATAGGCGACGAGGCTCATGGGCTATCCCTATGTTCCAGATTGATCTGGAGCACGACATCGCCGACGTCGGACGGATCGACACGCACGATGACGTAGGACCTGGTTGGATCCCGGTCGGGGAACGACACGGCGTCATCCTTGCGCGGCCGGAATCCGAGTGCGGCGAGTGACGCGGCGGAGAACCAGAGCTGGCCTTGCGATACCGCGACGACGCCGAAGCCTGTCAGCTCCGAGCCGCGACGCGAGCCCTCGATGGGCGTATCGCTAGACGTAAATGTGAAGACACCATTGACCGTCCCGGCCATACGATCGGGATCGGGTGCAGGCCCACGCTTGGGGATTGTCACGCGGGGCGTGACAAGAACCAGCTCGCCGAATGTCGCCATTACGACGGCGTCGGCCGCGCGCATCGCGGCGTCGAAGGGCGAGGCCATAGAACCGCGCCTTACGAGATGAAGACGCCGTTGAGGCGAACCAGCCCCGTCGCCGACGGATTGGCCGCGGCCGCCACGGTCGCGCCGATCAGCTTGTTGCTGGTCGCCGTCGTCGTGGCGAGCTTGTTGGTGTTGTCCCAGTAGATGAGCGCGCCCTCCGTCCAGGCCTGCGCAGATGTCTTGGCAAGCTCGAACACGCCCACGGTCTGAAACTGGCCTGGTGCGCCATTGGCGACGTCCTTGACCGCGACGCCGAACAGAGAGCCGACAAGCGCGCCCTGTCCGGACGCGCGGTCGTAAGGCGCGGTGAGAGTGAGGATATCTCCTGGCTGGATGTAGTTCTTCACGGGATGTCTCCGGACAGAGAAAGGGGGCCTGAAACGACGAAGGGCCCCACGATGGAGGCCCTTCGTCAGGTGCGAATTCGTATGACGACTTACGCGCCGGCGTTCTTGTAGAGGCCGCGAAAATCGATCGCCTTCACGCCGGCGTCGATGCGGACCTTGAACTCGACGCCGTCGACCTTCCAGCCGTCCTGCTGGTCGATCATCGGCGTCTCGTTGCCGTTGAGATAGGCAACCTCGATCGTGTCGTGCATGTTGGCGTCGGCCGCGAGATACCACGCCGTGCTCGACGCCGCATCGAGGCGCGCATCCGAGACAACCGTCGCAAGGCCGTTCACGTGGTTGGGCTTGGCGGAGTTCGCGTTGGAGGCATTAGGATCCTTCTCCGCCGTCATCAAAACCCGCGCCTTGCCCTCCAGCGCTACGGGAACAATGAAGTGCTTGGGTCGGATGTTGAGCGCGGTCGCGTGCGCGTCCGGATCCTTCTGCTTGGCCATGGCGGAGCGCGCAGCGTCTAGGCTGTCGACCGATGGCGCCGCCGCCGTGCCCGCCAGATTGCCATGGTCGGCGTGGAACAGCGCCACGCCGTCGGCCATTGCGGCGTTCGCCGTCAGAACCGCGTAGGCGAGGTTGCCGACAGTGCGCTTGGCGGCGCGTCCCATACGCATGGGAACCCGGGAGAAGGCGTTCATGTCGTCGTTGATGATCGCCTGCCGCGTGATGGCGAACATCTTGCCGTAAGTCGCAAGCTGGATCGTCTCGCCGCGATCGCCGATCGTGCCGCTCTTGTACTCGGCGCCTTCCGGCACCTCGCTGAGCGCAGGGAACAGGTTCAGGTCGACGCGCTTCTGCGGCTTGAAATCGACCAGCACGCCCTTGGCGGTCCACAGATGGAAGGTCTCTTCCGCCTCCATGTAGCCCTTGAGCATGCTCTTGTTGGCGATGTTGGCGAGGATCTCGACGAAGTCGCTGGTCGAATGGTTGCCCGACATCATGACGCCGCCCGAAAGCCCACGCATGCCGAGCACCGCTCCGGCGAGCGCCATCGGGTCGGCGAAATAAACCTTCGGGTCGATCATGCGGACATAATCGCGCGCCAGCGTCTGCAGATTGCAGGCGGTGAATTCGTTGACCTCGCCACCCTCGAGGCCGACCTTGTGCAGGAGCGATCGGGTGACGCCCTCCTTGAAGCGGTCGCGACCGTCCGCAACGACGCGCGCCTGGGGGCCCGGCGTGTTCACAGCGCCCGCGTCGCTCGCGGCGAGCCTGGCGATCACCTGCGCCTGCGCGGCCTCGAGCGTGTCAGAGCTGTTGAGGATGGCCATGCTGTCGACGAGCGACAGATGGGCCGCGGCGCAGGCCTGAAGGATGGCCTCCGTCGGCTTCACGACAGGAGTCGTCGCAGCGGGGGCGGGTGACGGGGCCGCGAGTGGCGGTGGCGTCGTCTGCGCAGCGGTGGGCGCAACAATTTGCGCAGCCGTGGGAGCGACAGCGACGGGAGCCACGGTTTCGGGGGCCGCAGGAGCCGCCGCAGTAGTCTCGGTTTTCATGTCCGATCCTTTCGAAGAAGCGGCGGACGCCGCGGGATTGGCTAGGTCGCGCGTGCGCACGGGAAAGTCCTTCGGCGCACGGGCGTAAATGCGATAGTCGAACGCCGCGCTCTGTAGCGCAGTCTCATCGATCTTGGCGCTGGCGAAGCCCCTCTCGATCGCCTCGTCGGCGGTCATCCAGGTCTCGGCCTTCATCAGCGCACGCGCGTCCTCGCGCGAGAGCCCCGAGCGAGCCGCGTAGACGCCGGCGTAATTGTCCGAAAGCTTGTCGAGGAAGTCGCGGTTCTTCTCGTGCCGCCCGGCGTCGCCGAACGTGATCGTCGCCGCGTCGTGGATCATCATCACCGCGCCGTCGCGCATTTGGATTCTTGCGCCGCCCATGGCGATCAGCGACGCGGCCGAGGCGGCGACTCCATCGATCAGCACCGTCACCTCGCCGGGATGCGACTTGAGAATCGAATAGATCGCCATGCCGTCCATCGCGATCCCGCCGCCCGAATTGATCCGCACGGTGACATCGCCAGGCCCATGTTCAGCCAGCGCCTGAATGACGTCGGTCGGCGTAAAACCGTCGCCCCATCCAAACGGATCGCCGACGTCGCCGTAGAGCAGGATCTGCCCGTCGACGAGCAGGCTGGTCCTTTGCATGCGTGTTCCTTAGAGTTGCAAGTTAACGTTGTGCAGTCTCAGTCCATCGAGGCTCTGCCGCCCAGTCGATTGGCGGGGCCCTCATGAATGTCCCTGGAGGAGCCGTGCAGCCCGAACTTCGCTCCGAGATCACCTGCCCGCACTGCGGTCACCGCAAGGTCGAGGAGATGCCGACCGACGCCTGTCGGTTCTTCTACGACTGCGAGGCGTGCCACATGCTGTTGCGCCCAAAGGCAGGCGATTGCTGCGTGTTCTGCTCTTATGGCTCGGTTCCATGTCCACCGATCCAGCTTGAACGCCAAGGCAAGGGCGGCGGATGCTGCGGCCCATGAATTATTTCTTCGACTGACCGCCGTGCACGTCTTGCGGCGCCGTCGCGTTAATTGGCGCATTCGCCGGATAGCGCCCATCGCTATCAAGTTTGACGCCGAGTCGATCGAACAGGTCCTGGTCCGCCTTGATTTCGGCGGCGACTTCCTCCGGATCACGCCCCAGCGTGCGCACCTCATCCGACCATGAGTTGAGCCCCGCGCGGATCGTGTCGCGCGCTGTGGGCACCTCTTCCTTCGGGTTGATCATTTCGCGCCGCGGCGGCGTCCACGAGATCGTCGCCGCCTCGGTCGCGCCGCCGGGAGCCATGACGCCTGCGGCCTCGAGCGTCCAGTCAGCAACTCGGGCGCAGAACTGCGGGATGAACATGCGCCAGCGCCAGGCGTCGATCGACCTCTGAAACTCAATCCAGCCCATCCGGCCGGAGGAATAATTGACCTGCGACAGGTCGCCGGAGAGCGCCTCGTAGGTGACGCCAAGTCCGACCGCGATTTCGCGCTGCGTGGCGCGGGTGTAGGGGTCGAAGTCGCCGACCTGGGGCGGCGCGCCGAACTCGATTTTCTCCCCCGGTCGCAGATATTCGAACATGCCAGGCGCCACGGTCTCGATTGGCCGTCCAGTGCCCTCGTCCGCATCGGGCGCGAACAACGCCGCGCCTGGATCCCGCTCCGAGGTGACGAAGCCCGCAAAGCATGCGGCCACCTTCTGGCGCATCAGCTGCGCGTCGATGAAATCCGCCAGATCGCGCATGCGCAGAATGACCGGCGCGAACCAGGTCACGCCGCGCTCCTGGCCGGGGCGATCGACGCGGAACACATGCGCAATATCTTGGGCCGGCACGCGGGTGGAGTGTGCGGCAAACGACATCCGGGCGGAGCCCGGATGCTCATCGTAAAGGTGATACGCGATGCGCTTGCCCCGTGCGTCGAACTCGATGCCCTGCACTGCAAAGCCGCCGTCAGGCAGCGCCCCATCCACCAGAGCATTGAGGTAGTCTGGCTCCAGCACATGCATCTGAAACGGCAGCGCCAGCTTACGGTCGGCACTGTATCGCCGTCGTACAAGCGCTTCGCCGCTCTCGACGATCGTGCGCATGACGAGCGCCTGAAGGCCGTAAAGATCATGCCGCCCGGTGACGTCGCAGTCCGTGGTTTCCAGATGCGCGCGAATGAGATCCCTGATGCGCTCGGCGCGGGCTTTCGAGCGCGACTTGACGCTCGGGACGATGCCCGCGCCAACGACGTTCTGGTCGATGACCTGAATGGCGCGCGAGGCGAAGGGATTGTTGCGCGCCATGTCGCGGCTGACGTTGCGCAGACGCATCGCCGCCAATCGGATCTCACTGTTGGCGTCGCTGGCCGCAACCCGCCAGCCGTGCGACCGTCGTCCGGTCGTCGCGCCATCGTAGACCATCCGGACGCGCTCGACCGCGGCCATACGGGCGCGCGCCTCCAGGCGCGATAGCCCGCGCGCCGGGCTGATCCAGCCGATCGCCCGATCCAAAAACGTGCTCAAGCCTCAAAGCCCCGACCAGACGCGCGTGACCGAACGGCGGATGCGGCTTTGGCCAGCAAGTTCCGTCTTGATGTCGGCGATGATCTGGTCGAGCTCCTTCAGTGATCGGAACATCGTCTCGCGCCCGTCGGCGAAGCGCACCTTCAAGGCGCCGCTCGCCTTCGCCCGCTTCAGGGTCGCGATGTCCTCTGCGGTGTACATCCCGTAGTCACCTCGCGTTGAGCCAATCGTTGCGCCGCCCGCCCAGCCAATTGCGTCCCGATCGCGCCGGGCGCGTCACTTGCGGCGGGGCCGGCGGCGGCTGGTCGGTTACCTCTTCGACGAGACGCGGCGGCTTTGGCGGCGGCTGCGGCCGGCGCTGCGCCTGGTCGGAGACGCGATCGAGCCCGATCATCTTCGCCGCCCCATAGGCCATCGCCTCAGCGTCGAGGAAATCGCGCGGACCCCTCGGAACCCACGTGTAGCCGCCGCTCGGCTTCCTTACCCGCGCTTCATTGACGATCTGGCGGCAGTAATTTTCATCCGCATCAAGCGGCAGATGCCAGCGGCCCGGCTGATCCCGGGGCCATCGCACGCGCGAATGAACCCAGGACTTCAGATAGTCGGTGTCGAGCCGAACGAGATCGAGGCCGAACTTCGGCCTGCCGCCGCTCGGCGTCACGTCGATCCGGTTGACCGAGATCGGCGTCGCGCGGCGCTCGAACCCTTTGGTCGCGTAGCAGACGCGCGCATGGCGCCTGCAGAAATCGTAGACCTTGTGGACGAAACCCTCGTTAGGTTTGTCCGGTCGGAAGCCGGAATCGATGAAGGCGCGGGCAATCCGCAGCCCCTCGCCGTATTCCGCGTCGAGCACCTGGCTCCACAGATCGATCCAGACGTCGTCGAGCCGCGTGTCGCCGGAGCCGAACAATTCGCCATGCTCGATCAGCCAGGATTCCTGCCGCACGCCCCAGCCGCGCACGACATAGACGAGTCGGTTCCCTTGCACGTCGACGCCGGCGGTCAGGAACAGCACGCCATCCGGGATCTCCCGGAAGCGATATGGCAGCTTCAGTTCGGCGACTTCCGCCCATTCTGGCGCTTCGCCGCTGGTTGGGGCCCAGAGCTCGCCGAACCCGGCGTTGATGACGGTCTGGACCTTCTCCGGGTCGCCCGACTGCACCGCCTCCACGTAAGCCGCGGCGCGGTCGCCAAACGAGCGGAAGGGTGAGGCGAGCCCCGAGACCCAGAATGACGCCGTGTCAGAGGCAGGCGGCGCACCGATGATTTCGCCGTCCGGTCCGATCGCCTGCCCCGGCGCCGCATAGGCGCCGGACGCATTCATCTCGGCCTTGTTCTCATCGCCAATGAGACAGCCGTTGCGCGGACAGGCGACCTTCGCGGTCTCGCGTGCGGCATGCGCGCTCGTCTCGAGCTCCTTGCCCTTGCCCTCGTACTCGAGACAGGAAAATCGCGGCACGAAGCGCTCGCCGCAGTGCGGACAACGCCAAGTCCAATGATACCGGGTTCCGGCCTGCCAGAATTTCCAGATCGTCGAGTCGATGTCCTCCGGCGCCTGCGCCTTCCAGAACTCGAGACCGGACACGGGATCGATCTCCGTCTCCTTCATGCCGCGCGACGGGGTCGACACCATCGCGTGCACGAAATCCTCATACGTGTCGCCGCGCGCATCCACTAGGCCGACCGGGTCGCCCTGACCCTTGACGTTGCGCATCAGCTCGTCGGCCTCGTCGGTGATCGCGAGACCTGCGGGATCGGATTTCAGGGCCGTCGACGAGCCCGCATGGGCGAGCCGCAGCGGCACGCCGGCGATCATCTTGCGCGTTTTCGTCATCCGCTTGCCGCGGGCGACTTTTCCGGCGAGCGCGGGCGCCTCGTCGATCAGGTCCATCAGGCGAGGATTGAACTGCTCGCGCAGATATTGCTGGTTGGGGCCCACATAGAGGATCGGAACGGGGCGCTGATCGAGCCGCTGGCCGATGATGTCGAGAAGCGTGTCGGTCTTGCCGCTCTGCGCCGAGATGCACATCACGCCGCGCCGATAGAGCCGCGACGCCACGGCCCGGCCGAACGCGACCGCATAGGGCGTCAGAAACGGATCGCGCGGGCCCGGCACGCCGGCTGACGGTGGATAGACGCGGTTGCGCGCGCCCCATTCGTCAGGCGTCGTCTCCATCGTCGGGCGCAATATCCGCGCCAGAAGCTTTAAGGTTCGCCGTCCCTTCCTCGAAACGATCTGCCGCTCTCCGGAGGACGTCATCGATTCCCGCTTCAATCCGCCGACGCAGCTCCACGTCGCGCGTCACGCGCGCAGGCACGCCGGCAAGGCCCGACCGGATCGAGCCGAACGCTTCGGCGAATAGATCCTCGTGCTCGGCGATATCGATGAGCCGGTGTTCCCGTTCGGCGATCTTGAACTCGATCTCGCGGGCGCGTGCGATCTGGACGCGGCTCACCGCCGCCGTCCTGCTGGCCTTGCGTTCGTCGTCCTTGAGAAAGCGGATGTAGCCGCGCACGGCAGACACCAGCGGCACTTGGTCCTTGCCGTGCTTTTCGATGTACCCGGCGCCGATGAGTTGCCGGATGCGCTCCGCGGATAGTTCCAGCAAGGCGCCCGCCTGGGCTGTCGTGAGCAGAACCTGGCGTTGCTGGGCGCTGACATCAGGCATCGGCGCGTTGCTTGCGCTTGGGGGCGCGTTTCTGCGCGTGGCCCTGGTCGCCGCCCTCGAGCGGGTCTTGGGCGCGGATCAGTTCGGCCTTGCCGCCCGTGAATTGCTCCCAACGCGCGACTGCGACATCGACGTAATTCGGCGAGAGCTCCATCGCGAACACCCGTCGCCCTGTGATCTCGCCGGCGATGATGGTCGTTCCCGAGCCGGAGAACGGCTCGTAGATGGCATCGCCCCGCTTCGAATTGTTCTCGATCGGGCGCTGCATGCACTCGACCGGCTTTTGCGTGCTGTGGCCTGTCTCTGATTTCTGCGGCTTGTCGATCGGCCAGAGCGTCGTCTGCTTTCGGCCGCCCTGATAATGGCCGGCCTTGCCCTTACGCACCGCATACCAGCACGGCTCGTGCTGCCAATGATAATCGCCGCGCGACAGAACCATCGACGATTTCGCCCAGATGATTTGCGACCGCAGCGTGAAGTCGCAGGCGACGAGGCTGTCGCCGACGGCGCCGGCAAACAATCCCGCATGCCAGACGTAGGCGACGTCGCCCGGAAACAGCGCCCAGGCGGCGCGCCAGTCGGCCCTGTCATCGTTCAGCACCTTGCCTTTCGCCGCGCCAGAGCCAGCGACGCCTGCCTTCTCGCGCCACGTCGGATCGTACTCCACGCCATAGGGCGGATCGGTCACCATCAGGTGCGGCTTAACATCTCCCAGGAGCCGGGCGACATCAGCGGCGTTGGTCGCATCGCCACACAGGAGGCGATGGTCGCCGAGGACATAGAGATCGCCGATCCGGCTTTTCGGAACGACCGGGACCTCCGGCACGGCTTCCGGGTCGCCGCGCTCGGGCGGCGGGTCCAGCAAAGCCGCGAGCGCGTCAGGGTCGAAGCCCGAGAGCGAGATATCGAAGCCGGCGGCGCGCAGCTCGCCCAGTTCGAGCGTCAGGAGCTCCTCGTCCCAATCCGCGTTCAGCGCAAGCTGGTTGTCGGCGATGACATAGAGCCGCTTCTGCTCTTCCGACCAACCTCGCGCCACCAAGCACGGGACGCGCGTCCATCCGATCTTCTCGGCCGCCAGCAATCGTCCATGACCCGCGATGACGCCGCCGTCCGGATCGACGAGGATCGGAACGGTCCATCCATACGTCTCCATCGAGCGCACGATCTGGTCGACCTGCTCGGGCGAATGCGTGCGGCTGTTGCGGGCGTAGGGGACGAGGTCCGCGAGCGGGCGCATCTCCGCCGCCTCGACCGCGGGTCCGAAGATGCCGCCGTCGTGCTGCGATGCGTCCTTGGGCATGCGGGCTCCCACCCAAACCAAATGCAAAATCGAAAGAGCGAAAAACGCTCAAAAGGCGGGCTGCCGCCGCACCGCGGTGCGGGAGGCCCAGGAAGGACCCGTGCGTTGCATGAATGCAACGCTGTCTCGCATGCGCAACACAGACGACGCGCAGCGCACGTGCATGCTGCTTTAGCCCTGGATCAGGCGCGTTGCGCAATAGACCACGAGCGCGATCATCCCGCAGATGGAGCCGCCGTTGAGCGCCATGAGCGTCCAGTACCAGACAGGTTCGCCTTCGCGCGAAATCCGCCCGGTGCGGCCCTGCACTTCACCAGTACGCCAGTCATGGAGGAACATCGGCGTCGTGATCAGCAGCAAACTGGCGCAGAATACAAGACCGAGCCAGAGCGCGATCGCTGTCCTGTCGCCGGATGCAGCGATCGCCTCCACGACGACGTAGAGCGCCAGCCCGAGCCCCGAACAGAGCACGGCGGTCTTTGCAATCCTGATCAGATTTCCGGTCATCGAGCGCGCAATTCTTCGTTGGTCGTCCTGGCAATCGAGCCCGCAGCGAAGCATCCGTCAAGCACGTCTGGTTTCTCAGCTGCGGGGCAGCAGGCGCAGCAAGCGCTTCTCGATCTCGTTCATGACGATGCTGCGCGCCGATTGCTGGAACGTCTGCTCCGTGCGTCCGATGGTCAGCTCTTTTGGCAGCGACGGACCGTAGATCTTGCGCAACGACCGTTTGCCGGGCACGCGCTGCATGAGCTGACCGCGGTCGGGATGAACGAAGGATCGCGCGAAGCCGCGCTTTTTCATCCACATCGTCGCAGAGACGCCAGCGTCGTTGAGTGCGGGCAGCGCGCCGAAGCGGCCGCTTGAATCACGTTTCTGCAGGCGCCAATGCTCTTTCGCCGACCAGCGGAGCGCCAGGAGCTTGGAGCGGCTCGCCTTGTGCGGGAACTCCGACAGCGGCAGGCCCTTGCCGGAAGCTTCAATCGTGTAGCGCAGCGCGCCCGCGTCGAGCCAGCCGCGGGTGTTGGCGACGATCGTCCCATAACGCTTGACGCTGGTCTGCACCTTCAGGGCGCGGCGCACGGGCGTGCGCAGCTTCTCGCCGCCGCGGGCGAGCCCGCGCGCCATCTCCTGCCGGGCATTCGCGCTCATCATGTCGATGGCGCCGCCGAAGCGGGCGAGGACGGCGTCCGTCTGAATCTCGATTCGCATGAGCGGCTCTCTCGAATACAGCCGTTTTTCGGGTGCGACGACCTGCGACCAAACAAGCTATCAGACCAGCGTTTTAGCTGTTGATGATCGCCGCAGATTACGCATGTATCGGCTGCAACGAACGGAGGCGATCATGCAGACTTCAGCGCGCAGGGCGACGGACAACAGCAAGGCGGTCGCCGCCTTCATCGCCAAAAAGGACGAGATCGACGCCATGCTCGCCAGATTGACGGCGCTCAGCGAGGATCATTTCGATGTCGATGTCGAAACGCTGAACTGGGGTCACGTCGGGAACCTCGAACACTACGCAAGCCTTTTGAAGCGCATCACCGACGCCGCCTTCCACGAAGGCGAACACGCCGAATAGGGCGCGGATTCCTCCAAGGCTCCGCCCCGCCACATGCGGGGCTCAGGGTCGTAGCAGGGCGGCGGCGCCGCGATCCTGCGATCCTGAAAGGAGCCGATCATGACCAACCTCACAGACACGCAGCTCATCGTTCTCAACGCGGCCGCACAACGCGCGACGCTCATCGCCCTGCCGCTGCCGCCCAATCTCAAGGGCGGCGCCGCGCACAAGGTGGTTCACCCGCTGATCGAAAAAGGTCTGCTTGAAGAGGTTGACGCAGATCGCCGCCTGGGCGAGCCCGTGTGGCGCGAGACCGGCGATGGTCACGGAGTCACCCTCGCCATCACGCGCTCTGGTCTGGCTGCGCTTGGCATAGAGGCCGACAGCGCGCCACAGGGGACCGACGGCGGCGACGACGCGGCTGAGGCGAGCGACGCTGCGCCGGAGGCTGAAAGCCCGCCAGCGGCCGCGACAGAGGCTCCGGCGCGCAAGGCTCGCAGCGGCACGAAGCAGGCGGCCCTGATCGACATGCTGCGCACGCCCGACGGCGCCACGATCGCGGAGATAGCGGCGGCCTCCGGCTGGCAGGCTCATACCGTTCGCGGAGCCATGGCCGGGGCTCTCAAGAAGAAGTTGGGCCTCGACGTGACCTCCGAGAAGGTCGAGGGGCGCGGGCGGGTCTACAGGCTGACAGCGCCCTGATTTCCGCCCTCCGCAAAAGCCGCCGCCCTCACCGGCGGCGGTTTGTCGTTTCCGGGCTCAAAACGTCGACGCAGCCCGTCAACCTTAGTGCCTAATCTTTCTCGACATCGATGCGATCCGCGATTTCCTCGTGGATCAGCCCGGAATGGTGCGCCAGCAGGATGAGCTGCGCATCGAGAGATTCGCCGGCGACGATCGCCCACTCCAGACGTCGCTCGGCACTATCGGCGGCCGAGACACTATTGGCGTCGATGAACTGGTCCCGACCCAGCATGCAGTACGCAAAGAGCTGGGCCGCCTCATCCAAAGCGTCTTCGCTGGTTCTCTCTGAATCGGCGTCCTTCTTGTGGAGTCGCAGGATCGTCAGCTTCACTGCCTCCGGCACGAGAACCGGGTGCAGCCCGGCGCGCCGCAGCGCGCGATCAGCCGCCTTCAAGGCTGCCGAGCGACCGAATAGATTGAGTAAACCGAACATGGGCACAGGATAGCAGGTCAGGCCGAGGCGCGCAGCCGGCTATTAGCCAATGCAGTCTACGTTCGTTTCGCCTATCCTGTTTTGCGGGGACTGGACATCATGCTCGAACATCCACAAAGCAGCACCATCATTTTCGGCTTCGATTCCGCGTGGACCGACTCACCTGGGGCGCCGGGGGCTATCTGCGCAATTGCGTTCGACGCGCAAGGCAAAGCAGATTTTCACGAACCTAGGCTCGTTTCGTTCAGTCAGGCGCTGGAATTTATTGACTCTAAACGACACGGTTATGCCGTCAGCCTTGTTGCACTCGACCAGCCGACAATCGTTCCGAACGCAACAGGCAGCCGGCCAGTCGACAAGGTTGCTGGGTCTCTGATCTCATTCATTGGCGGCGGTGTTCAACCCGCGAGCCGAAGCAAGCGAGGCATGTTTTGCGACGATGCGCCTGTCTGGCGATTTCTAACGTCCCTGAATGCTGCCCAAGAACCGATTGCGGCACAGTCAGCTGCGCAAGGCCACTTTATCGTCGAAGTCTT
This sequence comes from Beijerinckiaceae bacterium, assembly GCA_019747375.1. Taxonomy (GTDB): domain Bacteria; phylum Pseudomonadota; class Alphaproteobacteria; order Rhizobiales; family Beijerinckiaceae; genus Terripilifer. The sequence continues at coordinate 14,483 of JAIEQX010000229.1, read as the reverse complement.
TCCGGCTCTCGCCCTGTCAGCGCTGCACCCGCAGTTCGCGGAACGGCACGGCGCACCGAAGTACAATCCGAAAAACCGGCGCAAGTACCGCAGCCAAGACTGGCAGGCCGTCGCGCACCTTACCGCGAGTACGGCCGAAAGGCTTGGGGTTGTCGGCCTCGCCGCCTGGGCAGAGAGCATGGCGGACCTTCCCGATCCTCGAAAAGCGGATCAAGATAAACTTGACGCCTCGATTTGCGCCCTCGTTGGACTGATCTGGCGCGCAGGAGCTGCAGCTTCATCAGCGATGCTCGGCGACCTGATGAACGGCTACATGGTCACGCCGGTTTCCGATACTACAAGTAAGCGGCTAGAGGCAGCAGCTCTTAAGCGCGGGACTCCGTTCGTGACGCCTAATCGCTGCTTCGAACCTGCAGCGCCTCGAACGCGCGTCGCAGCGCAAACGACCGAGCGATGCTGACTAGCGTGAACACGGCGCCCATCTGAAGATTTTGCTCAAGCGTCACGTGCAGACCGAACGCCGGGAATATCAGGATCTGCGCGACGACCGCCATGCCGTATCCAACCACGACATTGGCGATTGACTCGATCAGCGACATTCGGCGTGACTGCTTCATGTGAAGGCTGGTCCAACATCCAAAGCAAAGGGGAGAGCGAGCCCTGCGGCGCACTCTCCCCAACATAGCCAAAAGCTAGCACGATCTTGTTGCAGACGTCGAACAGAAAAGTGTTGCAACACTTTTCTGCTCAACGCGCATTCAATCGCGCCGCGATCTTCGTCAGCGCGAGCTGCCAGCGCCGCCACGCAGTCGAGCGATCGCATCCCAATTCGCCGCTGATGTATTTCCATGGCACACGGGCGGCGCGGGACCAGACCAGCTTTCGTTCATCGACGCTGATCCAGAGCACCCAGTCCGAGGTCTGTTCCAGCCGAGTGATCGCAGCGGTTGACGGCCACACCCGCATCGGCTCAGGCTCCATGAACGCGATCTCGCGGGACGTGCGCGCGATCTGTGGCCACACATTGAAATAGCCCCGCGCCTTCACCGGCGGCAGCTTGCGCAGCGTGCGTACGGCTTCTTCAAACTGCTCGGCGACACGCTCGACGGTCCACTCGTCATCTGCCATGACGCGCCTCCTTTTGCGACGGGCGTGGGCCATAGAGTTTCTCGCCGAGCTGCCGCACGAGTTCGCGCTCAGGCCAGGTGAGACGGCGGTCATCGGCGGAGATCGCGAGAAGCCCCTGCTCACGCCAGCCCTCGCGCTTGACCTGTTCGGGATCGCGGCGCTTGCCGCCATAGCCATAGGGCGCCCATCTCATGCCACGCCTCCATGGGTCTCGATCGCCCACAGAAGGATCGCGATGGCGTCGGCCTCGTTGTCGTCGGCCGGCGTATAGCCCCGAGCCCGCACCGCCGCGATGACTGCAGCCTTGTCGGCGTTGCCGCGGCCCGTGACATGACGCTTGATCGTGCCGACCGGCGCGCCCTGGTAGGCGACGTCGTGTTGCTCGCACCAGGCGGTCAGCGTCGCCAGAAATCCCCCATAGAGGTGCGCAGCGTCCGTGCCGATGTGCCGGCGCACTTCCTCGAAGTGGATGGACGAGAGCGGGCCTGCGTCCTTAGCCAGCTGATCGAGCCACGCGCGGAAGCGCACATAGCGCATGCCGCCGCCGTCATAACGGCTCGGCCGGAACGAGACCGCACCGCTGGTGATCAGTCCGTCGGCGGTGCGCAGGGCCCAACCGGTCGTCGTGCCCAGATCAAGGGCGAGAACCGCGGTCTGCGCCAACCGCGGCATGGATAGCGCGGGCGGGGTTGCATTGGCGGCAGGCAGAGTCAGAGTCGTCGAAGCCATGATGGTCTCCGTCAAAGGGGATTGCTTGTGGTGGAGGACGGCGGCGGTTCTGGCTTGGCGGTTAGGCCGCCGCCGTCCGATCAGATCCGCAGTGCAGGAGGCCCGCGCGCGCGAATACCCGTCGACGTATGGGAGGAGAGGCCAAACCTGCCGGTTGGCCTCCCCATACGTAGTATGGGGGCTTTCATTGTTCGTCCTCGCTTTGAACGTAAGACACTGAATTTACGCGCTTCACGAGGACAAACAGAGGTCGGACAAGAGGACGAACATGTTCGACCTCGACTTGTCCTAACCATCTGAATTGATTGAGTTGAGGACGAACAACGCGGGAGGACGAACATGTTTGTCCTGAGGTCGAACAGAGGTCGCACAAGCGCCGATCAGGCATCTTCGACCTCCTCGATCGGCCAGTCGGCGGGGTCCTCGCGCTCCAGACAGGCGCCGGTCATCGGTGACTTGTAGTGCGTCGGGAGGACAGGTTTTCGGGCCCGGGTGATCTCGCCGGTTTCCGGGTCGACCTCCTCGTCGCCGCACAAGACCATGCCTTCCACGCAGAGATAGCCGAAGCGCGATCGAACCGCGGGATAGCCATAGGGCCGCCCGTCGCGCACGAAGCGGATGTAGCCCTTGGTGGTGAGGACGCTGATCCGATCACGAATGGTGGATTGGCTGCCCAGTCCCCGCTGGTTCTCGAACGCTTCGCGAAACTGCGTCGAGGTGTAGAGCTTTCCGCTGGCGGCCTCATCGAGAAGGATCGACAGGATCACGTCGCGTTTTCGGTCCCGCTCGGCGTCGTGCTTTGCGCCGACCTCCTTGCGCACGAGACGCTCGTTCATCGGATTGAGCTCGACCCAATCGCCCTTCACCTTGTCGATCAGCTTGCCCGCGAGCGCAGGGCCGTTGCGCAGTTCTATTTCGAGCCTGCGGACGGTGCTGTCCTCATCGGGCCGGTGCATGAGCAGGCCTGTGGTGTAGAAGCCCCGGAGGGCGCTTGCGCCTGACAGCGCCTGGAACGGATCCTCGGCGACGAGCTTGCGGTTCATCTTGCGGGTATGGTGCGCGAGGATGACGCCGCACTCGGGCGCCACGGCTTCGCGCAGCGCCTCCACACGGTCCTTCAGGAAGAACATCATGGCGGTGTTGTCGTTCTCGCCGCCGCCGTCTGGCCCACCGTCAAACAGGTTGCGGATCGGATCGAGGCAGATGATGTCGGGCGCGGCGTCGGGAAAATGCTGACGGATCGACTCGGCGACGACTGCGAGGCCGCCTTCGTTCAGGATCAGTTTCAGCTTCGGCGTTGCAAACAGATTTCCGCGGGCGGCAGTGATGACGGCGGGATCAAGCCGGATCGCCTGCATCCGCTCGCGCAGGTAATGGTACTGGATCTCGGCTTGGCAGTAGAACACACGCAGAGGACGGGGCGGCGTGAAGCCGAGGAAGGGCGCGCCGGCCGCCATGTGCACGAGCAGGCTGATGAGGAAGTCGCTCTTGCCCACCTTGGGCGCGCCGCCAAGTACGAGCAGGCCGCCTGGCGTCAGCACACGCGGCGCGATGATGTCGGCCGGCATCGGGCTCGTGTCGTCCAACAGGGCGCCCAACGAAAACACCGGGATCGAGGACGGCGCCGATGTCGCTGTTTGGAGCCGTAGCAACGGCGGGCCGTTCTTCTCGACGTGGCGCGCCCACAGCCGGTCGGCTTCGCGTTTCAGGCGCTCCAGAGGCCAGGCGGGCCGCAGCATGGCGGCGTTGTACTGACAGATCGCTTCCCAGCCCTCGTCAGGGCTGATCTTGCCCTCGTGGACGAGACGAACGTAATGGCCGATGGCGGCGCTGGCGCCCGCAAAGCGGGTCCACTCGTCGCCGCCGCCCTCGTGCACGGGCGTCGTCAGGACATCGTCGAGCGAGGGCTTGCCAGGCGCTTCAACAGGATCGCGGCCAGAGCCTGCAAACAGCGGCATGGCGTCGACGAGGTCGGCGAAATCGCGCAGCTCGAATTCCACAGCCGGCCGATGTTCGAGGATCGTGACGATTCGCTGGAAACCGCCCTTGTGATAGACGCTGCCGGCGACCCGAATCGGCTGGTGCGCCGAGCGAAAATGCGAGTCGCCGCCGACCTTGAAGGCGATGTCGCCGCGCAGCCGACACAGCCTCGCCAGATCTTCGCCCGTCGCCGGCTCGCTCAGCCGCCACCAGGCGTGCAGCTTCATCGCGCCCTCGGCCGTACGCCCGCCGCTCTCGACGAGCAGCGTCGGGAATCCAAGATGCTGGATGAGGTGACGCAGCTTGGCGTTGATGTCGCCGGCGTCGAGATCGACCACGATCGCCTGCATCTGCATAACGTCCGCCGCGCGGGCCTGACCGCTTTCGGCGACCGTGCCGGGGATCACATAGACGGCGGCGCCCTCACGCCAGGCCCATGCGGCGAAGGTGGCGAGCTTGTCCCTCGCCCCCACATCGGCGTCGATCCAGATGTTGTGCGGCTTGCCGTTGAAGCCCTGCCCCTTGTCGATGAACCCGCGCACGGGGATCAGGCCGTCGCAATAGCCGAAGACGACATCGAGGAACGTGGCGATCTGCTCGCGGTCCGGCTCGACGCCGAAAGGGTCTTCGATCGGCGCCGCGTCGTTGAAATCGCGCCACGGGTTGAAGTGGATGATTTCGCCCGTGGGGATCTCTTCGCTATGAAGGTTATCGTCGCGCTCGTCCGTCATTGCGGCAGATCCCAGCAGCGGTTCGCCCAGGAGCACATGCGGCATTCGAAGAAGTCGGCGCTCGTCGCGATGCGCGGCAGCAACTCGCCCGCGTCCATGGCCTGAAGGATCCGCACGCCGCGGTCCGAAATGCGCTGCGCGAGATCGGCGTCGAAGGGGACGAGCTCGTGGTGGAGCTCGGCGGTGTCCTTGTTGATGGCGGTGAAGAGCGCGGGATTGCTCGCGAGCCCTGGAATGCTCGCGTCCATGTAGGCCTGGTAGAGCGCGATCTGCGCGGCGTAGACGGGCTTCGATTTGGCGACGCCGTCCTTCACGCAGGCGCGCCAGTTCTTGGCGTTCATCGTCTTGCATTCCCACAGCGCGGGGCATGCAAGACCGAGATCATCGGGACCCGCGGCGATGATCCCGTCCACATGACCGCGGATGCGCCCGCGCGCGACTTCGAACCCGAACTGGCCCCCGTCGGGGCGATTGCCCTTGCGGGTATAGAGGTCGACGCCTGCCGCGCGCAGCCACGCGACAGCCAGATCTTCGAGTGCGTGGCCGATGGCGAAGATACGAAGCGTCTGGCCGTTGAAGTCGCGGCCCTCGTCCTTCGGCGCCCCCGTGAACTCGAATTGCAGCGCCCGCTCGCAAGGATGCCCGAGGCGCGAGCCGCCGAGATAGTCGCGCGGCGACCGCACCGCGTTTTCGGCAGTAAGGGCGGCGTCGATGACAGCGTTCAGCACGTCGGCGAACTTCGGAGTGTGATTATAGTCGAGCATCAGAACGGAACCTCCGGCGAGTGATTGGGCTGCGCGGCGGCGATGTCGGCCATGGCGTCCTGAAAACCACCAACAGCGACTTCGATGAGCGTGAGAACCTGATGCTCGCTGAGGTCGATCAACCGCGTCTGCCAGCCGATCTCCTCCATGATCTCGGCGACCCGCTTCATGGCGGCGCGGATGGCCGCCTTCTCATGTTCGGTGAGGTCAACCATGGCTGACGACCTCCGCGCCCGTTGCGAGAAGAAGCGCTGACAGCGCATCGAGCAGAACCAGACAGACGGCCCGAGCCGAAGCGGCCGAAGCGGATCGCGCCATCCAAAGCCACGGGCGGGGCGCCGGCACACGGCGCACAGCGTTCCGCGCGGATGCCAGAGGCGCAGCCGGTGCGCGGCCGTCATGGGTGTGAATGCGTTCATGGCTCATGCCGCCCTCCGTTGCGGCCCGGACGCCGATTCGAGAAGCTGGCGGATGGCGCGCTTGTTGAAGCCAAAGGTCATGAGCGCCGAGGCGTGGTAGCGCGTGAGGCCGAAGTCGTGGCGGCATTCGGGCGGCAGGTACTGGAGCTGCTTCTCGGTTGGCGGCTGGCGCAGCCAGCCCTTGGTCTTGAAGGCGCTCTCGTCGCTCTCGTGGGTGTTGAGCCAGTCGTCGACCTGCGCCAGGCACACGGTCCGCTCGCCCACGCCCAGAAGATGCGGGCGCTCGCCCTTGGCGCCGCCGACCGCGTACCAGACGCCGTCGAGCCAGAAGACGCCGCCCCAGGCGGTAAACCCGGCGGCCATCAGCGCGTCGTCGGCGCCGAACAGATCGACCCACGCGAAGCTGGAGCGCTTCAGAAGATCGATCTCGGTCATGATGAAACCCGCGAGTGGAGCGCCGCCGCTGCTCTCGTCCGCGTTCCCGACGTCGCGCGAAAACGCCTCGCCGCAGAGCGGGCATTCCGTTGCGGCCAGCGGGATCACCGCCTCGCAAGCCGGACAGCACTTGGTGGGCGCATCGCCGGCGGTGGTCTGGCCGTCGAGGTCGACGTCCTGTTCCAGCGTGCCGTGAATGAGGCTCGACGTTCCGAAGTCCAGCACCACGCAGTCCGTCTTCACGACGCCGGGATGTTCTTGCGGGTCGACGGTGCGCAGACCGCGTCCCACCATCTGGATCATGGTGGATTTGTAGGAGGATGGACGCAGCAGCACGACGCAGGAGGTCGGCGGATGATCCCAGCCTTCGGTCAGCACAGCCACATTGACGATGACGCGGGTTTCGCCGGCGGCATAGGACGCGAGAATGGATTTGCGGGTCTCTGACGCCAGCTCGCCATGGATCAGCGCGGCGGCGATGCCCGCCGTCCTGAACGCCTCGGTTACATGTTCAGCGTGCGCGACGGTCGAACAGAACACGACGCTCTGCCGATCGCCGGCCTTTTCCGTCCAGTGGCGGATCACCTCGTCGGTGACGGGCGCGCGGTCCATGATCCCCGCGACCTCGTTCATGTCGAAATCCGACAACGTCTTTCGAACCGACCGCAGTTCGTCCTGCACGCCGAGGTCGATGACGAAGGTTCGCGGCGGCACGAGGTGCCCCGAGGCGATCAGCTCGCCGAGCCGTACCTGGTCGGCGACATTGTCGAAGATCTCCCGCAAGCCCTTATTGTCGCCACGGTTCGGCGTGGCGGTGACGCCGAATATTTTCGCGTGCGGATTGTTCTGAAGCGTTCGATCAATGATCCGCCGATAGCTTTCGGCAATTGCGTGATGCGCCTCGTCGATGACCAGCAGATCAAGGCGCGGCATGTCAGCAAGGTTTGATGCGCGCGCCAGCGTCGGCGCCATGGCGAATGTGACGTGGCCGCGCCACGACTTCTCGGCAGCGTCGACCACAGATGTGGCGATCCCCGGCGCGACCCGCTTGAACTTCGCGCGATTTTGCGCGGTGAGCTCGTCGCGATGCGCCAGGATGCAGACCTTGGCGTCGTCGTCGCCGATCATCTCGGCGGTAACCGCCGAGAGCATGATGGTCTTGCCCGCGCCGGTGGGCGCCACGCCCAGCGTATTGCCGCGGGCGGCGAGCGCAGCGACGCTGCGTTCGACGAATGTTTTCTGGCGGGGGCGCAGGCGCATCCGCGTTCTCCCTTATTGAGCCCAGCTCGGCCGCCCGGGGGCCGGTGGCGCGGGATGGGCCTGCTGGGGGCGGGGCGCAGCCGGAAATGCAGAGGGCTGCCCGAGCGTGGCGTTGCCCTGCGGCGGCGCATATGCCACCGCTGCCGTTGAATGGGCTGTGCCCGCGCCCATCAGCGCGGCGTAGTCACGATGGTCGGGCGTCACGGCGCCGCGCACCTCGTTCTTGTCGTCGCCGTTGGTGTCCTGGCCGATGTCGATCCGCGCGACGAATTCGAGTCCGTCGAGTTCGCTGAAGCCGCTGATGCGCCGGCGCGCCTGCGCCTCGGGCGAATTGTCCTTGTCGGAAATCCCGCGCGCCGAGTTCAGGATGCCGCGGATGAGCCCGCGGCCCATGTTGGCCCAGTCAGGACCCTTCGGGCTGTAGAGGCCAATCAGCGACCAGATCTTGCGGCGCGCATAGGGTCCTTCCAGCACCGTGAATTCGGCGTCGAGGTAGACGGAGCCCGTCGCGCCGCGCTTGGCGTAACCGCCAGTCCAGCCCTGCGCGGGGTCGTCGAAACCGCCGGGACGGATGGTCAGGCGCACCTTGGCCAGCGTGCCTTTCGGAATGACGTTGGAGTTGGACTGGGCAGAATTGAAGTCGTTCCAGAGTCCGGACATGGCGGGGCTCCTTTCAGGTTGAGGGTGAAACGCGCAGCGGCGTCGATACGGGAAAGCCAACCCGCTGACCGGATCGGGACACCGGTGGCGGCGAGGTTCGCTCAGCCATGGCCGGGCTCCTGCGCGGGGGCGGGATCGGCCGGGATCCTCGGAGGCCAGATCAGGCGTTCGGAGGCAGGCGCCGCAGGGCTCTGGATCTTCTCCATCAGCCGGCCGAGATGCGGGGGCTCGACCAGGTCGAGACGGCCGGAGCGATCCTTGGCCGGAAAGCCCCAGCGGTTCAGCGTTTGGCAGACGAAGGCGCGCTGCGGCTGGGCATTCGCATCGGGGATGTCGGCCATGGTGATGACCTGATCGACGATGCCGGGCAGTTCGAGCCCGGTCTTCGAACCATCAATCTGCGGCGACCAGACCTTGCGATTGAAGTCATCGAGCTTCTCGTCGAGGATCCCGACGAACCAGACATGCTTGCCGCGCGTGTGCTGGAGATGGGTCAGCCAGGCGATCATCTCGCGGCCGTGCAGCCCGTAGGCGCCGCGGATGTCGGCCTTGCCGGTCTTGTCAGAGAAGGCCTCAGGCTGGCCGCGGCACCACTGGAAGCAGAGCCGCCCGGCGACGGTGATCGAGTCGATGAAGATGGTTTCGTACTTCGCGATCACCGCCGGATCGCCGTAGCGCCCGCAGACCTCATCGAAATGCGCCTGGCTGTAGGGTTGGTCCTCGCGCAGCGCCGGGTTCGGCCCGCCGATAAATACCGCGAAATCACGGCACTCCTTCCAGGTGCGAGGGCGCAGCGTGTCGCCCTCCCAGCCTTCAACCGCGAGGTCGCCGGCCTCGAGATCCATGAAGAGGGTCGTCGAGGCGTTCAGCGTCCATAACAGGCTCGTCTTGCCGATGCCTGACTTGCCGAAGATGCAGCCCTTGATGCCCTTGTGCTGTGCGAGGCGCTCGTCCGCGCTGATGATGGGAAGGGCCATCACTTGCCCTCCATCTTCAGCACCGCCGGCGCTGCGTGTTCGGCGCCAATGCGCCCCGCCTCGCGGGCAAGCTTGTAGAGCCGCTGGAGCGCGGCGGCGCGGCGGTAGGCGGCCGAGCTATCCCGCTCCGCCTCCACGATCGCAAAGGCGATCTCGTCGACGGTCGCCTCGACGACCGGCAGCGGCGCGCGCGGCTCGTCACCGAAGCGCTGCGGGAAGCCTATGGTCTCGGGGAGGTCTTCGAGGCCGTAATTCGTCGCGCGAAGGCGGGTGATGGCGTCCAGCTGGTCCGGCATGGCTTGTCTCCATGAGATGATGTGGTCGAGGAGGCCCATCACGCGTCCTCGCGGACGTCGGGCGCGGACTCGGCGACGTAGATCGCCAGTAGCGGCGTCCCGTCGGCATGGGCGCCGGCGTCCTCGATCTGGTAGTTGCGGTTGGACTCGCAGACCTCGGTCAGCTCCCAGCGCCGGTAGAGACCCGGGAGACGCCTGTAGTCCTCGAGCGACAGATCGGCAGTGCTGTTCATGCGTTTCTGCTTTCGATTGGAGGAAAGGCGCTCGGGGCGCTCGAATGGAAAAGGCCACCGCCGGGACCGCGTCGGGACATCGGCTCAGGGGATTTCCTGAAGGGCGTCGCTCAGCCGGCGCATCGCGCGCTGGTACCGCTTGCGGGCTGCGGCCTCCGTCAGGCCCAGTTCAACGGCCGCCTCGGTCTGAGAGAAGCCCTCGATCGCTACACGGATCACCAGCAGGGCGTCATCGCCGAGCAGCTTCCGTACGGCGCCGTTCAGTCGCGCGTACCCCGCCGCGCCAATGCCGCTGTCGCCAGTGTCCGCCACCTCGTCGGGATCGGCGCCGCTGGCGAAACGTTCGCGCGCCGTGTCGCGCTGACGCGCGCGGATCATGTCGCGCTCGATGTTTCTGAGAAGGGTGGCCGCGATCCAGTTGACGTTCTGCAGATCGAGGCTCCGGATTGCCTCGGTGGCGCGGGCGAGGATTTCGGAGGCGACCTCTTCGGGGGAGCCGATCCTGCGCCAGATCGACCGGCGCCGGATGGCGTCGAGCCCCGGCCAGAGCGCCAACAGCAACACGGTGAGAGCGCAGTCGGCCGGGGGGCCGTCGGACTGCGCCGCCTCGATCAGCGTCGTGAGTACGATGTTCTTCTGATCCGGGTTCGCAGCGCCGCGATGCAGCGCATCCAGCATGGCGGCTGGATCGCGAAACGCAGCGATGGGATTGCTGGTGCGCCGAAGCGCCTCGAAACTGTGCTGAAACCTGAGGGTGCTCGAGGATTGCATGAAGTTGTCGCGGATCTCGTGCCACGCGAAAGACATCGGACGCCTGCCTTGCGGCCAGGCGTCCGGCGCCTTCTCGTGGCCAGGTCAGGACGTCACGCGTCTCTGCGATTTCAGGGGGTGGAGGTCGAAGCGCGCCTCAGCGCGCAGGGGCGGCCGCGTGGTTCAGCGTTCCGCAGCCGCGGCAGGTGGCTTGAACCGGGAAGCCGACGAAGTACTCGTGCCCTCGCGCGAAGCGCAGGTGCATCCGGCCGTCACGACAGACGCCGAGCAGCTTGTCACAGCGCGTGCAGCGCCAGTCTGCGTTGGAGGTAGGGGGCTCGGTAGTCGCGGCGCTGGACCAGCTCGTCTGGGCTGCCTGGCGCGAGGGGAAGGGAGTCGGCATCGAAGTGCTCCTCTGATGTGGAGCCCTTCCAGTAATCAGCGCCTTGTTAGACCGTCTCCCTGCGGATGTTAGACCGTTGTTAGACGGATTCTTCGACCGGGGCTTCGGCGACGTCTTCCGTCGGCTGCCCGGCGAGCACCAGCCGCCAGTACCCGTTCTTCGCACCCTTGCCGATATAGACGCCTCGGATGTTGTCCCAAGTGTCCTTCCGGAACGCCTGTTGGGGGCTTCTGGACTCGAAGCCTTCCATCAACGCCTTGACCTGAACATCGGGACTGCCCTTCCCGGCTGCGACCACGAGACGCTCGAAGATCGTTAGCTGATCATTCCCGGCGAGGTGAAGCGGCTCCTTACCGGGAATGAACAGAGTGCCGGACTGCGTGCCTGTCCGGACGACTCGCGGCGACACGCCTCCGCGCGCGAGCGAAAGATTGTCACGATATGCGAGCTCGAGGCCGTCCCGCGCGAACAGGATCTCCTCGTCTGCCGATGCGAGGTGGGACAGGAGCGGCACGACGACATTCGACCCGAGGTGCGACGGCATTTCCTCGCTGGCGGCGAGGATGATGCCCACGCCAGCGGTGTTCCGCGCGCGCAGCGTCAGATCCAGCCTCTGCGCAGTTTTCGGGTCATTGAGACGCCGCGCGAAATAGACGGGCGCCTCAGCACCGTCAATCTGCATCACACCGACAAGGGTCAGGTCCGGGTCGAGGATCTGGGCCGCTCGCTTGCTCAGGAGCGGTTTCATCAGGCGCATGAGCGTCTCGTGAAGCCACTGGGAGTTGATCGCGAACATCTCGACATCCGACGCTGGTCGCTTTCCTGCATCTTCGCCAAAGGGGCCGACAGCACGGACCATGCCCTCTGTCTTCGACGGCTTGATGGCGCCTTCCCCCTCAAGGTCGTCGTCCTCGATCAGCACCACATCCTGCCGGTCACAGCGTTCGAGCAGCCCGCCTTCGATCAGGCGGCGCGCATCGAGGCCGAGCTCCAGAAGATATCCTCCGCTGACCTCATCCTCGATCCGGTCGTGAAGTTGAACAAGCTGGGGGAAGATCGCGCGCAGATCATCCGATGCGATCTGTCGGAATGCGCTCAGAATTCCCCATTCCTTGAGAAGCGCGAAGCCGAGGCTGCGCTCTTCCGGATCTGTCTTGCTCTGCAAGTTACAGCTCTTTGACCCAGCGATCGTGATGTTCAGCGTCCGCTCCTTCTCGTCGCCAACACGATTGTAGGCAACCGCTATGCCTATGCGACTGAAGGCCTCGGCGCGCCGGAAGATGTTCCCGGCGCCGAGATATTGGTCCGCCACCTCCTCGATGTCGTCGTTGACGGTGACCTTGAGTTGGAGTTTGCGCTTCCAGGTGCCAAGCCGCACCTCGGCTTCCAGGACGCGCGCGAATTCAAACTCATAGCCGTCGATCTCGGGGGACTCCAGAAGTAGCGAGGTTCGGAACCGCGAGAGATTGTAACGCTTCCAGGTCAAAGGCTTCTGCGAAATGTCTTGCCCGAGTGCGATCTCGGCGAACGAGTCGCTTACCGTTTGGCGAACCACCGGGCTGTCCGCACAGACCTCGATCTGTCGCAGCGACGGCGTGTAAATCAGGGTCGCCTCGTTCGGCGGTCGATAATAGATGGTTCCCCTGCGCCCGTCCTGCCGGTGATCATGGACGCTCGACAACGGCCCGCCATGGCGCACGATGAGCATGATAGATGCAGGGTGCGCATCGGTCGCCGGGAGATCGAGCGCCTTTACAGTGCAGGAAATCTCGGGCTTCAGGTCGAGAGCCTGTTTAATCTTTGCGGCCAGCGCTGCGTCATCGATCGAAGCTGCATCAAGGGCTACTGTATTTTCGAGATCGATCTCGAAGGCGTCATAAAGTTTGCCGTGTTCGCGAAATTGCCGAGCGAAATGAAAGCTCTCGGCATCCTCGAACGTCTCGCGCACGTTCAGAAAGGTCCAGATGCTTCTGCAAAGCGCATCGGGCTGTCGCCGGATTTCTTGTGCTTTCGCGTCGTCGAGTTGCTGATCGACGATCGTGGTGAGGGAGGTGACGCCCTTTCCGTCCGCGAGTGCGCGAATCCGGCGACACCGCTGCTCTGCGGGTATCAGTTCGTCATGATCGAACTGCGCGAGCGTTTCGATAAGTGTTTGCCGGAACGCGTGGACCGCTTCGTCATCAGAATGATCGGGAAATTCCTCAGAGAGCCTGAAGTCAGGCTCGTTTTCGCCTTCGCGGATGGCAAGCGCTGCTCGGGCAAGATCGATGCGCGCATCTTCGATCAGAGAAATAGTGCTTGGGCCGAGCGGAAGCGCTTTGCGCGGCATGAATCCACCTCGATGAACATCTGCTATTGAATCATTCGACGTTCAATAATCAGTGACGAATCGGCTGGCCGCAAGGGACGAGGTTCTGCAACTGTTTGCATTCCTGCGCTCTGCCCGATTCGCATGTCCCACACCCAGCCGTCGAGTGGCTTTTGATCGGTAATGACGCCCCCGATCACGGCTGCCTGAGACATGAAACGCCCCAACCCTCTGCCGCCTGACAGGATGACCGCCGCAGAGCGGATCGCCGAGTTGTGCGAGATTCTCGCGCGCGCGGTGATTCGTCTCCGGGCGCGTCAGTCAAGGCAAGTATCTGACGAGCTTGGAGAAAGTTGCCTACACTTCCCGCCCGACCAGAGCGGTCATGCAACTCCGACGCAACGGAGAAATACATGACCATGACGGACACCATCTTGGCCCGGCTCGCGGCTCTGAAGACGACGCCCACGCCCGACCTCAAGAAGCAATGGCGCGAACTCTTCGACACGGAGGCGCCGCCGTACAACCGGCGTTTCCTGGAGAGCCGGCTCGCGTACCGGATCCAGGAGCTGACGTATGGCGGCCTGAAACCGGCGACCATCGAGCGCCTGGAAGCGCTCGGCGAGCAGCTCGACGGCGGCAACATCGTTCTGCGCCGGATCCGCGCCGATGACAGGCCGATCGCTGGCACGCGGCTGATCCGCGAATGGCAGGGCGTCGAACACACAGTCACGGTGTTGGGCGACGGATACGAATGGCAGGGTCGCCCCTACCGCTCGCTCTCCGCAATCGCGCGGGCCATTACCGGCACGCGCTGGAACGGTTGGGTCTTTTTTGGCATGAAAAGCCATCGGAGGGGCGCATGACGAAGGTCGCCGCTCCGAAGGCAGGCGCCCGCAAGCTGCGCTGCGCGATCTACACCCGCAAGTCGAGCGAGGAGGGACTCGACATGGAGTTCAACTCGCTCGATGCGCAACGCGACGCCTGCAGCGCCTATATCGCGAGCCAGCGCTCCGAAGGCTGGGTCGAGCTTGCCGAGCATTACGACGATGGCGGGATCTCGGGAGCCACTCTCGAGAGGCCCGGCCTCAAACGACTGCTTGCTGACATAGAGGAGCGTCGCGTCGACGTCGTGGTCGTCTACAAGATTGACCGTCTCAGCCGCGCGCTGATGGATTTTGCAAAGCTCATCGACGTATTCGACCGCAACGACGTGACCTTCGTCAGCGTGACGCAGGCGTTCAACACGACGACGAGCATGGGGCGGCTGACGCTCAACATTCTCCTGTCCTTCGCGCAATTCGAACGCGAGGTAATCGGCGAGCGCATCCGCGACAAGTTCGCCGCCTCGCGCAAGCGCGGCATGTGGATGGGCGGCTATGTTCCGATGGGCTACGCGGTCAAGGATCG